>NZ_DATBKY010000239.1:0-49275 GCF_036555685.1 Actinophytocola sp. | reverse complement strand
CGACCCCGACGGCGAGATCCTGCTCGACGGCGAGCCGGCCGCGGCGCTCGCCAACCGCCGGCGGGCCCGGGCGATCGCGTATTCGCCGCAGACCCCGCAGCTGCCCGACCGGCTCACGGTGACCGACTACGTGTTGCTGGGCCGGACCCCGCACCTGGCGCCGCTGGCCCGCGAGCGCCGGGCGGACCTGGAGATCGTGGACCAGGTGCTGGAGCGGCTCGACCTGTCCTCGCTCGCCGGGCGCGCGCTGCACACGCTGTCCGGCGGCGAGCGCCAGCGAACCGTGCTCGCGCGGGTGCTCGCCCAGCAGGCCGGCCTGCTGCTGCTCGACGAGCCGACCACCGGCCTGGACATCGGGCACGCGCAGGTGCTGCTGGACCTCGTCGACCGCCTGCGCGCGGAAGAGGGCGCGACGGTGGTCAGCACGCTGCACGACCTGACGCTTTCCGCCCAGTACGCCGACCGCCTGCTGCTCCTCGACGGCGGCCGGGTGGTCGCCTCGGGTACACCGGAACAGGTTCTCACCCGCCCGATCATCGAACGCCACTACGCGGCGGCGGTGGAGGTTCTGACGACGGACAACGGCAACCTGGTCGTCACGCCGACGCGCAAGCCCCGGCGATAGCCGTCCGCCCGCGCCGGCGCGGACGGGATCGGCGGCCACCATCGCAAGGTAGAACGTGTTACATTTCTGCGCGTGATCCTGGATCGGTTTCTGCTCACCGACCACGTCGCCGTGGTGACCGGGGCCGGCCGCGGGATCGGGGCGGCGACCGCCGTGGCGCTCGCCGAAGCCGGCGCCGACGTGGTGATATCCGCGCGCACCAAGGCCGACCTCGACGAGGTCGCCGAGGTGGTCACCCAGGCCGGCCGGCGGGCGCTGCCGGTCGCCGCCGACCTGTCCGATGTGGACGCCGTGGCCGCGCTCGCCGAGGCCGCGCACCGGGAGTTCGGGCGGCTCGACGTCGTCGTCAACAACCTCGGCGGCACCTACCCGCGCCCGTTGCTCGACACCGAGACCGCCTTCCTCGAGGAGGCCTTCCGTTTCAACGTCTCCACCGCGCACGCCCTCACCAAGGCCGCCGTGCCGATCATGCTCGAAGGTGGCGGCGGCGCGGTCGTGAACGTGTCGTCGATCATGGGCCGGGTCAGCGGGCGCGGCTTCCTCGCCTACGGCACCGCGAAGGCCGCGCTCGCTCACCTGACGGAGCTGTCCGCGTACGACCTCGCGCCTCGCATCCGCGTCAACGCGGTCGCCGTCGGATCGGTGGCCACGTCCGCATTGGACATCGTGCTCACCAACGACGAGCTGCGCACCAAGATGGAGCAGGCCACTCCCCTGCGCCGCATCGGCACGGCCGAGGAGGTCGCGGCCACGACCCTGTTCCTCGCCTCGCCGGCCGGCGGCTACCTCACCGGCAAGGTGCTCGAGGTGGACGGCGGCCTGCAGGCACCGAACCTCGACCTGGGGCTGGCGGACCTGTGAACGGGAGCGGCGCGGCGTCCGCCGCCCACACGGAGGAAGACGGCGGGTAGCGGAGGAGCGAAGGGAACCATGACGCTGCGAGTCGTGCAGTGGAGCACCGGCAACGTGGGCCGGCACGCGATCGCCGGCATCGCGCGACGGCCCGACCTCGAGCTGGCGGGCGTCTGGGTGTCCACTCCGGACAAAGCCGGCCGGGACGCGGGTGAGCTCGCGGGCATCGGGCCGCTCGGCGTCACGGCCACGACCGACGCCGACGCGCTGCTCGCGCTCAAGCCGGACTGCGTCGTCTACACGGCGATGGCCGACGACCGCATCGTCGAGGCACTCGGCGACCTGGAGCGGATCCTCCGCGCGGGCGTCGACGTCGTGTCCAGCTCGCCGGTGTTCCTGCAGTACCCGGCGGGCGTGGTGCCCGACGAGATGGTCGAGCCGATCCGCCGCGCGGCCGCGGCCGGCGGCGCGTCGCTGTGGGTGAACGGCATCGATCCCGGCTTCGCCAACGACTGGCTGCCGCTGGTGCTCACCTCGGTGTGCGAGCGCATCGACGAGGTCCGCTGCCTCGAGATCCTCGACTACTCGACCTACGACAACGCCAAGGTGCTGTTCGACATCATGGGCTTCGGCAAGCCGCTCGACGACACCCCGATGCTGCTCATGCCGGGCATCCTGTCGCTGGCGTGGGGCAGCGTGGTGCGCCAGCTCGCGGCGGGGCTCGGCGTCGAGCTCGACGGTGTCGAGGAGACCGCCACGCGGCTGCCGGCACCGGAGGCGTTCGACATCTCGTCCGGGCGCATCGAGGCCGGCACCGCCGCCGCGCTGCGCTTCGAGGTACGCGGGATGCGCGGTGGCCGGGCGGTGTGCGTGCTGGAGCACGTGACGCGGCTGCGGCCCGACCTCGGCCTGGACTGGCCGCGACCGGCCGGGCAGGGCGGCTACCGCGTCGAGGTCACCGGGGAGCCGAACTACACGCTCGACCTGCGGCTGGTCGCCACGGACGGCGACCACAACACGGCCGGGCTCAAGGCCACCGCGATGCGGCTGGTGAACGCGATCCCGGCGGTCGTCGCGGCCAAGCCCGGCCTGCTGACCGCGCTGGACCTGCCGCTCGTGACCGGCCGCGGGCTGGTGTCCCGAGGCTAGGACTCCGAGCGGCTCGGCTCCTTGTCCGCATCCGCCTTCGCCGGTGACGCGTCCGCCTTCGCGTCCTCGGCCTTGGCCGGCGCCTCGGCGGCCTTCGCCTCCCCGGCCGGCTCGGACTCCGGCGACTCCGGCGACGACACGGACTCGTCCGGCTCCGACGAGGCGGACGAGTCCTCCGACGCCTTCGCGGGCGGCTCGGACCCGGCCGGCTTCGCGGCCTCGTCGTCCTCGGCCTCGGCGGGCTCGGCGGCCGACTCGTCCGCGTCCCCAGCCTCGTCCGCAGTCTCGTCCTCGGCCTCGTCCTCGGCCTCGTCCTCGGCCGGCTTCTCGGCGGACGGTTCCGTCTCGCCCTCGGCCGGTTCGGTGTCCGGCGGGACGTTGCCCTGGATCGCCGCCAGGTCCTCCCGCGGACCGCGCCGCTTGGCGAGTATCAGGTAGACCACCGCGCCGAGGAACACGAGCACCGAGACCCAGACGTTGACGCGCTGGCCGAACACTTGCGTGGCGGGATCGGTGCGCATCAGCTCGATCCACGTGCGGCCGGCCGTGTACCCGGCGACGTAGATCGCGAACGCGCGACCGTGGCCGAGCCGGAACCGCCGGTCCGCCCACACGACGAGCAGCGCGACCCCGATGTCCCACAGCAGCTCGTAGAGGAACGTCGGGTGCACGACCTGCACCGGGATGTGGTTGACCGCGACCCCGTTGAGGTTGTCCTCGGCGCCCGACTCGTTGATGCGCCGGTAGATCTCCAGGCCCCAGGGCAGGTCGGTCGGCCCGCCGAAGAGCTCCTGGTTGAAGTAGTTGCCGACGCGCCCGATGGCCTGCCCGACCGCGATGCCCGGCGCGATCGCGTCGGCGAACACCGGCAGCGGCACCTTCTTGACCCGGCAGCCGATCCACGCGCCGACCGCGCCGAGCGCGATGGCGCCCCAGATGCCGAGACCGCCGTCCCAGATCTTGAGCGCGTCGATCGGGTTGCGACCTTCGCCGAAGTAGCGGGCGTGGTCGGTGATGACGTGGTAGAGCCGCCCGCCGACCAGGCCGAACGGCACCGCGAACACGGCGATGTCGATGACCGTGCCGGGCGTGCCGCCGCGCGCGACCCAGCGCCGCTCGCCCCACCAGATGGCCACGATGATGCCGGCGATGATGCACAGCGCGTAGGCACGGATGGGGATGGGACCGAGCTCCCAAACACCACGGTCGGGGCTCGGAATGTTCGCCAGGAAGACACTGGACGCGACAGTCACGGGCGTCACCGTAACGGGCGATGGACCGAGCGGGTACAGAGGGTCGGCCATGGCAGGATCACGATCATGGTGTCCCGCGATGAAGTCGTGGCCTGGGCGGCCGGCCGCTTCGGCGACCGGCACGCGGAGACTCGAACCGTCGACGGCGGCTTCGCGTTCTGGGTCGACACGCAGCCGGACACCTACCACGACGGCTACCCCGAGACGATGGCCTACGGCAACGGGCCGGTGGTGATCGTCAAGGCGACCGGCGAGGTCTGGCACCTCGCGTCGAACCCCGCCACCATGCCTGTCCTCAACGCGCGGTCCGAGGCCGAGCTCGAGGAACTGCTGCGCGAGGCGAGCTACAACCCGGACATCCCGGACGAGATCCTCGGCGAGAGCCGCGCCGAGCCGCCCGACCCGGCCGCGCGGAAGATCGAGCACCCGCACCTGGTCCGGTGGCTGGCGTCGTTCGGCTGGGCGGAGCCCGCGTGCCGGATCACCGACCGGACCTTCGCGTTCGTAGTCGAGCCCACCCCGGCCATCGCGAACGGCAACGGCCCCATCTGTGTCGTCAAGCGCACCGCGGGCGTCTGGTACCTGGGCACCTCACCGGCCGTCCAGGCGGCCGTCCACCAGACCCGCACCGAGGCCGAGTTCTACGCCGCGCTTCGCCTCGTCATACCGGAGGCGGACCCGCGAGTGCCGCACGACCGCGTCCCGCCGCGGTTCGCCGACCCGTTCCGCTGACTGACGGCTACCGGGCCACGAGCGGCCGGCGAACGCCCTCCGCGAGCTCCGCGGCCAGCTCCCGCACCCCGGCGTCGTCCGCCGCCCGGGACACGAAGGCCGAACCGACCACGACGGCGTCCGCGAACCCCGCGACCTCCGCCGCCTGGTCGCCCGACCGCACGCCGAGCCCGACCGCGATCGGCAGGTCGCCGGCGTGCTCGCGAGCCCGGGCGACGAGCCCGGCGGCCGCGCCGCCGACCTTGTCCCGCGCGCCCGTCACGCCCATGACGGCCGTCGCGTACAGGAAGCCCGTCGTGGCCGACGCCGTCAGGGCCAGCCGCTCCGGGGTCGAGGACGGCGCCACGAGGAAGATCCGGTCCAGGTCATGTGCCTCCGACGCCGCGAGCCAGTCGGCCGCCTCGTCCGGGACCAGGTCGGGCGTGATCATGCCCAGCCCGCCGGCGGCCGCCAGGTCGCGCGCGAACCGGTCGACGCCGTACGCGTGGACCGGGTTCCAGTACGTCATGACCACTGCCTGCCCGCCGGCCGACGCGACGGACTCCACCACGCGGAACAGGTCGCGCAGCCGGAAGCCGCCCTTCAGCGCCTGGTCGGCGGCCGCCTGGATGGTCGGGCCGTCCATCACCGGGTCCGAGTACGGCACGCCGACCTCGACGATGTCGCAGCCGGCCGCGACCATCGCGGTCAGCCGCGTGGCCGAGTCGTCAACGGTGGGGTAGCCGGCCGGCAGGTAGCCGACGAGCGCCGCCCGCCCCTCCGCGCGCGTGCGGGCGAACACCGGGTCGAGCCGTGCCATCACTTCTCCACACAGTCACTTTTCAACGAAGCCGAAGTAGTCCGCCGCCGTGCCCATGTCCTTGTCGCCGCGCCCGGACAGGTTCACCAGGATCAGCCCGTCCGGCCCCAGCTCCGTGCCCAGCTGCAGCGCACCGGCCAGCGCGTGCGCCGACTCGATCGCGGGGATGATGCCCTCGGTGCGGGACAGCAGCTGGAAGGCGTTCATCGCCTCGGCATCGGTCACCGAGCGGTACTCCGCGCGGCCGGTGTCCTTGAGCCACGAGTGCTCCGGGCCAACGCCCGGGTAGTCCAGGCCGGCGGAGATCGAGTACGCCTCGATCGTCTGCCCGTCCTCGTCCTGCAGCAGGTAGGACAGCGCGCCGTGGAGCATGCCGGGCGTGCCCTCGCCCAGCGTGGCGCCGTGCTCGCCCGACTCGATGCCCTTGCCGCCCGGCTCGAAGCCGACCAGGCGCACGTCCGGGTCGTCGATGAAGCCGTGGAAGATGCCGATCGCGTTCGAGCCGCCGCCGACGCACGCGGCGACCACGTCCGGCAGCCGGCCCGCCTTCTCCAGGATCTGCTCGCGTGCCTCGTTGCCGATGACCTTGTGGAAGTTGCGCACCATGACCGGGAAGGGGTGCCCGCCGGCCGCCGTGCCCAGCAGGTAGTGGGTGGTCTCGACGTTGGTGACCCAGTCCCGCAGCGCCTCGTTGATCGCGTCCTTGAGCGTGCGCGAGCCGGTTTTCACCGGGATGACCTCGGCGCCGAGCAGCCGCATCCGGGCCACGTTGAGCGCCTGACGCTGGGTGTCGACCTCGCCCATGTAGACCACGCACTCGAGGCCCATGAGCGCGCACGCGGTCGCCGTGGCCACGCCGTGCTGGCCGGCACCGGTCTCCGCGATGACCCGCTTCTTGCCCATCCGCTTCGTGAGCAACGCCTGGCCGAGCACGTTGTTGATCTTGTGTGACCCGGTGTGGTTGAGGTCCTCGCGCTTGAGGAAGACGCGCGCGCCACCGGCGTGCTCGGCGAACCGCGGCGCCTCGGTGAGCAGCGACGGGCGGCCGGCATAGTCCTTGAGCAGGCGGTTCAGCTCGTCGACGAAGTCGGGGTCCACCCGTGCCTTGTCGTACTCGGCGGACAGCTCGTCCATCGCGCCGATCAGCGCCTCGGGCAGGAACCGCCCGCCGTACGGACCGAAGTGGCCGCGCCCATCCGGATCGTGCACAGTCGGATCGTGCACAGTCGGATCGTGCTCGCCGGGCTCGTGCTCGGTGCCGTCGTCGGGGGGGTCCTGCTCGGTCACCGGCTCGGCCTCGGGCACGCCGGGTGCGAGCCGGCGGTGACCAGCTGCACCAGCGCGGCCTTGGGGTCGGGGCTCGCGACCAGGCTCTCGCCGACGAGCACGGCGTCCGCGCCCGCGCCGGCGTGGGTCATGAGGTCACCGGGACCGCGCACGCCCGACTCGGCGATCTTGATGACGTCCAGCGGCAGGCCGGGGGCGATGCGGCCGAACACCTCGCGGTCGACCTCGAGGGTGTGCAGGTCGCGGGCGTTGATGCCGACCACAGTCGCGCCCGCCTCGAGCGCGCGGTCGGCCTCCTCGGCGGTGTGCACCTCGACGAGCGCGGTCATGCCGAGCGACTCGACCCGGTCCAGCAGCGCGACCAGCGCGTTCTGCTCCAGGGCGGCGACGATGAGCAGCACGAGGTCCGCGCCGTGCGCCCGGGCCTCGTGCACCTGGTACGGGCTGACCACGAAGTCCTTGCGCAGCAACGGAACGTCGACCACGGCGCGCACCGCGTCCAGGTCGGCGAGCGAGCCGCCGAAGCGGCGCCCTTCGGTGAGCACGCTGATGACCCGCGCGCCCGCGTCTGCGTAGTCCTTCGCCAGCGCGGCCGGGTCCGTGATCTGCGCCAGCTCGCCCTTCGACGGGCTGCGCCGCTTGACCTCCGCGATCACGCCGATGCCCGAGCCACGCAGGGCGGCCATGACGTCCTTCGGCGGCGGCGCCTTCGCGGCGAGCTCCTTCACCGCGTCGAACGGAAGCGCCGCCTCGCGCTCCGCGAGATCCTCGCGCACGCCTTCGATGATCGTCTCGAGAACACTCACAGGCCACACTCGCCGGCGCTGCACGGTCTCGGCGTTCTCGCCGTTTCCGATGTGTCGCAGGTGCATTCAGTCACCAGCCTTGCCCCTTCCCGCCAAAGGGATGCTAACCCCGCACCGTGCGGCGACTCGTTACCGGGTCCACGCTCAGCGGTCATCCTCGACGTTGCTCACGGTTGGATCTTCACCGTGGGACAGACCGTCCCACATGTCCTTGTCCCCATCCCCCGAAGCGCGTCGCGCGTTAGCCGACCGATACCGGGCGCCGAGCGTGGGCAGGCGCGCGGCGAGACGGATCACCACGATTCCCGCCACGACCAGCAAAACCGCGCCCAGCAGGGCGATCCAGCGTCCCCCACCGGTGCCACCCTCGGCGAGCACGGCCCAGCCCGCGAGCAGGCCGGCCAGCACCACGACCGCGCCGACCACCCGCCTGCCCCAGCCACCGACCGCGACCGTGCCCGCGAACCCGGCCAGCGCCACCAGCGCCACGCCCACGCCGAACCGCGGGGTGACGTCCGTGCCCCAGGTCAGGCGGGTCGAGCCCCACAGCGCGGCCGCCGCACCCGCCAGGAGCAGTGCGACTATCCACAGTGGAGCTCGCCGGGTCATCTGGTCACTCTTGCCCGGCCGCCGGGCGCATGGTCTGCGCGGTCGCGATCGCGGCGAGCACGGCGTTCGCCTTGTTCACGCACTCGGCGTCCTCGGCGTGCGGGTCGGAGTCGGCCACGATTCCCGCGCCGGCCTGCACGTAGGCGGTGCCGTCCCGCATGAGCGCGGTGCGGATGGCGATCGCGGTGTCGGCGTCACCGGCGAAGTCGAGGTAGCCCACGACCCCGCCGTAGAGCCCGCGCCGCGTCGGCTCGAGCTCCTCGATGAGCTCCATCGCCCGCGGCTTGGGCGCGCCGGAGAGCGTGCCGGCCGGGAAGCACGCGGCCACGGCGTCGAACGCGGTCTTCCCCTCGGCGAGGCGGCCCGTCACCGTGGACACGATGTGCATGACGTGGCTGTAGCGCTCGACCCGGAAGAAGTCGACGACGTGCACGGAGCCCGGGCGGCAGACGCGGCCGAGGTCGTTGCGCCCGAGGTCGACCAGCATGACGTGCTCGGCGCGCTCCTTCTCGTCGCTCAGCATTTCCTTCTCGAGGATCGCGTCCTCGTCGGGATCGACGCCACGCCGCCGGGTGCCCGCGATCGGATGCGTCGTGGCGACGCCGTCGCGGACGGTGACGAGGGACTCCGGGCTGGAGCCGACGATGTCGAAGCCGTCCAGGCGCAGCAGGTACATGTACGGGCTGGGGTTGGTGGTGCGCAGGACCCGGTAGACGTCGAGCGGGTCGGCCTCGGTCTCGATCTCGAAGCGCTGGGAGAGGACGACCTGGAAGCCCTCGCCCGCGCGGATGGCCTCCTTGGCGGTGCGCACGGCCGACGTGTAGTCCTCCTGCGTGCGCCGCCGCAGGTACTCGGGCTTGGTCTTGTCGAACACCGCGACGGTGGCCTCGGCACGGGTGTGCAGGTCGGCGGTCATCCGGTCCAGCCGGGCGACCGCGCCGTCGTACGCCTCGTCGACACGCGCGGCGGTGTCGTCCCAGTTCACGGCGTTGGCGATGAGCGTGATGGTGCCCTCGTGGTGGTCGACCGCGGCGAGGTCGGTGGCGAAGAGCATGGCGAGCTCGGGCAGCCGCAGGTCGTCCTCGGTGCGCTCGGGCAGGCGCTCGAGGCGGCGGACGGCGTCGTAGCCGATGAATCCGACCATGCCGCCGGTGAGCGGGGGCAGGCCGGGCAGCGGGTCGGTGTGCAGGATCTGGACGGTCTCGCGGAGGACGTCGAGCGGGTCGCCGTCGCTGGGCAGCCCCACCGGCCGGGTGCCCGCCCAGTGGGCGCCGCCGTCGCGCTCGGTGAGTACGGCGGAGCTGTCGACGCCGACGAACGACCAGCGCGACCAGGAGCGGCCGTTCTCCGCGGACTCGAGCAGGAAGGTGTTGGGCCGCCCCCGCGCGAGCTTGCGGTAGACGCCCACGGGCGTCTCGGCGTCGGCGAGCACCCGCCGCACGACCGGGATGACGCGCCGCTCGGTCGCCAGCTGGTGGAACTCCTCGCGCGTGGGACTGACCACGCCCAACCCGGACACGGCGGGCGCCGTGTCGATCACACTGACCATGTGGTCCATTGTCCCGCGCGCGTCATCGCCGCTCGGCAGGGCCCCGCTGGAATTCAAAGCATGTTGAAAAAGGTTCGGCCTTGACGCATGATGATGGGATGAGCAAGGCCGCGACGCAAGGGACCGCCCGCAGGCGGGGCCGCCGGCCGGGCGGTACGGACACGCGAGCCGCCCTGGTCGAGGCGGCCCGTGCGGTGTTCACCGAGCAGGGCTACGACGGCGCCACCGTCCGCGCGATCGCCGCTCGGGCCGATGTCGACGCGGCCATGGTCAACCACTGGTTCGGCGGCAAGGAGGGCCTGTTCGCCGAGGCCGTGCTCAAGCTGCCGTTCAGCCCGAAGACCCTGGTCGACCGGCTGCTCGACGGACCGGAGGAGGACGTCGGCGAGCGTATCGTGCGCACCTTCCTCACCACGTGGGACACCACGGGCGGCGGCGTGTTCACCGCGCTGATCCGCAGCATCACCAGCCACGAGCAGGCCGCACACGTGCTGCAGGACTTCCTGGTCAAGCACATCGTCGGGCGGGTGGTGAGCACGGTCGGCCCGGACCGGCAGGAGCTCCGGGCGACGCTGGTCGCCTCGCAGCTGGTCGGCATGGGCCTCATCCGCTACGTGGCCGAGTTCGAGCCGCTCGCGTCGACCGACATCGAGGCGATGGTCGCGGCGGTGGCACCGAACATCCAGCGCTACCTCACCGGCGACATCACGTGAGCAGCACGTCGTCGTCGAAGCACGTCGCCGCGCCGGTGTGACAGGCCGGCCCCTCCTGGTCCACGACGAGCAACACCGTGTCGCCGTCGCAGTCCAGGCGGACCTCGTGCACGTGCTGCGTGTGCCCCGAGCTCTCCCCCTTCTCCCACAGGCGGTTGCGGCTGCGGGAGAAGTACGTGGCGCGCCGGGTGGTCAGCGTGCGGTGCAGGGCCTCGTCGTTCATCCAGGCCACCATGAGGACCTCGCCGGTCCCCTTGCGCTGGGCGACCGCGCAGACGAGCCCGTCGGCGTCGCGCTTGAGCCGGGCGGCGACCGCCTCGTCCAAAGTGGTCACTGTCCCGCCTTCCCGTAACTCGACCCTGGCGTCACGCCGGCGCGGGACGCGGAGCGGTTCATCGGACCTCGACTCCGGCGCGGCGCAGGGCGTCCTTGACCTCACCGATGCGCAGCTGTCCGAAGTGAAACACGCTGGCGGCGAGCACGGCGTCCGCGCCGGCCCGCACCGCGGGCGGGAAGTGGTCCACCGCGCCGGCGCCACCGCTGGCGATCAGCGGCACGTCCACCGCGGCGCGGACGAGCTTGATCAGCTCGAGGTCGAAGCCGGCCTTGGTGCCGTCGGCGTCCATGGAGTTCAGCAGGATCTCGCCGACGCCCAGTTCCTGGCCCCGGGCGGCCCACTCGACCGCGTCGATGCCGGTGCCCTTCCGGCCGCCGTGCGTGGTGACCTCGAAGCCGGACGGCGTGTCCGCGCGCCGGGCGTCCACGGACAGGACGACGCACTGCGCGCCGAACCGCCGCGAGCACTCGCGCAGCAGCTCCGGGCGCAGGATGGCCGCGGTGTTGATGCTGACCTTGTCCGCGCCGGCCCGCAGCAAACGGTCCACATCGGACGCGGCACGCACGCCGCCGCCCACGGTCAGCGGGATGAACACCTGCTCCGCCGTGCGGCGCACGACGTCGAAGGTGGTCTCCCGGTCCGAAGAGGACGCCGTGACGTCCAGGAACGTGAGCTCGTCGGCGCCCTCGGCGTCGTAGGCGGCCGCGAGCTCGACCGGATCGCCCGCGTCGACGAGGTTGGTGAAGTTGACCCCCTTCACCACCCGGCCGGCGTCGACGTCCAGACAGGGGATCACCCGGACCGCGACGGACATGCCGTCGAGGATACTGGCGGTGGGACGAGAGGAGCCGAGGTGGCGCGTACCGGTCGGCGGCCGGGCCAGACCCAGACCAGGGACGACATCCTCGTCGCCGCCCGCAGGCAGTTCGCGGACCGCGGGTACGGCGGCGCGACCATCCGCGGCATCGCGGCCGAGGCCGGCGTCAACCCGGCGCTGGTCCACCACTTCTTCGGCTCGAAGGACCAGGTCTTCGTCGCGGCGCTGAACCTGCCGTTCAACCCGTCGCTGCTGGTGAACACCCTGCTCGAGGGGCCGCGCTCGGAGATCGGCGAGCGGATCGTGCGGCTGTTCCTCGGGTTGTGGGAAAGCCCGGACACCCAGCTGCCGTTCTTCGCCCTCGTCCGCTCGGTGACCACGAGCCCCGAGGTGGCCGACCAGCTGCGCCAGTTCCTCGAGACGGCCGTCCTCGCCAGGGTGGCGACGGCGCTCGACCTCCCGCCGCTGCGGCTCACCGCCGCGGCCTCGCAGATGATGGGCCTGGCGGTGGTCCGCTACGTCCTGCGTGCCGAGCCGATGGCGTCGGCCTCGACGGACGAGGTCGTGGCCCTGGTGGCGCCGGTCATCCAGCACTACTTCACCGCCTGACCGTGTCCTGAACTTCCGTCTTGACGCGGTTTCTCAACAGATGCAGAATTAAACACATGACTAATTACGCGGTTGAGGCCGAGCGGCTGAAGGTCCGCCGCGGTGGCCGCGAAGTACTGCACGACGTGAGCTTCGCCGTAGAGCACGGCTCCATCACCGGCCTGCTCGGCCCGAGCGGGTGCGGCAAGACGACCCTCATGCGCTGTGTCGTCGGGGTGCAGATCGTCGCCGGGGGGACGGTCACCGTGCTCGGCACGCCGGCCGGCAGCGCATCGCTGCGCAACAAGATCGGCTACGCGACGCAGAACCCGTCCGTCTACGCGGACATCACGGTCACCGAGAGCCTCCGCTACTTCGCCGCGATCCTGCGCGCGCCCGAGGGCGACGTCGAGCGGGTGATCGAGGAGGTGGGTCTCGACAGGAATGCCGACCAGTTGATCGGGGACCTGTCCGGCGGCGAGCTCAACCGCGCGAGCCTCGCCGTCGCCCTGCTCGGCCGGCCCGAGCTGCTGGTTCTCGACGAGCCGACCGTCGGGCTCGACCCGCTGCTGCGCGAGGAGCTGTGGACGCTGTTCCACAAGCTCGCCGGCAAGGGCGTGACGCTGCTCGTCTCGAGCCACGTCATGGACGAGGCCGCCCGCTGCTCGCGGCTGTTGTTGATGCGTGACGGCTACATCCTGGCCGACGACACACCGGCCGCGTTGCGCCAGAAGACCGAGACCGCCGACCTCGAGCAGGCCTTCCTGCGCCTGGTCCGGGAACAGGAGGCGATCGCATGAACGCGACCCTCACCGCGGCGACCGCCAAGCGAATCCTGACCCAGCTCCGCCACGACCACCGCACGGTCGCGCTGATGGTGCTGGTGCCGTCGGTGCTGTTGATCCTGCTGCGCTACGTGTTCAACAACGAGCAGCAGTTCAGCGCGGCCGCGCCGGCACTGCTCGCCGTCTTCCCCTTCGCGATCATGTTCATCGTCACGTCGATCACCACGCTGCGCGAGCGCACGACGGCGACGCTCGAACGCCTGATGACCATGCCGATCGCCAAGCTCGACCTGCTGTTCGGCTACGCGATCGCGTTCGGCGTCGTGGCCGTGGTGCAGGTGCTGGTCGCGGCCGGCATCTCGCTCACCTGGCTCGGCCTGGAGATCGACGGCTCGGTGTGGCTGCTCCTGCTGATCGCGGTGCTGGACGCCCTGCTCGGCACGGCGCTCGGCCTGCTCGCGAGCGCGTTCGCGCGCACCGAGTTCCAGGCGGTGCAGTTCATGCCGGCGATCGTGATGCCGCAGATCCTGCTGTGCGGGCTGTTCGCGCCGCGCGAGGCGATGGCGCCGGTGCTGGAGTGGCTGTCGAACATCATGCCGCTGTCGTACGCGGTCGACGCGCTCACGCAGGTCACCCATTCGGCCGATGTGGACCTGACGCTGGTGCGGAACCTGATCATCGTGGCCGGCTGCGGGTTGCTCGCCCTGTTCCTGGGCGCCGCGACGCTCCGCCGCCGCACGGCGTGAGTATGGGTAGCCGAGGGGCGGTCAGCCGCGACGGGTGAGCGCCAGCGCCGCGGGCAGCGTGAACGCCCGGGTGTAGAGCGCCTTGCCGATGATCGTCCCCTCGACGCCGACGTCGGCGAGGCCGGCGAGCGCCGCCACGTCGTCGAGGCTCGACACGCCGCCGGACGCGACCACGGGGGCCTTCGAGCGCGCGCAGACGTCCCGCAGCAGCTGGAGGTTGGGTCCCTTGAGGGTGCCGTCCTTGCTCACGTCGGTCACGACGTAGCGAGCGCACCCGTCGCGCTCGAGCCGGTCGAGGACGTCCCAGAGCCGGCCGCCGTCCTCGGTCCACCCGCGCGCGGCGAGCCGGTGCTCCCCGTCGGGGTCGATGCGCACATCCAGCCCGACCGCGATCCGATCCCCGCACTCACCGATGACCTTGGCGCACCACTCGGGATTCTCGAGCGCGGCCGTGCCCAGGTTGACCCGCGCACACCCCGTGGCGAGCGCCGCCGCGAGCGAGTCGTCGTCCCTGATCCCCCCGGAGAGCTCCACCTTGACGTCCAGCCGCCCGACGATGCCCGCCAGCTGCTCCCGGTTGTCCCCCGTCCCGAACGCGGCGTCGAGATCGACGAGATGGATCCACTCGGCCCCGTCGTCCTGCCAGGCACGCGCCGCGTCCCAGGGGTCGCCGTACCCGGTCTCGGTCCCGGAACGTCCCTGGAGCAGGCGCACGGCCTTGCCCTCACGAACGTCGACAGCAGGAAGGAGGGTGAACGTCACCCGGGGAGCGTATCGAGGGCAATTATCCCGACCGCCGAGGCCGGGTCGGCCCGCCCGGTCGGGCTTCAGCTCAGGGTCTTGAGCCAGTTCGTCAGGAGGTGGGCGCCCGCGTCGCCCGACTTCTCCGGATGGAACTGGGTCGCCCACAGGGGGCCGTTCTCCGCCGCCGCGACGAAGTCGCTGCCGTGGGTCGACCACGTGACCAGCGGCTCGGGCATCGGGTAGTCGGGCTTGAGCTCCCACTCGAGGGCCGCGTACGAGTGCACGAAGTAGAACCTCGTGTCCGCGGAAAGGCCGGCGAACAAAGCCGAGCCCGCGGGCGCGCGGACCGTGTTCCAGCCCATGTGCGGCACCACGTCCGCCGCCAGCCGGGACACCGTGCCCGGCCACTGGCCGCAACCCCGCGTCTCGACGCCATGCTCGATGCCGCGTTCGAACAGGACCTGCATGCCCACGCACACACCCAGCACCGGCCGCCCGCCGGCCAGGCGCCTGTCGATGATCTGGTCCCCGCGCACGTCCCGCAGCCCCGCCATGCACGCCGCGTACGCGCCCACGCCCGGCACCACCAGGCCGGCACAGTCGAGCGCGGCCTGGCGGTCCGAGGTCACCTCGACGTCCGCGCCCACCCGTCGCAGCGCGCGCTCCGCCGACCTCAGGTTGCCGGACCCGTAGTCCAGCACGACTACTCGTGCCACTCCCCCAGGCTACGAGATCGTCCGCCGCACCACGTCGGCGATGCCCGCCGCGTCCAGGCCGTGGACGGCGTCGTGCTCGCCGGCCGTGCCGTACGCGTGTACCTCCAGGTCACGGCGCACGCCGACCGACCGCAGGCGGTGTGGGACGTCCAGCGCGGCGGCCACCTCGTGGGCGGACGTGCCGGCCAGGTAGGGCTCCACGAGCACCACGTTCGGCGACGCGGCGGCGACGGCGTCGCGCAGCGCCGCGTGGTCGAACGGGCGGACGGTACCGGCGTACAGCACCGTCACGTCCAGTGTGGACGTCGCCTCGAGGACCGCGTCCAGCGTCGGGCCCACGGCGACCACGACGCCGAGGCGGCCCTGACGCACCGGCACGAACCCGCCGACCGGGTACGCCGAGGAGTTCTCCCGCGCCGACAAGCGCACGTACACGCGGCCGGTACCGGCGAGAGCGTCGCGCAGCAGCGGCTCGGCCTCGTCCGGATGGCCCGGCACGTGGATGGTCCAGCCCGGCAGCGTGTCGAGCAGCGCGACATCGCCGGGCCCCTGGTGAGTACGGCCCACCGCCGGGTCGTCGTACGAGCCGCCGATGCTGACCAGCACGGCGCCGACGTCCTGGTGCCCCAGGTCCAGCTTGATCTGCTCGAACGGCCGCTCGACGAGGAACGGCGTGTAGCTGTGCACGACGGGGCGCATGCCGGCCAGCGCGAGACCGCCGGCCACGCCGATCATCGCCTGCTCGCGGATGCCAACGTTGATCACGCGGTCGGGGTGGCGCGCTCTGGCCTCGGCGAAGGCTGCCGCCGAGATGTCCGCCGTGACCACGGCCAGCCGCGGGTCGAGGTCGAGCGCGCTGGTCACGGTGTCGGTGAACACGGTGCGCATGATCTTCACGGTGCTGGTCATCTCAGTGCTCCTTGTCGATCTCGGCCACCACCACGGACGGGCGGCCTGGGTGGGACGTGGTGAACGCGCGGTACAGCGCGTCGTGGTCACGACCGTCGACCGTCTCGGCGGCCCAGCCCTCGGTCTCGAACCGGCGGGCGATCCCGCCCGGCCAGCCGTGGCTCGACGAGCCGTTGTCGACGGCGACCGCGGTCAGCCGGTCCAGGCCGAGCCGGCCGGCGAGCGCGATGGCCTCGTGGTTGCTGCCCTCGTCGAGCTCGCCGTCGCCGACGAGCACGACCGTGCGTGCGGTCCGGCCCTGCGCGCGCAGGCCGAGCGCGGTGCCGACGCCGAGCCCGAGGCCGTGCCCGAGCGAGCCGGAGCCGATCTCGACGCCGGGTAACAGCAGGCGGTCCGGGTGCTGCCCGAGCGGCGAGCCGAACGTCGTCCAGCCGTCGAGCGTCTCGGGCGGGAAGAAGCCCTTCGCGGCCAGGACGGCGTAGTACGCCATCGGCCCGTGTCCCTTCGACAGCAGGAACCGGTCCCGGTCCGGATCGTCGACGTTGGCGGGGCTGATGTTCAGCACCCGGTCGTAGAGGACCCACAAGACGTCCAATGTGGACGCCGCGGCCCATTCGTGCTTCTCGTCGCCGGTCATCCGTGCGAACAGGCCGGCGAGGTCCTGAGTCGTGCGAGTCATGACCCGAGGGTGCAACTTCGAGTCCGGTGGAGGTCAAGGACGCCGATCTCGACCTAGGTCGAGGGTTGCGCGGTAGGGTCGGTGACGTGCCGAAACTGCCCGACGTGCTGACGATCGGTGAGGTGGCCAGACGCAGCGGCGTCCCGCACACCGCACTGCGGTTCTACGAGGAGCGGGGGCTGATCTTCGCCGAGAGAACCGCCGGCAACCAGCGGAAATACGCCAGGGCGGTGCTCCGGCGGCTGGCGTTCATCCGCACGGCACAGCGGGTGGGACTGTCCTTGGAGGAGATCCATGAGGCGCTCGCCACACTTCCGGAGGGCCGCACGCCGACGAAGGCGGACTGGGCACGGCTGTCCAACGTGTGGCGCGGCGAGCTGGACGCCCGCATCGACGCGATGCAGCGCTTACGCGACCGGCTGACGGCGTGCATCGGTTGCGGTTGCCTCTCCCTGAAGTCCTGCCACCTCATGAACCACGACGACGTCCTGGCCGAGCTCGGCCCCGGCGCCGCGCGCCTGAAGGCCGCGTCGGAAGGCGGCATCAACTAGCCGCGCGGCGCGCCCGCCAGTCCGCGACGGTCTCCTCGACGTCCAGCAGCCGCACGAGCAGCGGCGGTCCCCCGCTCGGGATGAGGATCTCCCGCTTGATCCGCTTGTTCAGGTCGGCCACGATCTCGCGGACCTTCCCCTCAGAGCGCACCCCGTCGAGCCGCGCGGGCAGGTCCTCGATCTCCTTGCGCAGCGCCAGCGACGGCGGCAGCAGCGGCTTCGTGTCCGCGTGCTCCGCGCGCAGCTTGTCCGCCACCCACTCCATGACGTCGTCCGACCGGCGTGGCAGCGGCTTGCCCGCGAGGGGCAGGTTGTCGAACTCGCCGCGGTTCTGGGCGGCGCGGATCTGCTGCTCCACCCAGCTCCCGACCGGCATGTCGGCGGGCTTGCGCTCGGTCATACCGCCATGGTCCCACGTCACCTTCCCCACCCCGGGGCTCGTCGGCGAGGATCACATCGTGATCGGGCCACCGGAGGAAGCGGACGTGCCGGCACTGGTCGACCTGCTCGAGCAGCTCGACCGGTTCTACGGCGTCACCGAGTTCGAGCCGGCCGGCTTGCGCGCCAAGCGGGTCCGGGACGTGCTGTTCGGCACGCCGCCCGCCGCGCACGCGCTCGTCGCCCGCGACGGCGGCGCGCTCGTCGGCATCGCGACGTACTCGTTCCACTGGCCGGCCAAGGGCCTGCGCACGTCGGTCTTCATGAAGGACCTCTTCGTCGCCGAGAGCCACCGGGGCGCGGGCGTCGGCGAGCAGCTGGTCCGGGCGCTGCGCGCGGCCGCCGCCGAGCGCGGGTGCGGGCGCGTCGAGTGGACGGTCGACTCGTGGAACGACGGCGCGCGACGCTTCTACGAGCGGCTGGGCGCGCGGCGCGACGGGCGCCGGTTCTACCGGTGGGACGAGCCGGTGGACTAGGAGGTGAGCCAGACGACCGCGCCGGCGACCGCGACCGCGGCGGCCACGGCCAGGATGATCGCCAGCACGCGGGCCGTCTTCCACGTGGAGTAGACGCCGCCGAGCAGGAAGCCGGCCACCGCGAACAGGCCGATGACCACGAGCTCCTTGGACATGGCGCCGAAGCCTAGAGCACGCCCTTCGTGCTGGGGACGCCGGAGCTCCGCGGATCGGCCTCCGCCGCCGCGCGCAGGGCCCGTGCCGCGGCCTTGTACTGCGCCTCGGTGATGTGGTGCGGGTCGCGGCCGTGCAGCACCCGCAGGTGCAGGGCGATCCGGGCGTGGAACGCCAGCGACTCGAACACGTGCCGGTTCAGCACGGTCGGGTAGTTGCCGCCCACGACGAAGCCGGCGAGAGCCTCCGGCTCTCCCAGGTGGACGCAGTACGGCCGGCCGGACACGTCGATCGCCGCGTGCGCGAGGGTCTCGTCCATCGGGATCCACGCGTCGCCGAAGCGGCGGATGCCCTGCTTGTCCCCCAGCGCCTTGCCGATCGCCTCGCCGAGCACGATCGCCACGTCCTCGACCGTGTGGTGCGCGTCGACCTCGACGTCGCCGGTCGCGCGGACGGACAGGTCGAACGCGCCGTGCACGCCGAACGAGGTGAGCATGTGGTCGTAGAACGGCACGCCGGTGGACACGTCCACCTTCCCGGCGCCGTCCAGGTCGATCTCGACGACGACCTTCGACTCCTTCGTGGTCCGTTCGATCCGGCCGGTGCGGTTCACCTGACGATCTCCTTACTGGCGGCCAGGAACGCGTCGTTCTCGGCCGGTGTGCCGATGGTAACCCGCAGGTGGGCGGGGATGCCGACGTCCCGGATGAGCACGCCCTGCGCCAGATAGGACTCCCAGGTGGCGCGCGCGTCGCCGAAACGTCCGAAGAGGACGAAGTTGGCGTCGCTCGGCACGACCGAGAAACCCTGGTCCCGCAACGACTCCATGACCCGGTCGCGCTCCGCGGCGAGCGCGTGCACCGACCGCAGCGTGTCGCCGGCGTGCCGCAGCGCCGCCCGCGCCGCCGCCTGCGTGAGCACGGACAGGTGGTACGGCAGCCGCACCAGCTGCAGCGCGTCCACCACCGCGGGCGCGGCGGCGAGGTAGCCCAGCCGCCCGCCCGCGAACGCGAACGCCTTGCTCATCGTGCGGGACACGATCAGCTTCGCGGGGAACTCGTCGAGCAGCCGCACCGCGCTCGGTCGCGACGAGAACTCCGCGTACGCCTCGTCGACGACGATCAGCCCGGGCGCGGCCGTGATCAGCTCGCGCAGCTCGGCGAGCGGTATCGAGCCGCCGGTCGGGTTGTTCGGGCTGGTCACGAACGTGACGTTCGGCGCCCGTTCGGCGAGCAGCGCGGCCGCGGCCGCCGTGTCGAGCGTGAAGTCGGGCCGGCGCGGGGTCGGCACCCACTCGGTGCGCGTGCCGGCCGCGATGATCGGGTGCATCGAGTAGGACGGCTCGAAGCCCAGCGCCGTGCGGCCGGGCCCGCCGAACGCCTGGAGGATCTGCTGCAGTACCTCGTTGGACCCGTTGGCCGCCCACAGGTTCGCCACCGACAGCGCCACCCCGGTCGACGCGGTCAGGTAGCTCGCGAGGTCGGTGCGCAGCGCCACGGCGTCGCGGTCCGGGTAGCGGTGCAGCGACGCCGCCGCCTCGGTCACGGCCGCGGCCACGTCGGCGACGAGCGCGGGTGGCGGCGGGTACGGGTTCTCGTTGGTGTTGAGCCGAACCGCGACGTCCAGCTGCGGCGCGCCGTAGGGGCTGCGGCCGCGCAGGTCCTCGCGCAGCGGCAGGTCGGTCAGTTCGATGCCGTCCCCGAGCGTCACCCGGCGCTCCCGAACCGGGCGGTGACCGCCTGGCCGTGCGCGGGCAGGTCCTCGGCGTTCGCCAGCGCGACGACCTCGGGCGCGACGTCGGCCAGGGCCTCGCGCGAGTAGTCGACCACGTGGATGCCGCGCAGGAACGTCTGTACGGACAGGCCAGACGAGTGCCGCGCACAGCCGCCCGTGGGCAGTACGTGGTTGGAGCCCGCGCAGTAGTCGCCGAGCGAGACGGGGCTGTGCGGGCCGACGAAGATCGCCCCCGCGGCCCGTACCCGGGCGGCTACCGCAGCCGCGTCGGCGGTCTGGATCTCGAGGTGCTCGGCGGCATAGGCGTCGACGACCGCCAGGCCGTCGTCCACGGTGGACACCAGGACGCAGCCGGACTGCGCGCCGCGCAACGCGGTCGTGATCCGCTCGGTGTGCTTGGTGCGCCCGACCTGGCGGGCGAGCTCGGCGTCGACCGCGTCAGCGAGCTCGGCCGAGTCGGTGACGAGCACGCTCGCGGCGAGCGTGTCGTGCTCGGCCTGGCTTATCAGGTCGGCCGCGACGTGCCCGGGGTCGGCCGTGCCGTCGGCGAGGATCGCGATCTCGGTCGGGCCGGCCTCGGAGTCGATGCCGATCAGCCCGCGCAGCAGCCGCTTCGCCGCGGTGAGGTAGACGTTGCCGGGCCCGGTGACCATGTCGACCGGCTCGAGCGCGGTGCCGTCGGTGTCGGTGCCGCCGTACGCGAGCAGCGCCACGGCCTGCGCCCCGCCGACCGCCCACACCTCCGACACGCCGAGCAGCGCCGCCGCGGCAAGGATCGTCGGGTGCGGCCGGCCGCCGAACGCGGCCTGCGGCGGCGAGCAGACGACGAGCGACTCCACCCCGGCGGTCTGCGCGGGGACGACATTCATCACGACGCTCGACGGGTAGACCGCGAGCCCGCCCGGCGCGTACAGCCCGACGCGGCGCACCGGAACCCAGCGCTCGGTGACCGTTCCGCCCGGCACGACCTCCGTAGTCACGTCCGCGCGGCGCTGGTCGGCGTGGACCGCGCGCGCCCGCCTGATCGACTCGTCGAGGGCCGCTCGCACGCCGGCGTCGAGGCCGTCGAGCGCCTCCTTCAGGTCCTGCTCCGGCACGCGGACCGAGGTCGGCCGCACCTGGTCGAACCGCTCGGTGTACGCCAGCGCCGCCTCGACCCCGCGCGAGCGCACGTCGTCCACGATCGGGCGAACTTGATGCAGCACCGCGTCCACGTCCGTGTCGGCGCGCGGGAGCATGCCACGCAGCTCGGCCGGGGACGGGACACGACCACGCAGGTCGGTGCGGCTCAGCATCGGTTTCCTTCGGTTCGAACGGCTGGTACGCCCAGGGTATGCGGTCGGACGGCGGGGCCGAACGGCCCACTACGTTCGTCTGGGGATCGGCCGCCCACCGGGTTTGCCCGACCAATGACGGGTTGTCGCCGATCGATCACGGGACGCAGGCTCAGGCGATCACTCTCGCATCCATGTTCGGAGGGGACATGCTCACCAAACGTCGCGCGGTCGGCCTGGCAGCCGCCACCGCGGCCGTCGCCCTGCTGGTGACAACGGCCTGGCAGGCCGGCGCGCAGGAGCCCACCGCCGCCCCGGCGCCCGAACGTGGCGTCTACCAGCTGACCGGTGCGTCCGACGCTCCCGCCCGCACGCAGGTCGTGAGCTCCGGCGTCGACGTGCTCGACGAGGGCCTCGACGGCACCGCGATGCAGGTCGTGGCCAGCCCGCGGCAGGCGGACCTGTTGCGCGCCAAGGGCTACCGGCTCGAGCTGACCGGCGACTTCGCCAAGCTGCTGAAGCAGCGCAGCGGCCCGGGCGCGAAGGACGTGCACGCGAACGACTTCCCCGCCGGTGACGAGGGCTACCACACCTACGACGAGATGAAGGCCGAGGTCCAGCAGGCCACGACCGACCACGCGGCGATCACGCAGCTGTCGAGCGTCGGCCAGTCCTTCGAGGGCCGCGACATCCCCGTGCTGAAGATCAGCGACAACGCGGCCACCGACGAGGACGAGCCCGAGGTGCTGTTCACCTGCAACATGCACGCGCGGGAGCACCTGACCACGGAGATGTGCCTGCACATCATCCAGCGGTTCACCGACGGCTACGGCACCGACCAGAACGTCACGAACATGGTCGACAACCGCGAGATCTTCGTCGTGCCGAGCCTGAACCCGGACGGCTCCGAGTTCGACATCTCCGGCGGCGAGTACCAGGGCTGGCGCAAGAACCGCCAGCCGAACGACGACGGCACGGTCGGCACGGACATCAACCGCAACTTCTCCTACAAGTGGGGTTGCTGCGGCGGCTCGAGCGGCTCGACCTCGGCCGAGGACTACCGCGGCCCGTCGGCCGGGTCGGCACCGGAGGTGGCGGCGATCCAGAACTGGGTGCAGGGCCGGCAGTTCAAGGCGCACATCGACTTCCACACGTTCTCCGAGCTCGTGCTCTGGCCGTTCGGCCACACCTACGACGAGGTGACCGAGGGCATGACGCAGGAGGAGTACGACCACTTCAAGGACATCGGCACGCAGATGGCGTCGACGAACAACTACACACCCGAGCAGTCGAGCGGCCTGTACATCACCGACGGCGACATCAACGACTTCATGTGGGGCACCCACAAGGTCCTGAGCTACTGCTTCGAGATGTACCCGTCCGACGGCGGCATCGACGGCTTCTACCCGCCCGACGAGCAGATCGTCCCGCAGACGACACGCAACGACGCGGCGGTGGACATCCTGCTGAACAACGTGGCCTGACTCGGCAGGACGCAACGGCGCCTCCACGTGCGGGTGGGGGCGCCGTTCACTGTCCGGAGACTCGATCTCGCGCGGGAACGGTCCGGTCAAGAGCGGAGAACGGCGACTGCCTCGTCGAGTTGGGGCTCCGTGACGAAGTAGTGCGGGGAGGCACGCACGACCTCCGGCAGCGCGCGGCGGCTCATGTCGTACTGGGTGGACGTCACGTCCGTCGTCGAGACCGTGATGCCTCGGGCGACCAGGTGGGCCTCGACCTCGGCAGGCGACCGGCCGGCCACCGTGAAGCTCACGATGCCGCAGCGGTCCGGGCCCAGGTCGTGGACCGTCACGTCCGGGACCGTCGCGAGGGCCGAACGCAGGTACGCGGCGCGCGCGCGAACCTCGGCAGAGATCGCGTCGATGCCCAGGTCCAGCGCGTACCGGACGGCGGCCAGCAGGCCCAGCCGGTCCGCCACGCTCGACTCCCACAGCTCGAACACCCGGGCGTCCGCGCGCAGCTCGAAGCCCGTCGGCGACGTCCACGTGGCCGACCGCAGGTCGACCTGCCGGGGTCGCAGCCGCGGCCGCACCGCCCGGCGCACGACCAGGAAGCCGCTCCCCCGCGGGCCGCGCAGCCACTTGCGCCCGGTCCCCGAGACGATGTCGACGTCGAGCGCCGCCACGTCGATCGGGACCTGGCCCGCCGACTGGCACGCGTCGAGCAGCACCAGCGCGCCCACCTCGTGCGCCGCCGACACGATCGGCGCGACCGGGTTCACCAGACCGCCGTTCGTCGGCACGTGCACCAGCGACACCAGCCGCACCCGTTCGTCCAGCATGGACCGCAGCGCGTCCACGTCGACCGAGCCGGACGGCGTGGACGGGATCCGCGACACCGACGCGCCGACCTCGGCCGCGCGCCGCAGGATCGGGATCGCCTGGCCCGCGTACTCGACCTCGGTCACCAGGACCCGGTCGCCCGCCGAGAGGGGCACCGCGTCGAACGCCGCCAGCCACGCGCGCGTCGCGCTGTCGGTGAACGCCACCTCGTCCGCCTCGCAGCCGAGCAGCGACGCCATGAGCCCGTAGCCGGCCTCGAGGTCCTCGAGCCGCTCGGCGTACGCGCGGTAGCCGCCGACCTCGGCCTCGCGGTGCAGGTGGCCGATGACCTCGTCGAGCACCTGCACCGGCGGCAGCGACGAGCCCGCGCTGTCGAGGAACACGCCGCGGTGGCAGGCGGGGGTGTCCGCACGCACGGCGTCCACGTCGATCATCGCGGCGTCCACTTCTCGAGGTTCCACCAGGCGCCCCAGCTCATGCTCGGCCCGGACGCGTCGACCACGGGCTCGTAGCCGTCCCAGCTCTGGCGCATCACGTACGTGTGGTTCGGCGAGACCAGCACGACCATGCCCGGCCCGGCCACGTACGCCCGCTGCAACCGCCGGTAGGCCGTCGCACGCTCGGCCGGGTCGGTCGCCGTGCGGCCGAGGTCCAGCTCCGCGTCGACGGTCTCGTCGACGTACCCGCCGAGAGCGCCCTTGCCCGACCGCAGCACCGGGTACAGCGCGAGGTCCGGGTCGAACGGGTCACCGAAGCCGGTGACCATCGCGCCGGTCAGCGCGCCCGCGCTCACCGGGGCCAGGTCGACCTGGACACCTACCGACCGCGCGTTGGTCGCGAAGGCCTCCGCGAGCCCGGACGACACGGTGTCGCCGGCGAGGTAGTGCAACGTGAACTGGGCGGCGGTCGAGCCCTTCGCGCGGATGCCGTCCGCCCCGGTGACCCAGCCGCTCGCGTCGAGCTGGTCGAGTGCCTGCGTGATGTCGTAGCCGAACTTCGCCTCCGGCTCGACGAACTCGGCGAGCACGCCCGGCATCGGCGTGTAGGCCACGGATCCCTGCCCGGCGAGCACGTCGGTGACCATCTGCTCGCGGTTCATCGCGTGGTTGAGCGCGAGCCGGACCGCCCGGTCGCCGGTCACCGGGTTGTCGGCCGGCAGCACGACCGCCCGCAGGTCGGCCGCGCTGTGTGAGACCACGCGCATGCCGTCGGCGTTGTCGAACTCCTTCGCCAGCGCCGGCGGCAGGGCCGCGCCGTCGAGCTTGCCGTCGCGCAGGCGCTCCGCGCGGCTGTCGTCGTTCGGGATGAACTCGATCGTGACCTTCTTGATCGCGGGCGGCCCGTCCCAGTAGTCCTTGTTGGCGACGAGCTCCATCCGCGAGCCGTGCCGCCAGTCGGTGACCCGGTAGGGCCCGGTGCCGATCGGCAGGACCGGGGCCGGCCCGGTCAGCGACTCGCTCGGCAGGATGCCCAGCACGAGCAGGTCGGGGAACGGCGCGTACGGCGCGTTGAGCGTGAAGTCGACGGTCGCCTCGTCGACCACCTCGACGGACTTGAGCATCGAGAACCGTTGCCGCACGGGCGAATGCCGGGCCGGGCTCAGCATCGCGCGGTAGGTGGCGACCACATCCGCGGCCTCGAACGGGCTGCCGTCGGTGAACGTGACCCCGGGCCGGAGCTTGACCGTCCACGTGCGACCGTCCGGGGACGGCTCGGGCAGGTCCGCGGCGAGTGCCGGGCGCAGCGAGGAGTCCGCGTCGTGCTCCACCAGGCCCTCGAAGATCTTCGCGGCACCGTCCTCGGCGTACCCGTCGAGCGGGTTCAGTTCGGCCGGCTCGTCGGCGACGGCGAGCACCAGCGACGTGCCCGCCGGGTCGCCGGAGGCCGGCGGACCGGGGTCGGCGGTGCACGCGGTCACGACCAGCGCGGCGGCGAGCACCGGCACGAGGCGGCGGCACTTGATGGGCACGAGGCTCGACCCTAGCCGGGCGACATATCCTCGCGTGGGTGGACTAGGGATTACCGAGCCGGGGAGGTATTGGTGCGCATCGCGCTGTGCCAGATCACGTCGACGGCGGTGCCGTCGGACAACCTCGCGCTCGTGCGCGACGCGGTGGCCCGCGCCGCCGCCGAGGGCGCGGCGGTAGCGGTGTTCCCCGAGGCGACGATGGCATCGTTCGGCACGTCGCTCGCGCCGCTCGCCGAGCCGGTGGACGGCCCGTGGGCCACGGCGGTCGCGTCGATCGCGGTCGAGCACGACATGCTCGTCGTGGCCGGCATGTTCACGCCGTCGCCGGACGGGCGGGTGTTCAACACGCTGCTCGCGACCGGCCGGGGGCAGCACCTGGGCTACGACAAGATCCACCTGTTCGACGCGTTCGGCTTCGCGGAGTCCAGGACCGTGGCGGCCGGGTCGGACCTGGCGCTGGTGTCGGTGGACGACGTGACGATGGGGCTCGCGACCTGCTACGACGTGCGGTTCCCGGAGCTGTTCACCCGGCTGGCCGACCGCGGGGCGACGGTCATGCTGATGGGCGCCTCGTGGGGGGCGGGCCCCGGCAAGCGCGAGCAGTGGGAGCTGCTCGTCCGCGCGCGGGCGCTGGACTCGACGTCGTGGCTGGTGGCGTGCGGCCAGGCGGACCCGGCGGTGGCGGGTGTGGAGGTACACCCGAAGGCGCCGACGGGGATCGGCTACAGCACCGTGGCGTCGCCGGCGGGTGTGGTGGTCGGGCAGTTGGGCGCGGGCCCGGACGTGCTCGTCGTGGACGTCGACGTGGCGCAGGTGGAGAAGACGAGGGAGTCGATCCCCGTACTCGCCAACCGCCGCCTCTAGTGTCCCGCGCCGCAGGACACTAGCGAGGCGTGGCGATCACGACGCCGCCGCGGGCCGGGGTCAGCGTGATGTTGCGGGGCTTCGGGAACTCGGGCTTCGGGCGGTCCGGGCGCAGGGTGTAGCGGGTCAGCACCGCCCGCAGGACGGCAGCCGCCTCCTGCAGGGAGAAGCCCGCGCCGATGCACCGCCGCACGCCGCCGCCGAACGGGATCCACGTGCCGGCTTCCGGTTGCTTGCCGATGAACCGGTCCGGGCGGAAGTCCTCCGGGTCGTCGTGCAGGGTGGCGTCGTGGTGGACCAGCGAGATGCTCGGGCCGACGACCGCGCCGGCGGGGAGGCGGTAGCCCGCCACCGCGGTCGGCTCGGTCAGCATGCGGGCCACGTTCTGGATCACCGGCCGCTTGCGCATGGCCTCCTTCGCCACCGCCTGCAGGTAGTCCTCGTCGCCGTCGTCGGCGGCCTGCCGGGCGCGGCGCTGGACGTCCGGGCGCCGGGCGAGCTCGTGGAACGACCACGCGAGCGCCGTCGCCGTCGTCTCGTGGCCGGCGAGCAGCAGGGTGATCATCTGGTCTCGGAGCTCCAGGTCCGACAGCTCGCCGGATTGTTCGGCCCTGCCCGCGGTCAGGAGCCGGGACAGCACGTCGTCGCGGTCGGCGAGGTCGCCCGCGGCCTTGCGGTCCGCGATCTCCGCGTACAGCAGCTCGTTCACCCGGCGCAGGTTCTCGAAGTTCCGCTTCCACCGGCCGATGCGCCGCAGATTCGGGTACGTCCAGCCGAGAACGGTGAGCGGGCCGATGTCGGAGATCCGGCGCAGCCGCGGGCGCAGCTCGGCCAGCCGGGGGCCCTCGCCCATGCCGAACACGACGCGCAGGATGATCTCGAGCGTCACCGCGTTCATCCGCGGGTGCGTCGGGAACGGCCGGCCCACCGGCCAGCCGGCGGCATCCTCCGCCGCGAGCGAGGCCATCATGCCGGCGTACCCGCGAAGCGCGGCCCCGTTGAACGCGGGCATCAGCAGCTTGCGCGCCCGCAGGTGCTCGTCCTCGTCGGTGATCAGCAGCGAGTGCTGGCCCATCACCGGCCGCAGGATCGCGTTGCCCTCGCCCGCGTGGAAGATCGTGGGCGAGCCGGCGAACACCTCGCGGATGTGCTCGGGCCGGGTCAGCGTGACGACCAGCCGGTCACCGGCGATGCGCGTCGTGAACGTCTCGCCGTACCGGCTGCGCAGGTGCAGGTGCATCTGGCGGCGGGCGACGAGGAACAGGATCGTCTGCATCAGCGGCGGCAGCCTCGGGCCAGGCGGGAGCGTCGGCGCGTTGGCCTCGAGGGTCGCCATGCCCCGTTTATACGCGCGTATAGATGCCCGCACAAGGTAACGTCGTCCCGTGGGCCATCGCGAACAGCTGCTCGTCGCGGCGCGGCAGTTGTTGGAGGACAAGGGTTACGCGCACATCACCGCGCGCGACCTGGTCGCCGCGTCGGGCACGAACCTGGCCTCGATCGGCTACCACTTCGGCTCGAAGGCGGGCCTGCTCAACGCCGCCCTCGGCATGGTGTTCGAGGAGTGGACCACGCAGCTGACGACCGCGGCGCTGGCCGAGCCCGACGCGTCGCCGATCGAGCGCGCGCACCTGGCGTGGGCCGCGCTGCTGGACTCGCTGACCGGCCGGCGCGCGCTGCTCGTGTCCTTCATGGAGGCGCTCGCCCAGGCCGACCGCGACCCGCAGCTGCGCGAGCAGCTGGCCGGGATGTACCGCAATACGCGCCGGCACGTGGCCGAGCTGGTGGCCGCCGCGCTCGACGCGTCCGTGGCGGACCCGCGGTGCACGGCGGTCGCCAGCTGGGTGATGGCCGTGTGCGACGGCCTGTCGATGCAGTGGCTGCTCGACCCGGCGTCGACGCCGGCGGGCGAGCACCTGTTGCGCGGCCTCGCCGACCTGCGCGCGATCTCCGAGTGATCAGCCGACCGGCACGGTGAACTCGATCGTCAGGACCGCGATGGCGCCCAGCACCACCCACACGAAGCCGAGCACCCGATGGCGTTCCCGGACGTCGTCGAGTCCGGCTGCGCTCCAGTGCGTGAGCAGACCCGTGGCGGCGAGGATGACGAGCACGATGAAAGCGGTCCCGTTCATGGCCGGTGCCTCCGTTCCACTTGGTAAGGAGGACCGGCCGGCGGGTTTGATACGTCGGGTCGCCCGGCTCAGGCCGGCACGGGCTGCTCTACCTGCCACATGCTCGCCACGTGCCGGGCGTCGGTGCCGCAGCAGCCGCCGACGATCGCGAGGTTGGGGAACGCCGGGCGCAGCTGGTCCAGGTCGGCGGCGAGCTGGCGCGGGTCCCCCTCGTCGAGCTCTTCGGCCTCGTCCAGCTCCGCGTGGCTGCTGGTCGACGCGTTGCAGCGCAGGCCCGCGACGCGCTCCTGCCAGCCGCCCGGCTCGGTCAGCGCCGCGCCGACGTGGGTCGGGTGCGCGCAGTTGACCAGGTAGTAGTCCGGGCCGCCCGCGTCGTCGACCACGCCGATCGCGTGCGCCAGCGTGTCGCCGGCGGGCAGCCTGCCGTCGGTCTCGACGGTGAACGAGACCGCCACGGGCACGCCGGCCTCGCGGGCGGCGCGGACGAACCCGATCGCCTCGCCGGTGTCGGTCAGCGTCAGCGCGGTCACCACGTCGACCCCGGCCCGCGCGAACGCGTCGACCTGCGGCCGGTGGTACGCGGTCGCCTCGTCCGCGGTCATCAGGTGCTCGGGCCGGTAGCCGTCGCCGCGCGGGCCGACGGTGCCGCCGAGGCGCACCTCGGTATCCGCGTGCCGCTCGCCGATCCCGGCCAGCAGCTCGACCGACGACTCGTTGAGCCGGGCGAGCGCGGCCGGCGAGTAGCCGAGCTTCTCGCCCCAGTCGCTGCTGGCCCGCCAGGTCGGCGTCTCCAGCAGGACGGGTACGCCGGCGCGGGCCGCGATCGCCGCGTAGCCGGCGAAGTAGCGCTCGAGCAGCACGCGCCCCTCGTCGGTCTCCACCAGCGGGAACGCCGCGAAGTACGGCAGGTCCACGCCGCTGTGGAAGATCAGGTCGGTCTCCAGGCCACCGTCGGTGACCGCGGGTCTGACAGGCATCTCTCTCACTCCCATTTGCCCGGTTCGTTCCAGACTGTTTGGTCTAGTTTGTAGCAGACCAGTTAGTCTGGTACAAGTGTGTTGTGCCGAAAGACGGAGCGCCGACGCGGGACCGGATCCTGGACGCCGCCGAGCGGCTGGTGATCGAGAACGGCTTCGCGGCGACGTCGGTGGACCAGGTCATCGCCGAGTCGGGGACGTCGAAGGGCTCGTTCTTCCACCACTTCGAGTCCAAACTGGACCTCGCGCGCTCGCTCGTCGCGCGCTACGCCGCGGCCGACGTCGCGAACCTCGACGCCGCCCTCGCGACCGTCCGCGAGCGGACCGGTGACCCCGCGAAGCAGGCGATCGAGTTCGTCCGGATCTTCGAGGACGGCGCCGACGAGCTCATGAGCGCGCAGTCGAGCTGCCTGTACGTGTCGATCCTGACCGAGCGCCAGCTCGCGGCGGCGGGCACGTCGGAGCAGATCGTCGGGGCCATCGAGGCGTGGCGGGTGGCGCTCTCGGAGATCCTGCGCGCGGCGCTGGCGGACCGCCCGGCCGCGGCCGACGTCGACCCGGACGCGCTCGCCGACCACGTCTTCGTGACGTTCGAGGGTGCGTTCCTGCTGTGCCGGTCGACAGGGGACACCGGGCACATGCGCGCGCAGCTGCGGGTGCTGCGCCGGATGTTCGAGTCGCTGCTCGCCTAGCTTTGGGACCGGCGCAGGTCCATGCCGAGGTCCAGCGCCGGCGCGGAGTGGGTCAGCGCACCGACCGACAGGTAGTCCACGCCGGTCTCCGCGTACGCGCGGGCGTCGGCCAGCTTGAGCCCGCCCGAGACCTCCAGCCTCGTCGGCGTGCCCGCGGCGCGGTGGACCGCGAGCGTGCACATCGCCGGGGTGAAGTTGTCCAGCAGGACCAGCTCCGCGCCGAAGGCGAGCGCCTCGTCGAGCTGGTCGAGCGTGTCGACCTCCACCTCGCACGGCAGGTCGGGCGCGTGCGCGCGGGCGGCGCGCAGGGCGGCGGTGACCGAGCCGGCGGCGAGCACGTGGTTGTCCTTGATCAGCACGGCGTCGCCCAGGCCGAGGCGGTGGTTCTCCCCGCCACCGCAGCGCACGGCGTACTTCTCCAGCAGCCGCAGGCCCGGCAGCGTCTTGCGGGAGTCGCGCACCACCGCGCCCGTGCCGGCGATCGCGTCGACCCACGCGGACGTCGCGGTCGCCACGCCGGACAGGTGGCACAGCAGGTTCAGCGCGGTGCGCTCGGCGGTCAGCAGGCCGCGGACCGGACCGCGCACCACCAGCGCGGGCTCCCCCGGGGCGAGCCGCTCGCCGTCCTTGCGCTCGGCCAGCACCTCGTACGAGTCGAGAACCGAGCCGAAAACCTCGAGGGCCACCGGGACACCCGCCAGCGTGCCGGGCACGCGCGGGGTCAGCTCGGCCACCGCGACGGCGTCCGCCGGCACGGTGGCCGCGGTGGTCGCGTCCGGGCCGTAGCGCAGGTCCTCTTCCAGCGCCAGCGCCACCACGCGCTTCATGTCGCCGTAGTTCAGGTCAGTCATCGAAGCTCCCAACCGCGCCTAAGGGGAACGGGACGCGGCCCAGCCACAGATACGTCCCGAACTGAACGGCGCTATGTCAACGCAACCGCAAGGGTAAATTCCGGAGAGGCGGAACTGTCCAACACGGGTTGGCCGGACGGGGTGAGGCGGACGGCCTGCGAGCGCGCCGAGTCCGGCGACACGGCCGGGAAGTCGTCGCGCACGTGGCAGCCGCGGGACTCCTCGCGGGACGCGGCCGCGGCGATGAGCGCGCGGGCGGTCAGCGTGAGCGCGGCGTCCTCGACCCGCTCGCGAGTGTCGAGTGGACGGTCCACAGCGGACACGTCGAGCACGGAGCCGACCACGGCCAGGCCCTCGGCGTCGCGGCCGATCCCGGCGTAGCGGCTCATCACGCGCTGCAGCGTGTCCCGGTCCGCGACCGGCGCCGCCGGCACGGGCGGGCACGCCGCGAGCCGCGGCTCGGCCAGCACGCCGAGCGCGAGGTCGGCCGCGACGGCCTCGGCCGCGCGGGTGCCGACCACGAGACCTTCGAGCAGGCTGTTCGACGCCAGGCGGTTCGCGCCGTGCAGGCCGGTCCGCGCGACCTCGCCGGCCGCGTACAGCCCGGGCACCGCGGTCCGGCCGTCCACGGTGGCCACCACGCCGCCGCACGAGAAGTGCGCGGCCGGCGAGACCGGGATCGGTGTGGCCGCCGGGTCGACCCCCACGGCCAGGCAGGCGGCGAGCACGGTCGGGAACCGGCGGCGGAACTCGGCGGCGGACAGGTGCGTGGCGTCGAGGTACACGTGGTCCTCGCCCAGCTCCGCGAGCCGGCGGGTGATCGCGGCGGACACGACGTCGCGCGGCGCCAGGTCGGCCAGCGGGTGCAAGCCCGCCATGACCCGCGCGCCCGTCGAGTCGACCAGGAACGCACCCTCACCGCGGACGGCCTCGGTGACGAGCGGGCAGCGACCGCGCGCGCCCTCGCCGGTGTAGAGCACGGTCGGGTGGAACTGGACGAACTCCAGGTCCGCCACGGGCGCGCCCGAGCGCAGCCCGATCGCCACGCCGTCCGCGGTCGCGACCGCGGGGTTCGTCGTCGCCTGGTAGAGCTGCCCGGCCCCGCCGGTCGCGAGCAGGACGGCCGGCGCGGTCAGCACCCCGGGCACGCCGCCGGCGTCGAGCACGAGCAGGCCGGCGACCTCGCCGGCCGGCGTGCGCAGCGTGTCCACCGCGGTGTGGTGCTCGAGCATCGGCACCCGGCCGTCCCGCGACGCCGCGAGCAGCGCCCGCTCGACCTCGGCGCCGGTCGCGTCGCCGCCCGCGTGCACCACCCGGAACGCGGTGTGCCCGCCCTCCCGGGTGCGGGCGAGCCGGTCACCCTCGCTGTCGAACACGGCGCCCCGGGCCCGCAGGCGCGCCACCGCGGCCGGCCCGCCGGCGATGATCCGCGCGGTCGCATCCTCGTCGCACAGCCCGGCCCCGGCCACCCGGGTGTCCTCGACGTGCCGGCCGACGGAGTCAGCCGGCACGTCACCCAGGACGACCGCGACGCCGCCCTGCGCCCAGCGCGTGTTGCCCCCGTCGGCCGCGTCCTTGGTCACCACGAGCACGCGCAGGCCGAGCTCGGCGGCCCGCAGCGCGGCGGTCAGCCCGGCGACCCCGGTGCCGACGACCACGAGATCCGCGCGAGCGTCCCAGCACGGGTTCATTCGCCACCACCGGGCTTGCCGATCTCGATCATCCGGCGCACCGCGCCCCGCGCACGCTCGGCGACCAGCGGGTCCACGTGCACCTCGTCGGCACCCTCGCGCAGCGACCGCAGCAGCGCGGCCGGCGTGATCATCTTCATGAAGCGGCACGACGCCCGGTCGTTCACCGCCCGGAAGTCGACCTCCGGCGCGGCCCGGCGCAGCTGGTGCAGCATGCCGACCTCGGTCGCGACGAGCACCGTGCGGGCCTTGGTGGCGCGTGCCTCGGTGACCATGTCGCCGGTGGAGAGGATCTTGACCTGCGCGGACGGCACGACGCCCTCCCCCGCCAGGTACAGCGCCGACGTCGCGCAGCCGCACTCCGGGTGCACGAACAGGTCCGCCTCCGGGTCGGCGGCCGCCCGCGCGGCCAGCTCCGGGCCGTTGATGCCGGCGTGTACGTGGCACTCGCCGGCCCACACGTGCAGGTTCTCCCGGCCCGTCTCGCGCTTGACGTGCGCGCCGAGGAACTGGTCGGGCAGGAACAGCACCTCGCGGTCGGCCGGGATGGAGCCGACGACGTCGACGGCGTTGGACGACGTGCAGCAGATGTCGGTCTCGGCCTTCACCTCGGCCGTGGTGTTCACGTAGGACACGACGATCGCGCCCGGGTGCTCGGCCTTCCACGCGCGCAGCTGAGCGGCGTCGATGGAGTCGGCGAGCGAGCAGCCGGCGCGCGCGTCGGGGATCAGCACCGTCTTGTGCGGGCTGAGGATCTTCGCGGTCTCGGCCATGAAGTGCACGCCGCAGAACACGATCGTCGACGCCTCGCTGGCCGCCGCGATCCGGCTGAGCGCGAGCGAGTCGCCCGTGTGGTCGGCGATGTCCTGGATCTCGGGCAGCTGGTAGTTGTGCGCGAGCAGCACGGCGTCGCGTTCCCTGGCCAGGCGGCGGACCTCGTCACGCCACGCGGCGTCGGGCTCGACACCGCCGTAAGGCGTCAGCTCATCGGCGAGCTCGACGGTTGCTGCCATGGTCGTCCTCCCTCGGGTTGGCCCCTGCCGATCTCTCCCGTCGGCCGATTTCCCATCCAGAGGTTTTCGCCTTAGGATCGAAAACATGGCCGATGCTACCACCGCGCCCCCGCCCGCAGCCCACGAAGTTCTGGCCGCGGTGCTCCAAGTGCGAGCAGGCTCACTCCAGGTCCTGCTCTGGGAGCGCGCGCTGGAGCCGCACGCGCACCGCTGGTCGCTGCCCGGCGGGCGGCTCGGCGCGGCCGAGGACGTGGAGACGTCGATCAAGCGCCAGCTCGCGGAGAAGGTCGACGTACGGCAGCTTTCGCACGTCGAGCAGCTCGCGGTGTTCAGCGCGCCGCACCGGGTGCCGGGCGAGCGGGTGGTGGCGACGGCGTTCCTCGGGCTGGTGCCCTCCGACGTCGACCCCGACGTCCCAGCCGACACCCGGTGGCATCCGCTCGACGCGCTACCGGACACCGCGTTCGACCACGAGTCGATCGTCGTGCGAGCGCGCGACCGGCTGCGGGCCAAGCTGTCGTACACGAACATGGGTTTCGCGCTCGCCCCGCCGGCGTTCACCGTGTCGGCGCTGCGCGAGCTGTACTCCGCCGCGCTGGGTTACCGGGTGTCCGCGACGAACCTCCAACGGGTGCTCTCGCGGCGCGGCCTGCTCGAGCCGACCGGCGAGACGGCACCACCCGGACGGGCCGGCGGGCGGCCCGCGGCCCTGTTCCGGTTCACGGAGCGCAGCATGGCGGTCACCGATCCGTTCGCAGTGCTCCGGCCGCCGAACCAAGCGAGGTCGGGCACGGCGTCGTAGGTTAGGGCCGTGCCCGAAACGTTGCCGCTCTTCCCGCTGCAGACAGTTCTGCTGCCGGGCACACCCCTGCCGCTGCACGTCTTCGAGCCGCGTTACCGGCAGATGACCGTCGACCTGATGAAGGGCACGCTGCCGGACAAGCGGTTCGGGGTGATCGCGCTCGCGCCCAGCTCGGACGTCGAGGTGACCTCGTGCGCCCAGCTGCAGCCGATCGGATGCGCGGCGCTGCTGCGCCAGGCCGAGTCGCTGCCGGACGGCAGGTTCGACATCGTCTCGATCGGCGAGCGGCGGTTCCGGCTGCTCGCGGTCGACTCGTCGAGCGCCCCGTACCTGCTCGGCGCCATCGAGTGGGTGCCCGACGCCCCGGCCGTGATCCCCGGCCAGCGCGACGCGGAGGAGACGATCGGCTCGCTCGCGAACGCGGCCCGCGCGGCGTACCGGCGGTACTGCCGGGCCGCCTGGCAGCAGGGTGACTGGACCGAGCCCGACGAGGACACCGAGGTGGCCGAGCTCGCGCACCAGCTGGCCGGGGACTGCCTCCTGCCGCTGGAGGACCGGCAGCGGCTACTGGAGGAGACGCGCCCGCTGCACCGCCTGCGGCTGGTGGGCCGGATGCTCAACCGGGAGGCCGGGATCCTCGCGACGCTGCGCGCAGTACCCCAGCCGCCGACCGAGATGCGCCGGCACGTCAACAAGAACTAGCTGAGCCGCCGGCCCAGGTCGTCCATGGCGTTCCAGGCCGCCATCACGCCGTACACCAGCGCGGTGACCATCGGCCACGCCAGCAGGCCCCAGGCGGACTCCAGCCGCGGCGCCTTGAGCACCACGTCCAGGGTCTTGACGTGGTCGCCGATCGGGAAGCGGCCCTCCGCCCAGGCCGTGCCGACCCGCATGGCGAGCCAGGCGCCCACGGCCGAGCCGAGCGTCGCGGCGACCATGACGACCGGGCCGCGGCGCTCGCGCAGTAACCACACGGCGAGCCCGGTGACGAGGCCCGCGGACAGGCCCAGCAGGACGAACAACCCGAGGACGTCGAAACGGTGGAAGCTCTCCGCGGTGAGCGGGACGGGCGTGCCGTCCTGGCTGATCACCATGCGCTGCGGAGGCGCGAGGCGCGACCAGAGCCAGCCGACCGCGAGCCCGAGCAGGGACACGCTCGCCACCACGCTCAGCGCGGGCAGCAGGTCGGCCTTGATGACGACCTTCGACCGCTCGGGCCGCCACTGCGTGGGCACGTACGGCGGGTAGACGGTGGGCGGCACGGCGCCCGGTGCGGTCTGCCCGTTTCCGGCGGCGTGCCCCTCCCGGGGTGGGGCGGCGTCCTGCGCCCCTACCGGTTGTTCCGCCACGCCTGCCTCCGTCCCGTACGAGCCGTACGGGACGAAGACTAGTCGGTCGGTGTCACAGCGTCGTACGACGTGTGGTCGCCGTGGCGGCTACACCGCGCGGACCACCCGGACGGAGTCACCTGGACCACCATCCGGCGGGCGCACTCGGGGCAGTAGCGGGGCGGCTCGATCGCGCCACGTGCGCCTTCGCAGCGCGCGTGGTCGCCCTCCCCTGCCTGCTTGCCGCAGTGGACGCAGAACATCTAGAGAGTCTCGCCCAGCGCCTTGATCGGCATGTTCAGCTCGGTCAGCATGTCGAGGTCCTGCTGGGCGGGCCGGCCGAGGTTGGTCAGGTAGTTGCCGACGATGATCGCGTTGATGCCGCCCAGCATGCCCTGCTCCGCACCGAGGTCGCCGAGCGTCAGCTCGCGCCCGCCGGCGAAGCGCAGGATCGTGCGGGGCAGCGCCAGCCGGAACGCGGCGACCGTGCGCAGCGCGTCCCTGCCGTCGACAACGTCGTAGTCCTCGTACGGCGTGCCGGGCTGCGGGATGAGGAAGTTCATCGGCACCTCGTGCGGGTCCAGCTCGGCCAGCTGGACGGCGAACTCCGCGCGCTGCTCGACGGTCTCCCCCATGCCGATGATGCCGCCGCAGCAGACCTCCATGCCGGCCGCGTGGACCATCCGCAGCGTGTCCCAGCGCTCCTCCCACGAGTGCGTGGTGACGACGTCCGGGAAGTGCGAGCGGGCGGTCTCCAGGTTGTGGTTGTAGCGGTGCACGCCCATCTCGACGAGCTCGTCGACCTGCGCCTGGGTCAGCATGCCGAGCGAGCAGGCGATCTGGATGTCGTTGCCGTCGGCCCGGATCGCCTTGATGCCCTCGCGAACCTGGGACATCAGCCGCTTGTCCGGGCCGCGCACGGCGGCCACGATGCAGAACTCGCTGGCTCCGGTCGCGGCCGTCTCGCGCGCCGCGGTGACCAGGCCGGGGATGTCCAGCCAGGCCGAGCGCACCGGCGAGGTGAACTGGCCCGACTGGGAGCAGAAGTGGCAGTCCTCGGGACAGCCGCCGGTCTTGACGCTGACGATGCCCTCGACCTCGACCTCCGGGCCGCACCAGCGCATCCGCACCTCGTGGGCGAGCGCGAGCAGCTCGGGGATCCGGTCGTCGGGCAGCCGGAGCACCTCGAGGACCTGCGCCTCGTCCAGGCCGATGCCGCGCTCGGCCACCTGCTGACGCGCCACGTCGAGCACGTCGGCCTTGGTCCTCTCGTCGGCAGCAGCGGTCACGGATTGCCTCCTCGATGGATCTTCGGGCCGTTGCCGGGCCAGTCTGCCGCACGAACTCGCGAGTCGAGCGCGACGTGCGTCACGCGGCGAGCGCGCCTCGACCGTCCTCGGGTCAGGCGGCGAACTCGGCCGCGAAGCCGTTCGCGTCGAACTCGCCGCCGAACTCCGGCGCCAGCGAGCGGCGGGCCACCTCGAGGAACTCCTGGCGCGTCAGCGTGGCCGCGTTCTCCGGCACGGCGCCGACGAGCGGCGCGTCCGCCACGAGCGGCAGGTCGTCGAGGTTGCAGCGGGCGGTGAGGTCGGGTTCGGCCGGCCAGGCGCCGACGACGATGCCCGCGCACGCGATCCCGCGGCGGCGCAGTTCCTCGGCGGTGAGCGCGGTCGCGTTGAGCGTGCCGAGGCGGGCGTCGGCCACGATCAGCACGGGGGCGCCGATCGACCAGGCGACGTCGGCGAGCGTGCCGCCGTCGTCGTCGAAGCGCACGAGCAGCCCGCCCGCGCCCTCGATCAGGACCTGGTCGTGCCCGCGGGAGAGCTCGACGGCGGCCGCGGCGGCCTGGGACGGCGTCACCGGCGGCCGACCGGCCCGGCGCGCGGCGGTGTTCGGGGCGAGCGGGTCGGGGAAGCGCCCGAGCTCCCAGGTCGTGACCTCGGGTCCGGCGAGGCGTCCGATCTCCTCGAGATCACCCGGCTCGTCGGGGCCGACCCCGGTCTGCGCGGGCTTGAGCACGGCGACGCTGCGGTTGCGGTCGCGCGCGAGTGCGGCGACGGCCGCGGTCACCACCGTCTTGCCGACTCCGGTTCCGGTGCCCGTGAGCACCATGACACTCACGGAGCGTCAGGCTAGTCCCACCCGATTGCCGCAACCGCACCCGCCCCGCGCTGGGTAGATTCGAGCACGTGATCGTCAAGGCGCACGGGGACGGTCGCGCAGCGGTTGCGGCTCTGACCAGGGAGCAGCCGGAGTGCGTGACGTTCTTCGGAGCGGCCTGGTGCGTCGACTGCCGCCGCGCGAAGGCGTGGCTGGTGCGGCACAACGTCCCGTTCACCTCGATCGACACGAACGCCGACGAGGAGGCCCGGGCGACGGCCGAGCTCATCGCGGGCGGGCGCGCCAACATCCCGGTACTCGTCGCCCCACACGGCACGGTCCTGGTGGAACCCACGAACATGGAACTGGCGGCGACGCTGAACTCCTACCGCCGCCGGCGCGGCGCCGCACCGGTCCGATGTAGATAGTCCGGCCTAGCCGGCACGGGCGGCGGCGAGGATCGCGCCGGTGATCCGTTCGACGTCCGCGGTTTCGGTGATGTACGGGGGCATCGTGTAGATCAGGTCGCGGAACGGCCGCAGCCACACTCCCCCGTCGACCGCCGCCTTCGTGGCCGCCGCGATGTCCACCTCGTGGTCGAGCTGGACCACGCCGATCGCGCCGAGGACCCGGGTGCCGACCACGCCCGGGATCGCCTTCGCCGCGGCCAGCCCCCCGGTCAGCTCGCTCTCGATGCGCTTGACCGTGCCACGCCAGTCCTGGCCGCGCAGCAGCTCGATCGACGCGTTCGCCACGGCCGACGAGAGCGGGTTGCCCATGAACGTCGGGCCGTGGGCGAGGACCGGGACGGCGCCGCGGGAGATGCCGTCGGCCACCTCGGCGGTGCACAACGCGGCGGCGGCCGTCAGGTAGCCGCCGGTCAGCGCCTTGCCCACGCACATGACGTCCGGGCTCACACCGGCGTGGCCGGCGGCGAACAGCTCGCCGGTGCGGCCGAACCCGGTGGCGATCTCGTCGAAGATCAGCAGGACGTCGTGCGCCAGCGTGAGCTCGCGCAGCACGCGCAGGTACCGGGGGTCGTGGAAGCGCATGCCGCCGGCGCCCTGCACCACCGGCTCGACGATGACCGCGGCCAGCTCGCCGGCGTGCTGTTCGATCAGGTCGGCGAGGTGCTGGACGTATTCGCCGTCGATTTCGTCGTCGGTGTCGCGCTCGACGTGGCCGGTCTGTGCCGGCGGGGCGTCGGCGAAGACCTGGTCGGGCAGGACGCCCCGCCACAGGCTGTGCATGCCGCCGTCGGGGTCGCAGACGCTCATCGGGTGGAAGGTGTCGCCGTGGTAGCCGCCGCGCCAGGTGAGCAGTCGGCGCTTCTCCGGTCGGCCGGCGCAGCGCCAGTACTGCAGGCACATCTTGACTGCCACCTCGACTGACACGGAGCCGGAGTCGCACAGGAACACGTGCCGCAGCGGCCCCGGCGTGATCTCCACCAGCGTCGCGGCGAGCGCCACCGCGGGCTCGTGGGTGAGCCCGCCGAACATGACGTGGCTCATTCGCGCGGCCTGGCCGCGCAGCGCCTCGTCCAGCACGGGGTGGCGGTAGCCGTGGATGGCCGCCCACCAGGACGACATGCCGTCCACGAGCTCCCGCCCGTCGGCGAGCGTCAGCCGGACGCCCGCTGCCTGCGTGACCACGAGCGGGTCGGCCGTACCCGGCATGGGCCCGTACGGGTGCCACACGTGCGCCCGGTCGAGGGCGATCAGCTCGTCGACGTCCACGCCTCGCAGGCTAGGTCACGGGAGCACCAGAATGGCGTCGCCCACGGGCCGCTCGCCGGTGGCGTCGGACGGGTGGTTGATGACCTGCCCGTCGACGACCATCGTCGTGGAGCCGCCGCCGTCGAGGTTGATCGCGTTCACCATGCCCAGCGCGTCGGCCACGGCGGCGCTCTCCGGGATCGACAGCCCGAGGCTGTCCACGGCGCGGCCGTCGATCGTGGCGAGCAGGATGCGCCCGTGGCCGTCCACGCCGGCCAGCGTTCGCGGGTTCCGCTTGGCGGCCCAGCCGTAGTAGAAGCTCGGGTCGCCGGGCCGGACCATCCCGTCGGCCTGCGGAGTCGCATGTGGACGACCGTTGCGGACGAGCTCGGGCCCGCCGTTGACGACCATCTCCGGAGTCCGTGCGGTGTGCCCGCGCTCGTCGACGAGGTGGCTGTCGATCGTGAGCCTCGTGCCGGGCGCCGCCATCGCCCGCAGGGCGTCGGCCTGCTTGCCGGTCGCCTGGACGGACCGCTCGCCGGCCGCCAGCGCGCCACCCCGGGGTTCGCGGACGCCGGTCACCGTTCCGTGCCGGTCGAGCACGGCTTCCACGCCGGGCCCGGTGGGCGTGGACGCGCCGTACTGCGGGGTGAAGGCGACGACCTCGTCGGCGTCGGTGCAGGTCGTGTCGTGCAGCGGGTTGTTGGTCGGCAGGTCGTCGGCGGTGCCGCCGCAGTTGCGGATCATCCCCGGCACGCGATCGATGCCGTCGAGGGTCAGCTTCTCGTGCCCGCTGCGCACGGTGCCGACCCACCGGTACCGGTCGACGTCGGCGTGCCGCCCGTTGTCCGTGAACGCGAACACGGGCCGCCCGTTGGTGGCCTCGCTGAGCAGCTGTCCGTTGTAGACACCGAGTCCGGCCGGGTCGCCGGGCGCGCCGGAAGCGGGGTCGAGCACGAAGAACCCGGCGTTGACGGCCGCGGTCGCGCCCTGCGCCTGGGCGAGCGAGCTGGTGGTCTCCCGCCGCTCGATGTCGGGCCCGAAGTCCCCGACAAGCTTCCCGTGGAACCTCTTGGGATCGATCGTGAGCACCTGCACCCGCCACGGCCCGCGGTCGGTGCCGGCCCCGTCCCACCCGGTGTAGACGGTGGAGGCGGTGTAGCCCGCGGCCTTCACCTGCGCCAGCACGGCGTCGGCGGTGGCCTTGTCGTGCTCGAAGGCGATGCGGACCCGGTAGCCGAGGGTCCCGCCGGCGTAGTCGGCGACGCGCGGGGTGGTGACCTCCTCGACGCGCGGGCTGAACCCGCTGTCGCTCAAGGCATCGGCGAGCGTCTGCGCGTGCGCCTGGTCGGCGATGGCGGTGGGCGGTGCGTCGGGGTCGGGGTCGTCGGCCCCGCGGGGAACGGCGATCTCGACGGTCCAGCCGAGCGCCGGATCCGCCTCCCCGCGAATGATGGTGGTCAGGGTGACGCCTGGCTGCAGGACCTGAACGTCCCGGCTCTCCGGAAGGTCAGCCGGCCCGAGCGGCAAGCCATGCCCCTGGTCGGCGACGGCACTGGGCCCGAAGAGGGTCGATCCAAGCAGAGCGATCGCGGCAAACCCGGCGATCTTCCTGGTCCACATATGACATCCATTCAGCAGGGGGATGCAACGAGGCACAACCTAACGCAGGCGGCTGACAGAACGGGAGAGCGAGCGGAAAGGAACCGCGTGGATGGAGCCGGCGGAACGGAGCCAGGGCGATCATCGTGATGCCCGGGCCGCTCCCGGACGAACCGACGAAGGCAAACCCAGCACGAACACGAGGAAAGCAAGAACCCGGCGCCACCGGCAGCGCAAGCGGCCCGACCACGACACAACCGTCACCCGCCGACCCAAAGATCAAACCCAAGAGCCGGGCACACCCAGCCGCATCCGGGTAGGGCGAGGAGTCAGGCGTCGACCGCCACCCCCGGAATGGCCTTGATCTCCCCGAGGAACGCCGGCGACACCTTGATCGGATAGTCGTCCAAGGCCAGCGTGACGCCGTTCTCCTTGTGGGCGAACTTCAGGTGCACCGGCGTGTCACCGCGATGCGCGGCCAGCGTGTTCTTCAGCTCCCCCACGACCTCGTCGTTCAGCTTGACCGGGTTGCACAGCAGCACGAACGGCGCCGCCTCGCCCGGTGCGGACAGGTCGGCGTCCGTGATGTCCAGCGGGATGAGGCCCGAGCCGAACACGGACATCTTGTCCTCGCGCCAGTTGACGCGGCCCTTGACGGCCACTGCGGCGTCCTCGATCAGGTCCTGCGACAGCACCGAGTAGGACTTGGCGAAGAACAGCACCTCGATCGACGCGTCCAGGTCCTCGATCGTGCAGATCGCCCACGGCTCGCCCTGCTTGTTCACCCGCCGCTCCAGCGCCGAGATCATGCCGGACAGCACGATCTCGCCCTCCTTCGGCGCGTCGGCCAGGATCTCGGCGATGGGCTTCGGGGCGTGCTTGCGCAGCAGCCGCTCGGCGCCGTCCAGCGGGTGCGCCGACACGTACAGGCCCAGCATCTCCCGCTCGTAGCCCAGCAGCTGCTTGCGCGGCCACTCCTCGGCGCTGAACCGCAGGTGCGCCAGCGGGGAGGAGTCGCTCGACGCCGGCGAGGTGTCGTCGCCGCCGAACAGGTCGAACTGGCCCATCGCCTCCTGGCGCTTGAGGCCCACGACCGCCTCGACCGCCTCCTCGTGCACCTGCACCAGCGACAGCCGGGTGTGCCCGAGCGAGTCGTACGCGCCGGACTTGATCAGCGACTCGACCACGCGCTTGTTGCAGCACACCAGCTCCGACTTGTCGAGGAAGTCGGTGAACGAGGTGTACGAACCCTTGGCCTCGCGGGTGTGGATGATCGAGTCGACCACGTTGGCGCCGACGTTGCGCACCGCGCCGAGGCCGAAGCGGATGTCGGTGCCGACCGCCGCGAAGCGCAGGCCCGACTCGTTGACGTCCGGCGGCAGCACCTTGATCCCGGCCCGGCGGCACTCGGACAGGTACACCGCGGACTTGTCCTTGTTGTCCGCCACCGACGTGAGCAACGCGGCCATGTACTCGGCCGGGTAGTTGGCCTTGAGGTACGCCGTCCAGTACGACACCAGCCCGTACGCGGCCGCGTGCGACTTGTTGAACGCGTACCCGGCGAACGGGAGGATCGTGTCCCACAGCGCCTTGATCGCCGCGTCCGAGAAGCCGCCCGGCCGCAGGTCGCTGGCCTTCATGCCGGCCTCGAACCGGGTGAACTCCTCGGCGAGGACCTCGGCCTTCTTCTTGCCCATCGCCTTGCGGAGCACGTCGGCCTGTCCCATGGAGTAGCCGGCGACCTTCTGGGCGATGAACATGATCTGCTCTTGGTAGACGATCAGGCCGTACGTCTCCGCGAGGATGTCCTTCAGCGGCTCCTCGAGCTCCGGGTGGATCGGCTTGATCTTCTGCCGGTTGTTCTTGCGGTCGGCGTAGTCGTTGTGGGCGTTCATGCCCATCGGCCCCGGCCGGTACAGCGCGCCGACCGCGACGATGTCCTCGAACCCGGTGGGCTGCATGCGCCGCAGCAGGTCGCGCATCGGGCCGCCGTCCAGCTGGAACACGCCCAGCGTGTCGCCGCGGGACAGCAGCCTGTAGGTGTTCGCGTCGTCCAGCCCGAGCGTGTCGAGGTCGATGTCCTCGCCGCGGTTGGCCTTGATGTTGTCGATCGCGTCGCCGATGACCGTGAGGTTGCGCAGGCCGAGGAAGTCCATCTTCAGCAGGCCGATGGCCTCGCACGACGGGTAGTCCCAGCCGGTGATGATCGAGCCGTCGTCGCGCTGCCACAGCGGGATCGACTCCATCAGCGGGGTCTTCGACAGGATGACCGCGCAGGCGTGCACGCCGGCGTTGCGGATCAGGCCCTCGAGGCCGCGCGCGGTGTCGAAGATCTTCGAGACCTCGGTGTCGGTCTCGATCAGCGTGCGGACCTCGGCCGCCTCGGCGTAGCGGTCGTGCTTCGAGTCGACGATGCCGGACAGCGGGATGTCCTTCGCCATGATCGGCGGCGGCAGCGCCTTGGAGATCCGGTCGGCGATCGCGAAGCCGGGCTGGCCGTGCAGGACGCGGGCGGCGTCCTTGAGCGCGGCCTTGGTCTTGATGGTGCCGAACGTGATGACCTGGGCGACCTTGTCCGAGCCGTACTTGTCGGTGGCGTAGGTGATCATCTCGCCGCGGCGGCGGTCGTCGAAGTCGATGTCGATGTCGGGCATGGCCGTGCGCTCGGGGTTGAGGAACCGCTCGAACAGCAGGCCGTGCGGGATCGGGTCGAGGTTCGTGATGCCCAGCGCGTACGCGACCAGCGAGCCGGCGGCCGAGCCACGGCCCGGGCCGACCCGGATGCCGACCCGGCGGGCGTAGCTCACGAGGTCGGCGACCACGAGGAAGTAGGCCGGGAAGCCCTTCTGCGTGATCACGCCGAGCTCGAACTCGGCCCGCTCGGTGTACCCGTCCGGGATGCCGTCCGGGAAGCGCCAGTTCAGGCCGCGCATGACCTCCTTGTGCAGCCAGCTGGCCTGGGTCTCGCCGGCCGGCACGTCGAACACCGGCATCCGGTCGACGTGCTCCCAGACCGCCTCGTACGACTCGACCCGCTCGGCGATCAGCAGCGTCGAGTCCGCGGCGCCGGGGACCTCCTTGTCCCAGAACGCACGCATCTCGTCGGCCGACTTGAGGTAGTAGCCGTCGCCGTCGAACTTGAAGCGGTTGGGATCGGACAGCGTCTTGCCGGACTGCACGCACAGCAGCGCCGCGTGCGCGTCCGCCTGGTCCTTGGTGACGTAGTGCGAGTCGTTGGTGGCGAGCGGCCTGAGCTCGAGCTTGCTGGCGATGTCCAGCAGGCCGTCGCGGACCGAGCGCTCGATCGGCAGCCCGTGGTCCATCAGCTCGACGAAGAAGTTCTCCTTGCCGAAGATGTCCCGGTAGTCCGACGCGGCCTGCAGCGCCTCCGCGGTCTGGCCCAGCCGCAGCCGGGTCTGCACCTCGCCGGACGGGCAGCCCGTGGTGGCGATGATGCCCTCGGCGTGCTCGGCGATCAGCTCGCGGTCACAGTTGTGCACCGCGAAGTCGGTGACGTACGAGTGGTCGTCCTCGACCTCGATGTTGTAGGTCGTGCCGGTGTAGGGCTTGCGCATCACCTCCAGGACGGGCTTATAGACGAACTCGTCGTCGGACAATGTCCGCCGATACGTGGGCGCGGTGACGGGAGAGAAGTTGGCACGGTACGTGGGCGCGTGATTCTTGTCGTCGTCCGGTTGGCAGTAGGTGCTGGCGAAGTCGGCTTTCAGACGGGCGGCGAGAGTGCGCATCTGCCAGTGGAGCTGAACCGACGTCTGCTCGAGGCTGATGACGTCTGGCCTGGTCTGTGACGCGTCCCCGGCCAGCACTCCCTCGAACGCACCCTGCATGAACGCTTCCGGAGCGTCGAAGACGAACTCGGGCAGATGCTTGTGCCCGGCCCCCTTGCCGCAGAGGGAACTAAGCAATTGCGCCAGAATTGTGGAACTGACCGAAACCGAGATGCCGCGATAGTCGGCACGATCGGACCTACCACGGACAACGGCCTTCCGGCCAGTGCACCGCTCGATCAGCTTTACGCAGAAGTCAGCGAGATCACGCTCGTCTTCGTGCAGGTACCACGAGACGGTGTGGCCGCGGTCGATACCGCCCTCCGCGACATACAGCCCGAGGAAGAAGCCGAAGTCGTGGTCCAACTCGATCTCGTGCTGCAGCGTCGCATAGTGCTTGGTTGGGCCCATGCCGCGACGAGTGGCCGTCCGGAGGAACCGGTCGGGTTCACCGTCGACCGGGGTCCAGTCGACGTACTCGGCCGTTCGGATCGACGTCACCGGGTCCGCATCCGAGCGGACTCGCGGCAGACATACCCAGCTGTTCCAGTTGTCGACCCGCTCCAGCGTGCCGGTTCCCGGTCGTCCCGCCACGACGTGCCGTGCCTCGACCCACGACCTGCTGCCGTCTCGATGCCGGACGAGAACCGGGTGTTCCCCGGTCATCCAGGTGACCCGGTTGTAGCGATTGTTGAGCTTGACGCCGTAGATGTCGCCGTCGTGGTGGTTGCACATCACCTCGATGACCCTGCGAAAGCGGCCACGATGAGTGAGCACCTCATCGCCGACTCGGACGTCTTCGATCCGCTTCATGCCTCCCCGGGTCATGATCTCCTGACCAGGCAACAGGCAGCGCGGTTTCCTGTAATAGCCTTCCATGCTCGCCCGCGAGGAGAGCGTGAACAGGTTGCGCAGCCCCGTCGCGTTGCCCGCGAGCATCGTCATGTGCGTGTACGCGCCGCCGCCCGAGACGTCGCCGCCCTCGCCGAGCTCGTCCGTGCTGCGCTGACGCGCCTCGCCCCAGAAGATCGGCTTCTTGTGGTATCGGCTGCCCGGCGCGATGTAGGCCTCGATGCCGATGATCGGCTTGATCCCGACCTTCCTGGCGGTCTGGTAGAACTCGTCGGCCCCGTACATGTTGCCGTGGTCGGTCATGCCGACCGCGGGCATGCCGAGGCGCTCGGCCTCCTTGATCAAGGGCGCGACCTTGGCGGCGCCGTCGAGCATCGAGTACTCGGTGTGCACATGTAGATGAACGAAGGAATCAGCCGCCACGAGGCATCACCCTACGACGAGAACATGATCATCAGCGGGCACCCCGAGAGGTGTGTTGGCGGGTGTTGCGGGCATGCTCGATTCCTACCGCGGCGCACCGACAATTCCGGCCGCGGTGGATGATCGGAAGCATGAGATTCCGGCCCCTGACACTCGATCTGCTGGTCGAGGAGCTGGCCGACACGATCGCCGCGCGGCCCGCCGGCGGGTGGGCCCGCGTGGCCGTCGACGGCGCGCCGCCGAGCCGCCCGGAGGCGTTCGCCGACCGGCTCGCCGAGGCGCTGCGGCTGCGCGGCCGGCCGGCCCTGCGGGTGTCGGCGCGCGACTTCCTGCGGCCGGCCTCGCTGCGGTTCGAACGCGGCCGCGAGGACCCCGACGCCCGCTACGACGACTGGCTCGACGCGGGTGGGCTGACCCGCGAGGTGCTCGCGCCGCTGGCACCGGGCGGGTCCGGCCGAGTGCTTCCGTCGCTGTGGGACGCGGCGGCGGACCGGGCGACGCGCGCGGACTACGTCGAGCTCGCGGACGGCGGCGTGCTCGTGCTCGACGGCGAGCTGCTGCTCGGCCGCGGGTTCCCGTTCGAGCACACGGTCCACCTGTGGCTGTCCGCGCCCGCGCTGGCCCGGCGGTTCGCCGAGGAGTGGGCGCTGCCCGCGTTCGCGCGCTACGACGCGCGGGTGCGGCCGCTGCACATCGCGGACACGGGCGTACGCGTGGACGACCCCGACCATCCGGCACTGCTCGACGACTCCCCCGTCTGACCTCACTCCGCCATCGTATCGAACGTATGGTCGACCGCGCGAAGGAGGTCGCACAGCTCGTCGAGAATCTCCGGCCACAGTTGCGGCGGGATGTAGTGCCCCACATCGGGCAGGATCCGCAGCCGGGCGCCGGGAATCGCGGCGGCCGTCGCGCGGCCGGCCCGCAACGACTGCGCGGGATCCCGGTCTCCGTGGACCACGAGCGTCGGCGCGACCACCCGGGCGAGCTCCGCCCGCCGGTCGCCGCTCGCCTTGCAGGCGGCCTGCTGGCGCATGCCGGCGGCCCGGTCGTGAGCGATGTCGTAGGCGCGCCCCGTGACGTCGCGCAGCCACGCCTCGTCGACCGGGTAACGGGGCGTGGTCAGCAGCCGGAACATCCGCACGGTCTGCTCGACGGCCGCCGCCCGGTCGGCCGGGCGCCTGGCCGCCAGGGCGAGGATCCCGACCAGCGTCCGCAGGCGCGGCCTGCTGAACCGCAGGCCCCAGCCGGGCGCGGCGGAGATGGACGTGAGGCTGCGTACCCGGTCGGGGTGGTGCACGGCCATGACCTGGCCGATCATCCCGCCGAGTGAGGGGCCAAGCACGTGCGCCGACGGCCAGCCGAGCGCGTCCATGACGGCCACCGCGTCGCCGGCCATGTCCCGCAGCGTGTAGTGCGGGCGATCCGCGCAGTGCGTCGACCGGCCGGAGTCGCGGTTGTCGAACCGCGCCGCCTGGAAGCCCCGCGCGGCGAGCGCTGCCAGGAACTCGTCCGGCCAGTGGATCATCTGCGTGAAGTTCCCGCCCACCAGCAACATCGGATGTCCGGGCGCGTCGTGTACGAGTTCGTAGGCGAGCTCGACATCGCCGTTGCGCGCGGTTCGCATGGCGTCCCTCCCTCGTTTCAATACGCTGTACGGTAACCGCCGTAGGACGCGGAAGCAATACGCCGTATTGGTTCGGAGGCAGGAGTGCCGAAGCAGGTCGACCACCGGGAGCGGCGCGGCCGGATCGCCGAGGCGCTGTGGACGGTCGCGGAACGGGACGGCCTCGCGGCCGCGACGGTGCGGCAGGTGGCCGCGGAGGCCGGCGTGTCGGTCGGCATGGTGCAGCACTACTTCGCCACGAAGGACGAGATGCTGCTGTTCGCGCTGCAGTGGGTCGGCGAGGAGTTCCGCGGCCGGATCACCGCGCGGGTCGGCGCACTGCCCGAGCCGCGCGACCCGTACGAGGTGATCCGGATCGTGCTGGTCGAGCGCATGCCGCTGGATCCGCGCAGGCGGATCTACGTGCTGGCACTGGTCGCGTGGCTCGGGCGGGCGGTCGAGAATCCGGAGCTCGCCCGATACATGCTCGAGGGCACCCGGGAGCTGCGGGACCGGCTGGCCGACCTGCTGCGGACGGCACAGGCGGCGGGACGGGTCGCGGCCCGGATCGACCCGCTGCGCACCGCGGACGGCCTGCTCGCCTTCGCCGACGGGCTCTCCTCGCACCTGCTGCAGAACCTGCACACGCCACAGGAGGCGGAGGACGTACTGCGCGAGTACCTGGCCCGGCTGTTCGAGCCCGCCTGAGAGTCACTCGCGATCGCGTCACACGCGGTGCGCGGCGCCCCCGCGAGTCCGACAGACCGATCAACCATCCACCAGCCCGGCTTCCGCACGACCATCCACGGCCACCACCCGAACCGCCAACGCTCCATGAGCAGAGCGCGCGCTGCTCGACCACTCCCCCACCCCCCAACACGCAACCCTGGAGAGTCACTCGCGATCGCGTCACACGCGGTGCGCGGCGCCCCCGCGAGTGCGGCAGACTGATCAGCCGTCCGTCAGTCCGGCTTCCGCAGGAGGATCCATGGCCACCACCCGTACCGCCAACGCTCACTGGGAGGGCGCGCTGCTCGACGGCTCCGGCACCGTGTCGCTCGACTCGTCCGGCATCGGCTCCTACCCGGTGTCGTGGCCGGCGCGTGCCGAGGCCGCCAACGGCAAGACCAGCCCCGAGGAGCTCATCGCGGCCGCGCACTCGACGTGCTACTCGATGGCGCTCTCGCACGGCCTCGCCGGCGCGGGCACCCCGCCCACGACCGTCGACACCAAGGCCGACGTC
>NZ_DATBKY010000238.1:0-18639 GCF_036555685.1 Actinophytocola sp. | reverse complement strand
TCCCCGGGGGAGACGAACCGCCGTTCCCGGATACCGCACCTGCTGACGACCCAGTCCTCGGTCACCCCGAATCGCTCGGCGATCTCGACACTGGTCACCACCCGCTCGGGCACGGACATGCCCCAGCCGGCGATCTCGAAGCCCGTCATGCCGGTCGCTAGCTCTGCGCGCTCGGCTGGGCGACGAGCTCCACGATGCGGCCGTGCACGGTGCGCAGCGTCGTCGTGTCGTCCATGTCGCTGAACAGGGACTCGTCGGCCGGGATGTGCGGGTACGCGGACTGGAAGTTGTACAGCCACTCCATCAGATCCAGCGAGTCGACATCGGACAGCTTCTGCAGCGCCGCGTCGACGTCGATCGACTCCGCACCCGACACGTCCTCCAGCTGGGCCGCCAGGTCCTCGACGGTGGGCAGTTCCATGAGCGTGGCTCCTCTCGGCTTCGGGGAGGCAGACGCGATGCCGGCCACTCCCTGATGCGCATGTCGTGCGCATGTCGTGGTGGAAGCAAAGCCGAGCCACGCAACGGAAGCGCAAGCCCGCGTCCGCCGACCGTCCGGCGCGGCCGGCGGGCGGGCCGCTGTTGCGGGTCTCTTGCGGCCCTCGCGTTTCCCTCTTCGCGACACATCGAACGCCGACGGCCCCGCGCCAGCGGCCCCGGAGCAGGCACGAGAAATGAGGCGAGGATGACCACGGTCGAGAACAAGCCGGTGAACCCGGAGGTCGACGCCATCCGGCACCACTACGAGGTGAGCAACGACTTCTACCGCCTCCTGCTGGGGCCGGCCATGATGTACTCCGGCGGCTACTGGGCCGAGGGCGAGGACCTGCGTGCAGGCCACGACGCCGCCCAGTTCCGCAAGCTCGACGCGTTCATCGAGATCGCCGGCGCGGTGGGCGCCGAGCGGATCCTCGACATCGGCAGCGGCTGGGGCACCCTGCTCGACCGCGCGACCACGGTCCACGACGTCAAGCAGGCCGTCGGCGTCACGCTGAGCCGGACCCAGAAGGAGTTCGTCGACTCGCTGCACAACCCGCGGATCGACATCAAGGTCGAGAGCTGGGAGGACCACCGCACCGAAGAGCCCTACGACGCCGCGTTCTGCGTCAACGCGCTCGAGCACTTCGTGCTGTCCTCGCTGCCGCCCAAGGAGCGGGTCAAGCGGTTCCGCGCGTTCTTCGCCCAGTGCCACTCGCTGCTCAAGGTGGACGGCCGCCTGGTGCTGCACATGATGACGATCGAGAACCCGCCGCTGTCCCGCAAGCTCATCGACGACCTGAAGTTCCTGCAGCGCGAGGAGTTCCAGGGCTGCTACATCCCGCACACGAACGAGCTCGTCCAGGCCGCCGAGGGCCTCTTCGAGATCATCGAGCTCCGCAACGAGCGGGAGACCTTCAGCCAGGCCTGCCGTGCGTGGCTGGAGAACCTCGCCGAGCGCCGCGACGAGGCGGTGGCGATGCAGGGCGAGGAGGTCGTCGCCCGGTTCGAGCGCTACCTCGACATCTTCGCGTACACGCTCGAGGACAAGATCTTCAACAACTTCCGCATCGTGCTCTCGCGGAACGCCTGAGGAGGCCACCATGACGATCACTGACTCCGCGCCGGGCGACGTCCGCACCGGCGGCCGCCTCCCGCACGTCCGGGTGGCGATCATCGGTGCCGGCTTCTCCGGGCTGGGCATGGCGATCCGCCTGCTGAAGTCCGGAAAGGACGACTTCCTGATCTTCGAGCGGGCCGGGGAGGTCGGCGGCACCTGGCGGGACAACACGTACCCGGGCGCCGAGTGCGATGTCGCCGCCCTGCTGTACTCGTTCTCCTTCGCCCAGCCCACCGACTGGCAGAGCACCTACGGCAAGCAGCCGGAGCTGTACGACTACCTGCGGGACTGCGCCGACCGGTTCGGCGTGCGGCCCTACATCCGGTTCCACCACGAGCTGCTCGGCGCGCGCTGGGACGAGAACCTGCGCCGCTGGCACATCGAGACGAGCCAGGGCGAGTACACCGCCCAGGTGCTGGTGACCGGCAGCGGCTACCTGAGTGACCCGGTGGTCCCGGACATCAAGGGCCTGTCCGGCTTCCAGGGCAAGGTGTTCCACTCCTCGACCTGGGACCACGACTACGACCTGACCGGCAAGCGGGTGGCCGTGATCGGCACCGGTGCCTCGGCGCTGCAGTTCGTGCCGAAGATCCAGCCGCGGGTGGGCCGGCTCGACATCTACCAGCGGACGCCGGCGTGGATCGGGCCCAAGAACGACAAGCCCAACGGCCGGTTCCGCCAGTGGCTGTTCCGCAACGTGCCCGGCTACCAGAAGTTCCGCCGTGGCTACAACCAGCGCGGCCGCGAGATCCTCTCGTTCATCTTCGCCCGTCCCGCGATGGCGGAGAAGACCGTGCAGGGCATGATGGTCAAGCACCTGAACAAGAGCGTGCCGGACCCGGAGCTGCGGGCGCGGCTCACCCCGGACTTCACCGTCGGGTGCAAGCGGATGCTGTTCTCCAACACCTACTACCCGGCGATCCAGCAGCCGAACGTCGAGCTGGTCACCGACGGCATCGCCGAGGTGCGGGCGAACTCGGTCGTCACGGCCGACGGCCGCGAGCGCGAGGTCGACGCGATCATCCTCGGCACCGGCTTCCGGGCCACCGACCGCCCGGTCGCGCAGCGGGTGCTGGGTGCGGCGGGCACGTCGCTCGCGCAGGCCTGGCAGGCGGACGGGATGACGGCCTACCGCGGCACGACCGTGGCCGGCTTCCCCAACCTGTTCATGCTGCTCGGACCGAACACCACCCTCGGCCACTCCTCGCAGACGGTGATGATCGAGTCCCAGATCGCCTACGTGGCCGACGCGCTCGAGCAGATGGAGAAGCGCGGTCTCGCGAGCGTCGCCGTGCACGCCGACGCGCAGCAGGCCTACAACGAGACGGTCCAGAAGAAGCTGCAGACCACCGTGTGGAACGCGGGCAGCTGCGCCAGCTGGTACCTCGACGACCACGGCCGCAACCCGTCCATCTGGCCGGGCTCGACGGCGCAGTTCCGCAAGCAGCTCAAGCGGTTCGACCTGGCGGCCTACCAGCTCGCCACGGTCTCCGGCGCCGAGTACGCGCAGCCGCACTGACACGTGGCCGTTTCCTCGGCCAGCAACCAGCCTGTGAGGGAGGGCCGCGACATGAGTGGCTACGACATCATCGACACCACGTTCATCGACACGTCACCGGACGTCGTCTGGAAGGAACTCGTCGCCGAGCTCAACGGTGGCGCTTCCTGGTGGGTGCCCAAGAACACCTTCGAGCCGGGCGACGTGCCGCCCGAGGAGGTGGGCGGCGAGACCACGGTGACCGTGCACCCCAAGGGGATGGACAAGGGCGGCCCCAAGCTCCGCTTCACCGCACGCACCCGTGAGGTGGAGCCGGGCCGCCGGCTCGCGGCCGACTACGTGTCGGGCGCCTTCATCGGCACCTGCGAGTTCGTCCTGGAGCCGGCGGCCGGTGGCCGGCGCACCCGGCTGTCCATGCACTTCCAGGCCGAGCCGCAGGGCATCGCCCGGCTGCTGGGCAAGGTCGCCGACATCGGCGTGGAGCACACGACGGCCACCCGTGCCGCCTTCGCCCGGCTCAACCAGCTGGTCGGCGGCGCGGACGAGGTGACGACCGAGGCCGGGCGGGCGGTGCGGCGCACGGTGCGCACCGGCGACGGCGCGCGGCTCGCGGTCGACGTCTACGGCCCGCCGCCCGGCGCGGGGGCGGGCACCGTGGTGCTCGTGCACGGCTGGGCGGCCGGGCGCGAGGTGTGGACCGGGGTCGCCGGCCGCCTCGCCGGGCTCGGGCACACGGTGGTCGCCTACGACCAGCGCGGGCACGGCGAGTCGACGCTCGGCAGCGAGCCGGTCGGCATCGAGCGGCTCGGCGCCGACCTCGCCGACGTGCTCGCCGCGGTGGACGCGAAGGACGCGGTCGTGGCCGGGCACTCCGGTGGCGGCTTCGCGGCCATGGCCTACGCGATCGGGCACGCCGAGGACGCGGCCACCCGGCTGCGCGGGCTCGCGCTGCTCGCCACCGCCGCCCACGACCAGGAGACCCCCGACAGCGAGGTCAAGCTGATGGGCAACCCGGTCTTCAGCTGGGCGCTGCGGCGGGCGGCTCTCGGCCGCAAGATGCTGGCCAAGACGATGGGGCCGGGCGTGGCGGCGGACGCGCTGGAGGCGAACCGGCGGTTGTTCGCGGCCACCCCGGGCCAGGTGCGGGCGGACTACTTCCGCTCGTCGCGCGGGATGGACCTGCGGGAGGGCCTGCGTGCCGTCCCGGTGCCGGCAGTCGTGCTGGCCGGCACCGCCGACACGGTGATCGACCCCGACCTGGGCGAGGCCGTCGCCGACGCGCTGCCGAACGCCTCGTACGAGCGGCTGGCCGACCTCGGGCACATGCTGCCCCTGGAAGCGCCGGAACGCGTCGCCGAGGCGATCGCCGGGCTGGCCTAGTCGCGTCGATCCCGGCCGGACCTCCGTCGCGTCCCGTGCGCGGCGGAGGTTCCGGTGTCTGAAAGGAGTGTGCGAATGCAGATCCTCCAGGTCGCGGTCCTGGTCCTCGCGACGATGACCACCGCGCTGGTGACCGGCCTGTTCTACGGGTTCGCCATGTCCGTGCTCGTCGCGATGCGCGACGTCGACGACCGGACCTACGTCGAGGTGAACCAGAAGATCAACCGGGCGATCCTCAATGGACGGTTCATGGTCATCTTCCTCGGCTCGGTCTTGCTCAGCGCCCTGGCGGCGGTACTGCTGCTCGCCGGCGACCGTGGCGCGGCGCTCGCCCCGGCCGGTCTCGCGTTCGCGCTCAACCTGGTGGCGTTCCTCGTCACCGGTGGCGGCAACGTGCCGCTCAACAAGCAGCTCGACGCGGCGGGCCGGCCGGACACCATGGCGCACCCGACGAGGGTGCGCACCCGGTACGAGGCGCCGTGGACGCGGCTGAACTCGATCCGTACCGCGCTGCACTTCGCCGCGTTCGGCTGCCTGTGCTGGGCGCTGGTGGCGTTCGGGTTCTGACGTGATCTCCGCGATCCTCCCGCTCGGCGTCGCCTCGGCCCACGCGTTCGACGACCTCGAGCCCGCGCCGTTGTTCGCGGAGGAGGAGGCGCAGCTCGCCGGCGCGAAGGCCAAGCGGCGCCGCGAGTACGCCACCGTGCGCCGCTGCGCCCGGCGGGCGCTGGGGGAGCTGGGCGTGGCGCCGGCCGCGCTCCCGCGCGGCGAGGGCGGCGCGCCCCGGTGGCCCGACGGCGTGGTCGGCAGCATGACGCACTGCGCCGGGTACCGCGCCGCCGCCGTGGCCGGCGCCGGGCAACTGGCCGTGCTCGGCATCGACGCCGAGCCGGCCGCCCCGCTCCCCGCCGGGGTGCTCGGCCTGGTCACGTCGCCCGCCGAGCGCGAGCGGCTGGCCGAGCTCGCCGGCGCGGCGCCCGCCATCCCCTGGGACCGGCTGCTCTTCTGCGCCAAGGAGGCGGTCTACAAGGCCTGGTTCCCGGTGGGACGGCAGTGGCTCGGCTTCCGCGACGCGACCGTGCGCATCGAGCCCGACGGCACGCTCGCCGCGACGGTGCACCCCGGTGGCACGCGCCACGACCTGGGCGAGCTCACCGGTCGCTGGCTCGTTCGAGCCGGTCTCGTGCTGGCCACGATCGTGGCATGAGGAATTCATGGTCGAGAGGTGCTCGAGTCTCTTCTTCCCGGCGCGGTGGGCTGTGAGCCTGGTGTCATGGGACGAAACACAGTCGCCACGACCGACCGCGCCGCCGGTCTGGCCGGGCACGCGGCGGCGCTGTCCTGCCAGGGGCTGTCCATGCGCCTCGGGGGCCGGGCCGTCCTGGACGACGTCTGGTTCGACGTGCGGCCGGGTGAGGTCTACGGCGTGGCCGGCCCGCCCGGCTCCGGCAAGTCCACCCTCCTGCTCGCCGCGGGTGGCCTGCGCAGTGCCGATGCCGGCACCGTGCTCGCCCACGGCCGGCGCCTCGACCAGCTTTCCGTGCACGCGCGGACGGCGCTCGTGGGGTACCTGGCCCAGGACGTGGCCGTCCTGCCGGGCGCGACGGTCCTGGAGACACTGCGGTTCTGGGCACGCACGCTGCCCCGTCCGTCGCTTGTGGACCGCGAGCGGATCGCGGAGGTGCTCGGCCTGGTCGACCTGGCCGGGCACGCGCAGGCCGTGGCCGACCGGTGCCCGGCCCCGGTACGCCGCGCGCTGGGCCTCGCCACGGCGCTGCTGCCCGATCCCAGCGTCCTCGTGCTCGACCAGTTCCTCGCCGGCATCGGTGGCCCCGAGGCGGACCGGCTGCTCGCCACCGTCCGCCGGCTGCGCGACACCGGCATCTCCGTGCTGTACGCCGCGGGCACCACGGACGAGGCGCGGGCGGTGTGCGACCGCCTCGGCGTGCTCGACCGCGGCCGGCTCCGCGGCGAGCGCGCCGGCCTGACGGCCGCCTGAACACCGCACGTTCGACCCGCACGTTCGACCCGCACGTTCGACGAGAAAGGGAGAGACATGACGCAGAGCACGAGCTTCCCGGCCGGGGTGGGCGGACCGCCTTCGGGTGGCCCACGCAAGGGAGGTACCGGCCGGCTGGCCGGATTCGTGCTGGCTGCCGCGGCGGCCACCGTCGGTCTGATGGCGGGCACCTTCTTCGCGTTCGCCGTGTCGGTGATGCCCGCACTGGCCACAGTGGACGACGAGAAGTTCGTCGAGGTGATGAACAAGATCAACGTCTCGATCGAGAACAACCAGGCCTTCCTGCTCACGTTCACCGGCGCGTTCGTGTTCAGCGGCGCGGCCGCGATCATGCACCACCGCATGGGGGCGCGGGCGGCGGCCCGCTGGATCATCGCGGGTCTCGCCCTCTACGTGGTGGCCCTCGCCGTCACCATGGGGTTCAACATCCCGCTGAACCAGCAGCTGGCCAAGGCCGGGCTGCCCGGCGGCACCGCGGACCTCGCCGCGGCGCGGGCGGATTTCGAGGGACCGTGGGACGCATACAACGTGGTTCGCACGATCGCGTGCACCCTGGCGCTGGTGTGCCTGGGCCGGGCCGTCTCGCTGCGGCGCGCTCGATGAACGGCGGACCTTCCTGCGACGAGAGGTGGCTGCGGTGCGCGTGTTGTTGATCGGATCGACCGGGGTGCTCGGCCGGGAGGTCGTGCTGGCACTGCTGGCCGAGGGGCACGAGGTGACCGGCCTGGCCCGCAGCCCCGAGCGCGCCGTCGCGGTGCGCGAGCTGGGCATCACGCCGGTGGTCGCGGACGTGTTCGACGTGGAGTCCATGATCGCCGCGTGCCGCGGGCACGAGGCCGTGCTCAACGTGGCGACCCGGATCCCGGCGGGCCGCCGGATGCTGCGGGCACGCAACTGGGCGGACAACGACCGCCTGCGCGCCGACGCCAGCCTGGCCGTCGCGCAGGCCGCGCGGGCCGCGGACGTGCGGGTGCTCGTGCAGGAGGGCGTGTCCCTGGTCTACGCCGACGGTGGCGACGCCGAGCTCGACGAGCGGGCGGCACTCGACCCCGCCGGCCCCACCCGGGCGGCGATGACCGCACACGCCAACGCCGAGTCCTTCGCCGGGGAGGGCCGCGAGGCGGTGCGGCTGCGCATCGCCACCCTGCACGGTGACGACCCCATCACGAACTGGATCGTGCGCGGCGCCCGCCGCGGCGGCCCGGTCTACTTCGGCGACCCGGACGGCTGGCTCACCGCGATCCACCCGTCGGACGCCGCGGCCGGTGTGGTCGCCGCCCTGGGGGCCCCGGGCGGCGTCTACAACCTGGGTGCCACGCCGGTGCGCAAGCGCGACTTCGGCCGCGTCGTCGCCGAGGCGGCGGGAGCCCGCCGGGCGCGTACCCTGCCCCGCCCGCTGACCCGCGGCTTCCTCGCGATCCTGGCGCGCTCCCAGCGGCTGAGCTCGGCCGCCTTCACAGAGGCGACCGGCTGGCGTGCCAAGCGGACGGAGCCGGCGGTGGACTGGTTCGCCACCGGAGGCGGCGGCTCGGACCGGGTCGCACCGCACTGAGTACGGGTACGGTGGTCACCGCGTCCGAACTGGCGTCCGAGCTGGCGTTCGAACGATGGAGTCCGGGATCGTGCGGAGCAACGAGGTGTCGGCGCTCTCGTGGCCGGCGACCGCCCCCCGGTGGGGGCGCGTCGTGCTGCGGCGGTTTCGGGCCGAGGACGTCGACGCGGTGGTGGAGCTGTCGCACGATCCCTACGTTCCGCAGGTGACGACCCTTGTCGCGCGGGCGACGGGGCAGCAGGCCGCGGAGTGGATCGCCCGGCAGAACACCCGGCTGGCCGAAGGTGTCGGCTTCTCCTTCGCGATCGCCGACGCGCGGAGCGGGGACGCCCTCGGTCAGATCGGGCTCTGGCTGAAGGACATCCGGGAGGGCCGCACCAGCGCCGGATATGCCGTGCTACCGCGGGCCCGGGGCCGTGGTGTGGCGTCGGACGCCCTGTCCGCGCTGACCACGTTCGCGTGGACGATCGCGGAGGTGCATCGCATCGAGGTCCACATCGAGCCGTGGAACACCGGGTCGATCCGCACCGCCGAGCGCGCGGGCTACGAGCGGGAAGGGTTGCTGCGCAGCTTCATGGAGATCGGCGGCTCCCGGCGGGACCTGGTCCTCTACGCGGCGATCAGGGACGCCGGGCCATCGCGGCGGGCCTAGCGGCCTTCTCGTCGGGGGCCGTCATGTACTTCGTGGTCAGCGTCCGGCCGGCCACCAGCCCGATCAGCACGAACAGCGCGGCGCCGGCGAGCATCGGTGCGCGCAGTGCCCAGTCCCGGCCCACGACCGGCTCGAGAGCCTTCACGACAACCCCGCCGGCGAGGAACCCGGCGGGCACGAGACCCCAGCTGAGGAAGCGCATCGCGCTGGTGACCCGGCCGCGCATCTCGTCGGACATGATCCGCTGCCGGCTCGACCTGGCCACCACGTTCCACACGATCACGGTGAAGTTGAACGCGAAGTTCAGCGCGCCCACCACCACCGGTGCCGCCACCAGCGCGATGCCGACGTGGACGACCGCGGCGATGTAGAAGAACGAGCACAGGATCGCGCCGATCGACAGCCGCTCGGTGAGCCTCTTCGCGCACAGCCCGCCGGCGATGCCCCCGACACCCCCGGCGGCCACGAGCGCGCCGTAGGTCAGCGACCCGCCACTGAGGACTTCCTGCACGTAGAGCAGGAACGTCGCCTGCACCATCGCGACGACCGGGTTCAGGACGGCCAGTGTCAGCGCGAGTGCGCGCAGCCTGCGGTCCCGGCCGAGGTGCACCAGCGCTTCCTTGACCTGCCGCGACATGCGCGCCGCCCGGCGCCCGGCGCCGGCCCGGTCGGCCGTCGTCGCGCCCGGTGGGGACGCGCTGCGGGAGACCCACGACAGCAGCAGGGCGGCGACGGCGGTGGCGGCCGCGCTCGCCGTGAGCGGTACGAAGAGCAGGCCGCCGATCAGGAGCCCGGCGAGCAACGGCCCCCCGAACTGGCTGGCGAGCAGCTCGAAGGACCACAGGCTTCCGTACGCCTGCTCGAGGCGCTTTCCGTCCACAAGGGACGGTACGGCCGTCTCCGCGGCGAGCTGGTAGAGCACCGTGCAGCTGCCGAGCAGGAACACGCAGGCGTAGAACAGCCAGACGTCCATGAGGCCGACGGAGAACAGCACGGCCACGAGCACCGCCAGCGCCGCCCGCACGACGTTGGCCCGGACCATGGCGTCGAACCGGTTCGTCCGGTCGAGCAACACGCCCATCGGCAGGCTGAAGAGCAGCCACGGCGCCCGCCAGATCGCCAGCGTCAGGCCGATGAGTACCGGATCCCGCGTCAGGATCGCGGCCAGCCACGGGTAGACGACGAGCGAGATGCCGTCGCCGAGGTTCGACGCGAGGCTCGCCGAGATGAACCGGTAGTACTCCCGGCCCGGTGACCGTCCACTGCGCACTCGAGACACCTCCCGGGCCTAGCGGCCCACCGCGTATGCCTGGCTGCCGCGCGGATCCGCGGCGCCGCTCAGCACGCCGGACACCGGATCCCGGCGGACGGCGCACAACCGGGGCCCCTCGGACCAGCCGCGCACCAGCACGACCTCGTGACCGCGCCCGCGCAGCTCGTCCACCACCGCGGGGTCGATCCGGTCCTCGACCACGACCCGGCCCGGCTTGGCCTTCCGCGGGAAGAACGAGTTGGGGAAGTGCGCCGTGTGGAAGCGCGGCTGCTCGATGGCTTCCTGCATCGACGCCTTGCCGTGCGCCTGCGCCAGGAAGAAGGCGAGCTGCCACTGGTCCTGCTGGTCCCCGCCGCTGGTGCCGAAGGCCAGGTGTGGCGCGCCGTCGAAGGTCACGAGCGTCGGCGACAGCGTCGTCCGCGGGCGCCCGCCGGGCACCAGCGAGTTGGGGTGGCCGGGCTCGAGCCAGAATGTCTGGCCGCGAACGCCGAGGCTGAAGCCGAGTTCCGGAATGACGGGCGAGCCCTGCAGCCAGCCGCCGCTGGGGGTCGCGGAGATCATCATGCCGCGCGAGTCGACGACGTCCACGTGGCAGGTGTCGCCGTACTTCGGTTGCCCGGCGGGCGACTCGGGGCCCGGGTCCGGGGCGCCCGGCGGTAGCGCTGCCGCCCAGCGCTGCCGGACGATCGCGGGCAGCCTCGGTTCCCGCTCGTCCGGCGACCCCGGCCGCAGCTCGTACGAGGCCTCCCGGCCGACCAGACGCCGCCGCTGATCGGCGTACTCGCTGGACAGCAGCTCCTTCACCGGGACGTGTGTCCGCTCGGGATCGCCGTACCAGGCCTCGCGGTCGGCGAAGGCGAGCTTCGTGCACTCGACGACCAGGTGGACGAAGTCCGCCGACAGGTGGTCGTGGCCGTCGAGGTCGAACCCGGCGAGCAGGCTCAGCTCCTGGAGCAGCACCGGTCCCTGGCCCCAGGGCCGGGTCTTGTGCACGGCGTACCCGCCGTAGTCGAACCGCACCGGCTCCTCGACGGCCGGCTGGAACGCGGCCAGGTCGTCGCCGTCCAGCAGGCCGCGGTGGCGCCGCCCCGAGGTGTCCATCGCCTCGGTCGCCGCGACGTAGCGGCAGATCGCGTCCGCGACGAACCCCTCGTAGAAGACCGCACGCGCCGCGGCGAGCTGACCCTCGCGGGTCGTGGACCGGGCCTGCGCCTCCGTGACGATCCGGCGGAACGTCGCGGCCAGCACGGGATTGCGGAACTGCGTGTTCGCCTCCGGCAGCCGCCCGCCCGGCAGGTAGACGTCCCCTGTGGACGTCCACTCGTTCCGCAACGTGGCCTCGTTCTTGGCCACCGTCTCGACGATCTCACCGACCAGCGGGAAACCCCGCTCGGCATAGTGGATCGCGTACTCGAGCACCTGCCCGACGCGCCAGGTCCCGTACCGCTCGACGAGCAGGGTCCAGGCACCGAACGCGCCGGGCACGGTCGCCGCGAGCAGGCCGGTCCCGGGGACGAGGTCCAGGCCGAGGCTCTCGAAGTGCTCGATGGTCGCCCGCCGCGGCACCTGTCCCTGACCGTTGACCACCGAGACCTTCTCGGTCTCGGTGTCCCACAACAGGATCGGCACCTCCCCGCCGGGTCCGTGCAGCTGCGGTGTCACCACCTGCAGCACGAACCCGGCGGCGGCCGCGGCGTCGGCGGCGTTCCCGCCGCGCTCCAGCACCGACATCGCGGAGGCCGACGCGAGCCAGTGCGAGGACGCCGCCATCCCGACGGATCCGCTGGGTTCGGGCCGCATGCTCATCGCGTCACCAGTGGAACCCGTCGAGCAGCTCGACGAGCTCCGGGTCACCGGACGCCCGCAGCTGCTCGGTGAGCGAGCCGTCGGTCTTGACGCCACGGGCGAGGTCGTTCTTCAGCCAGGACGGGGCGTAGCCGAACAGGAGCAGCCCCCGGCGGCCGCAGTTCGGCGCGGTGGGCACCGTGCGGTGCCACAGGTTTCCGTGCAGCAGGATGCAGTCGCCCGGATCGAACGTCAGGCGCACCTCGTCGGGGTGCGGCTCGTAGCTGCCGTCGAGGTCGAGCCGCGGGTTTCGGTGGCTGCCCGGGACCACGCACAGCGGTCCCTCGAGCTCGCCCACCGGGTCCAGGTAGATCAAGCCGTGCACGCTGTGCGGGTAGCAGAAGAACGGCGGCATCGGATCCGGGATCACCCGCATGTGGATGTGCCACGGCACGCCGGCTGCGGGCACGCCCGCCAGGGCGATCCGGGCCTCCATGTCGAAGGTGACCTGCGGGCCGAGCAGCGCGCGAGCGATCGAGAGCGTCGGCGGGAACTGGATCATCCGGTGGAACGTCTCGCTCTTGTTGAGCAGGGAGCGGAAGTACAGCCCGTTGCCTTCGAGCACCTCGGCGCCGGGCTTGCCCGCCTCGGCCCGCACGATCTCGTCGAGGGCGTCGTTGAACTCCGCGAGCCAGTCCTGCGAGATGAGTCCCTTGCGGAGCAGGAACCCGTCGCGCACGAAGTCCTCGACCTCGTCGCGCGTCGCGTGCACGTCCACCGGGCGCCGCGGGAACCCGTTGTTGCGGTCGTTCAGCTCGAAGTCGATCCGGTAGTCGCCGGTCTGGTCGGTCATGCTGTCACTCCTCTTCCTCGTGAGTGTCGGTTTCGCAGCGCGCGAGCACGTCGGCCACCGCGACGTCGGTCACGCCGGCGGCGATCGCGTGGAGCAGTTCGGCGTAGAGCTCGCCCCAGCGGCGCACGGCCGCGGTGGAGAAGCGGCTCGGCAGGTACCAGAGCTCGCCGGACAGCCGGCCGGAGCCGTCCTCCTCGAGGACGATCTCGAACTCGCGCATCAGCTTGTGGTGCCCGCCGCCGGGTACGTCCAGCCGGCGGACGCCGATGTCGCCCGTCTCCGGCCGCCAGTAGTTCTGGTACAGCAGGTAGCAGTGGAACGTGTCGTTCAGGCCGGCTCCGACGAACGGTTCGACGGAGCGCACCAGGCTTTCCATCGGCACGTGGCCGTGTTCGTGAAAGCCGAGCAGCGTCCGGTGGACCTCCCCGACGAGGTCCCGGAGCGGTTGGTCCGGCGCCACCCGCAGCCGCAGCGGCAGCGGGTTGACGAAGACGCCGACCGTCTCCTCGGCCTCGATGGACGTGCGCCCGGCGGACGTGGTCCCGACTACGAGGTCGGTCCGGCCGCCACTGCGGTGATGCACGAGCATCCCGAACGCGGTCATCATCAACGCGAACACCGTCGTGTTCGCCGCGACCGCCCGTTCCTTCAGCAGGCGCACGAGGTCGGGCGGGAACCGGAGCGGGAGGTGGTCGCCCCGGTCGGTCTCGTCGGCGACGTCGTGGCTCGGGGTGATCCGCGTCGGGGCCGGTGCGCCGCGGAAGTGGTCCCGCCAGTAGGCGAGTGCGCGCTCGGCGGCGTCGCCGGCCAGGAACCGGGCCTCCGCGGCCGCGTGGTCGACGTACTGGGGCGCTCGTCCGCTCAGCCGGCCCTCGGTGGCCAGGACGACGTCGCGCAGGAACAGGCTGGAGGACCAGCCGTCGATCGTCACGTGGTGTGCGTGCAGCAGCAGCGCGGACCGGTCCGGCCCGAGCGCGACGACTGTCACCTCGAACGGCGGGTTGACCGAGACGTCGAACCAGCGTTCCGCGATCGACTCGTTGATCGCGGCCAGCTCGTTGTGCTGCTGCGAAGCGCGGAGCTCCGTCAGGTCGACGATCTTGGCCTCCGCCGCCGGCCGGACTCGTTGCGTCCAGCCGCCGTCGGTTCGGTGGAACGTGGTCCGCAGCGCGGAGTGGCGGTCGACCACCCGCGTGATCGCCTCGGCGAGGCCGGCCGGGTTGACGCCGGTGATCTCGAGCGCGAGGTCGATGCCGCCGTAGCCGTCCGGCAGCAGGTCGAGCCAGCGGCGCTGGACGGCGGTGGTCGGGTACGACTCGCGCTCGCCCCCTGTCCCGCCAGTCCCGCCGGTCCCGCCGGTCCTGCCGGTCCCGCCGGGCACCGCCGTGACCGGGCCGGCGCCCTGCCGGCGCGCCAGCTCCTCGAGGCCGGCCACGGTCAACGCGCCGAATGCCTCGCCCAGCGGGATCCGGACGCCGACCGCCGCCTCCAGCCGGCGGACGATCTGCAGGACGGTGAGGGACTCGACACCGTCGGTCCGCAGGTCGCGGTCGCGGTCGGCCGGGACGTTGCCGAGCGTCTCCAGGATCGCCGTCCGGACGGCTTCCTCCGGGGTGACCTCGCCGGTGGCCGCCGCGGCGGCGTCGTCCGCGGCGGCGAACCCGGTGGCGAGCGCAGTGGCCACTTCGGACATGCGGTCGTGCAGGTCGCCCGTCGAGGTGTGGACCACAGCTCCGCGCGCCGCGAGAAGGCGGCGGAACACCTCGTGCCCGTCGTCGGGGGTGAGCGCGTAGCGGCCCGGGCCGGCCTGGTCCGCCAGCACGGTCTCGCTCCACACGTCCCAGCCGACCGCGAGCCAGCGCCGGTCACCGAGCTCGTGCCGCGCCGCCGCGAACGCCTCCAGCTCGGCGTTGGCCGCGACGTACGGCCCGAACCGCAGCCCGCCGAGGATCGTCGACAGGCTCGAGCACAGGAGCACGAAGTCCGCGTCGTCGTCGCCGAGCGCCGACGCGATGTTCCGGCAGCCGAGCACCTTCGCCGCCGCGATGGCGGTGACCGTGTCCGCGTCGGCGTCGCGGGCGATGGCGAACTCGTCGCGATCGGTCATCGCCGCCGCGTGGATCACGCCGTCGATCCGGCCGAACCGCGCGCGAAGGTCGGCGAACAGCTCCGCGACCGCCCGGGAGTCGGTGACGTCGACCCTGCGGTAGCCGACCGACGACCCGAGCGCCGCCACCGCGGCGGTCAGGTCACCGAGGCCGGCCTCGGCCTCCGGCCGGCGTCCGGTGACGACGATCGTGGCGGGCACCTCCCGGCAGAGGGCGACCGCGAGCGCCCGGCCCACGATGCCCGCGCCGCCGGTGATCACGTAGCAGCCGTGCTCGCGCAGCCGGCGCGGCCGCCAGTCCGGCCAGGCCCGGTCGAAGGTCAGCTCGTGGTAGCCGTCGGCGCCACCCCGCAGGACCGTCGCGGGACCGGCGGCGCCGACCAGACCGAGCAGGTCGCGCGCGGCGAGGTCGTCGGCGAGGTCCCCGGAGAGGTGGCCGGCGAGCTCGACGACATGCCAAGCCGGTCCGGGCAGCTCCTGCGGCAGCACGCGGGCCGCGCCGAGCGCGAGGCTTCGCGGCGACAGTGCCGGCGAGTCCGGGCCCGCCGGCGGGGCGAGCAGCCACACGCGACTCCCCGGGTGCTCGCGGGACAGGTGCTCGCCGATCTCCCAGGCGCGGCTCAACAGGTCCGCTCCCGCGTCCCCGACCCACCACAGCACGTCGTACGCACCGTCCGACGGCACCATCTCCGCGTAGGGGACCAGTCGTCCACCCGCGCGGCCCAGCTCGGCGGCCACCGCCGCGCGCACGTCGTCGCCGCCGCCGAGCCACCCGACCCGCTCGGGAGCCCGGCGCGCGCCCGCGGCGGGCCGGACCCACTTCGGCTCGTACAGCCAGCTGTCCGGATCGGTGCGCCGGACCGGTGCCTTCGCGGCCCGCGCGACCGCCGGCGCCTGCTCCTGGCGTGGCCAGCGGCGGCCGTGATCGAACGGGGTGGGCGGCAGGATGGCCCGATGCGGCGACGGGGGCAGCAACCGCGGCAGGTCGATGTCCGCGCCGTGGCTCCAGGCGATCCCGGCCGCCCGCAGCAGGTCCGCGTCGCCGGCAGCGGGGTCGAGCACCGACGGCACGACCGCGGCCACGTCCGAACCGATCTCGTGGTCGATCATCCGGCCGAAGCCCTCGTCGGCCCCGATCACGACGACCAGCGGGGCGGGCAGCTCCGTGATCTTCTCCAGCTGCTCGGCGAACCGGACGGGGGAGCGGAGCTGGTCGCGCCAGTAGTCCGCTGTGGACAGCTGGCCGTCGCCCCAGCCGCCGGTCACGTTCGCCAGCAGCCGGACGTGCGGCGCGGAGAGCGGAAGCGACGCGGTGAAGTCGTGCAGCCGCTCCGCGGCGGTGAACATGGCCGGGCTGTGCGGCGTCGTGTGGATGTGCAGGCGGCGGACGTGGGCGCCGCTCGCGGAGAGCCGCTCGGCGAACGGTTCGATGCGCTCCGGCGGGCCGGTGACCGTGGTGAGCTCGGCCCCGTTGAGCGCCGCGATCACCGTCCCCTCGGGGAGCAGCTCGGCCACGCGTGCCGCGGGCAGCGCGACGCTGATGCTCGCGCCCGGCTCGGCGTCGTACATGGCCGAGCTGCGCTCGACGATGAACGCGAGCGCGTCCTCGGTCGTGAAGACACCGGCACAGGCCGCCGCCGCGACCTCACCCTTGCTGTGCCCGAGCACCACGTCGGGTTCGAGCCCCCAGGACCGCCACATCTCGACCAGCGCGAGCTCGACGGCCAGCGCGGCGGGCTGGAAGCGCCGCACGTCGCGGAACCTCTCCTCGAGGGCCGCGGGATCGAGGTCGCCGTACAGATCGGCGCGGATGTCGTAGCCGAGGTGGTGGCCGAGGATCTCGGCGTGCGCGTCGATCGCCCGGCGGAAGACCGGCTGCGACGCGTAGAGCCCGGCCAGACCGTCCACATAGGGCACACCTTGCCCGGGAAAGGCGAAGACGACCGTGGGCCGCTCGCCGCCCGGTACCGCCGGCCGGGCGTCGCGCAGCGCGGCCGCCGCCTCGCGCGGGCTCGCCGCCGCGACGGCCGTCCGGTACTCACGTTGCCGCCGCCCGGTCGCGAGCGACCGGCCGACGGCGGCCAGGTCGTGCTCGCCCTCGGCCAGGTACCCGGCGAGCTCGTCGGCCTGGCGGCGGACCGCGGCCGGCGAGTGCCCGCTGAGCGCGAGCAGCACCGGGCGAGCCGGCTGTTCCGGCTGGTCACCCGGTTCCGGTGCCTCTTCCAGGACCACGTGCACGTTGGTGCCGCCGACGCCGAAGGCGCTGACCCCGGCCCGCCGTGGCCCGTCGTGGGCCGCCCAGGGCTCGGCGCCGGTCGGGATCCGGAACTTCGCCGACTCGAGATCGAGCTCTGGATTCGGCCGGGTGAAGCCCGCCATCGGGGGGATCGTCCGGTGCTGGAGGGCCAGCGTGGCCCGGATCAGGCCGGCGACTCCGGCGGCCCGGTCGAGATGCCCGCAGTTGGCCTTGAGCGAACCCAGCGCGCAGGACCGGTCCCTGCCGTGATCGAGCTCGAAGCTGCGGCGCAGCCCCTCGATCTCGGCCGCGTCGCCGAGCTTGGTCGCGGTCCCATGCGTCTCCACGTAACCCACGGAACCCGCCGCCACGCCGGCCACCGCGTGTGCCGTCGCGATCACCTCGGCCTGGCCCTCGGGTGAGGGCGCCATGAAGCCGATCTTGGTCGCGCCGTCGTTGTTCGCGGCGGTCGCCAGGACGACCGCGCGGATCCGGTCGTGATCCCGGACGGCGTCGGCGAGTCGCTTGAGGACGACCAGCCCGGCCCCGGCACCCGGCACGGTCCCGTCGGCCGAGCCGTCGAACGGGCGGCACCGGCCGGTCGGGGAGGCGATCATGCCCGCCTCGACCGCGTAGCCCTCGTCCTGGTCGGGCGGGATCGACACGCCGCCGGCCAGGGCGACGTCGGCCTGACCGCTCAGCAGGCTCTGGCAGGCGAGGTGGACCGCGGTCAGGGAGGAGGAGCAGGCCGTCTCCACGCTGATGCTCTCGCCGCGCAGCCTGAGCCGGTAGGCGAGGCGCATGGCGGCGAACCCGGCCTCGTTGGCGAGCTGGTGCTCGTACCGCTCGGACAGGGACCCTTCGGCGAGCCGGGTGGGATGTGGCGCGCAGGCGGTGTAGACGGCCACGTTCTCGACCGCGGTGTAGTCGACGGCCGCGTCGTCGAACGCGTGCTGTGCCACCTCCAGCAGCACGCGCTGCTGCGCGTCGAGCATCCGCGCCTCGCGCTCGGGGATGCCGAAGAACGCCGCGTCGAACCGGTCGGCGTCCTCGACCACGCCGCGCACCGGTACGAGCCCGGGCCGGCGGTCGCTCAGCTCGGTCAGTCCGCTGTGGCCGGCCGCGGACAGCGCCCACAGCGCGTCCACGTCCGGCGCGCCCGGAAACCTGCCCGCCATGCCGATGATCGCGATCCGGTCGCCGTCGGCGGACGGGGTCACACCTGTGGTCATCTCCGACGCCTCCTCTCCTGGGCGCGCCTGCTCGCTCGCGTGGCCAAAGTGGACGAACCGCTGCCGGCATCCAGAAGTCTGGACAGCTCGGCCACGCTCGGGTGACCCATGACGTCCACCACGCGCAGGTCCGCCTTGATCGACCGGCGCAGCCGCTCGGTCAGCGCCACCAGCGTCCGGGAGTCGCCGCCGAGATCGAAGAAGTTGTCGTGGACGCCGATGCGCTCGAGGCCGAGCGTCTCGGTCCAGAGGGTGGCGATGCGGCGTTGGGTGTCGGTGGTGGGTGTGTCGGTGGGTGTGGTGGTGGGTGTGGTGGTGGGTGTGGTGGGTGGTTGGTGGGTGTTTTGGGCGAGGGTGAGGAGTGCTCGGCGGTCGACTTTTGCGTTGGTGGTGAGGGGGAAGTGGTCGAGGACGAGGATGCGTGCGGGGATCATGTAGTCGGGGAGCAGTGTGG
>NZ_DATBKY010000237.1:0-116386 GCF_036555685.1 Actinophytocola sp. | reverse complement strand
CCGCATCCTCGCGCAGCGGACCGTGCTGCCGGTGACGACGGCCCGCGACGGGGACCGCCTGGTCGCCGGCCGGGTCTTCGTGGCACCGGCCGGATATCACACTCTCGTCGTGAACAACGGCGCGCTCGCGCTGATCGTCTCCGGCGACCGGCCGCCATATCGGCCGTCCGCTGATCTGCTGCTTACCACCATGGCGGTGGCCGCCGGGCCGCGCGCGATCGCGGTGGTGCTTTCCGGCTATGGAATCGACGGCGCTACGGGCGCGACAGCGGTCCACCACCTCGGTGGAGCCGTCATCGCCAGTGACAAGAGCAGCTCCGCGGTGTTCTCGATGCCGTACGCGACGATCAACCGTGATGAGATCATCGATCACGTCGTGCCGGTGGGAGGAATAGCCGCGCTGCTCGTACGTCTCGTGGCATGGGTCCGCGCCGCTGATGCCGGCGAACCAGGCAGCGACCTCGACGTGTCCTAACAGGTCACCCTCTGGTTCCGGGGGACCAAGGGCCCTGCCGGCCTGGGTCCAGCGTCCATGGTGAGGTCGTCACGCGCGGTAATACCTTGGCGGTGCAGGAAGTTTGGAGCGGAGGAACAAATGAGCCACCAGAAGATCAAGAACGTCATGACCAACGACGTCGCGACGCTGCGCGAGAGCACTCCGTTCAAAGAGATCGTCCGGCTGCTCGAGAGTCGTGGCGTCAGCGCCATGCCCGTGGTCGACACCACCGGCCGGGTGCTCGGCATCGTGTCGCGTGCCGACCTGCTGATCAAGCAGGGAGACCGCGAAACCGAATGGACCCGCTCGCTGCTGACCTGGCCGAGCCGGAGGCGCGACGCCCGCCGTGCCCGGGCGACGACGGCCGGCCAGCTTATGACGAGGCCCGTGATCACGATCGGTCCTGATGACACCGTGGCGGCGGCCGCACGCGTCCTGAGCCGGCATGACATCAAGCGCCTGCCGGTCGTCGACACGGACGGCAGGCTCGTCGGGATCGTCAGCCGCAGGGACCTGCTGACCGTGTTCCTGCGTACGGACGAGGACATCCGCGCGGATGTCGTCGAGAACGTCTTCGAGGTGGGCCTAGGTATGGCCGTCAGCCCCGCCACGGTGAAGGTCACGGTCAACGACGGCGAGGTGATCCTCGACGGTCAGGTCGAGTACCGCAGCCAGCTGCCGATCGCCGAGCAGCTGACCCGCCATGTCGACGGGGTCGTCGACGTGGCCACGTCCCTGACCTACCGCCACGACGACACGCACGCCCACCTGCCGCTGCCCGAGGCAATGGACGCCGCCCACGAACGCTGGCGCGACCGGCCGACGCGGAGCTGGACCTCCACGAGCAACCCGGGTGACTCCGTCAACAGGTGACCCCGCCTGCTCGACGAACGCGGCGTGAACGGGAGGCATCATGTTCGGATCAGCTGACAGCGACATCGCAGAACCGAGTCACCACGTGCGGCGGTGCGATGCCTGTGCCACGCCTGCGCGGGTGTTCGTCCTCCTCACCAGCGGCGGCGGCATGGCGTTCTGCGAACAGCACGCGCGTCGCTACTACGACACGTTGCGCCCGCGCGCAGTCGTGATCGAGCCGCTCCCCGGCGTCGACCGTCCGATGAGGACGCTGAGCACATGACGGCTGCGGACGGCTACGAGGAGCTGGTGCCCCTGCACACCGACTTCGAGCTGGTGTGGCGCGGCTACGACCGCGCGCAGGTGCGGCATCGCCTGACCGCAATGGACACCGATCGAGCCGGACGGCCTCACCGACCGGCTCCGATTGATGGTCGAGCTCGCCATGACGGAGGCCGACGAGATCACGGCCCGCGCGAACGCCGCCGCCGAGGGGAGTTGGTCGGCTGCCTGCCAGGCGGCGGATCGGCTGCAAGCGCGTCACGAGAGGCTGCTCGCCGAGCTCGAGGCGCGGGAGAAGGAGATGGAGTCCGAGCATCGTGGTCTCATGCGCGGCGCCCACCAGCAGATCGAGGCGATGACCCGGCAAGCCGAACAGCGCCGTCATGATCTCGACGAGAAGGCTGCCGCTGTTCGCGCGGGCGCCGAGTCCGACTGCCGGCTCGCGATGGCGGCGCGCCGCGCGGAGGCGGTACGGGAGGTAGCCGAGCTGCGCGCCGCCGCCGGTGCCGAGGCCGAGCACGCGATCCGCGCGGCGCACGAGCAAGCGGACGCTCTCGTCGGCAACGCCCGCCGCGAGGTCGCCCGCCTGGCCGAGCGTCGTGACAAGCTCGCCGCGGCGCTGTACACGACCAAGCGCCTGCTGGAAGGCGGCGAACCCATGCTGGCCAGGTTGCCGGACGAGGCGGGCGAACTCGTCGGACACCTCGCCGCAGACGGGGTCACCGGACATCCGGCACCGGCGGACGCCGTCGCGCTGCAGCCGAGAACCCACTCCACAGCGTCCTCGGCGTCGCGTTCACAGCCGGCGCTCAGGCCGAACAGTTTTCGCGCAGGGTCGTGAGGACGGCTCGCATGACGTGGGCGACGAACGGGCTGACGATGAGCCAGTACCAGGCGAACCTGCGTGCGGAGGTGCGGTCGTTGATCGCGGTGCGGGCCTCGTACGAGACGAGCGTCCGGTCCTTGCCGTACGGCCGCAGCGACAGCCCGGCCGCGATCCGGCCCCATCCCGGCTCGGCGAACGCGGCGAACTCGTCCGGGGTCATCGTCGTGACGTCGTACCACTCGATGTTCGGCTGCCAGAACCTGCCGACCGCGCCCAGGACGATCTCTCGCTCCGGGACCTGGCCCAGCGACAGCCATCCGGCGAGTCCGCCGCCGTCACCGCTCAGCGTCAGCCGCGCGGGCACCTCGGTGGGGGTGGCCCGTCCGAACAGCGTCGCCAGCTTCTGCGGCAGGCCACGCACAAAGAAGGCCGCGTCCAGCAACGGTGTGTGCACCTGCAGCAGGTCGAGCTCGCGCAGTGCGCGCCACGTGGTCGCGACGTCCGCATCGACGATCGCGTGCTCGGCGAGTGTCACGGAGTAGTGCGGAAGGTAGTGGTCGAGCAACATCTCGGGCGTGCCGGCCGCTGTCACGGGGCCGGCCGCCAACTGCGTTGGATTCCTCATATCCACACCGTCTTCCTTCCGCGGGCGGGAGCACAGCGGCCAAAGTCCCGGAAGTGACGGGACCGTCGGCCGGGTCAGCGATGAACGCCTGCGCATCATCGGTGCCGTCAGGACTGCGGCGCGGCGCCGGGTTCGGGCGGGGCGAGGGTGAAGTAGGCCTCTTCTTCCTGGGCGAAGTGCAGCGTCAGGACGGCGTCGAGCCCGTAGAGGGTGGCGCGGAGGTCGTCGAGCTGGTCCGGTTGGACGTTGTGCGAGTCGGCGAGGTGCCGGCCGAGGCGGCGGACCAGCCGGTCGATCTCGACGTGGCCGCGGCTCATGGTGAACGTGCCTTCCGGGCCGCCGAGGATCTCGGCGAGGGCCGGGTAGAGGGTGTCCTCCTCGGCGTGTTCGTGGGGCAGCAGCTGGTCGGTGAGCAGTTGGTACGCGTGCCGGACGATAGCGTCGGTACAGGGGCCGGTGCCCCTGGCCACTGCGTCCGCGGCTTCCCTGACCGCGGCGCGGACGTGGCCGAGTTCCTCGTGCTCGCGGGCGAAGCGGTGGAGGAGTTCGGCTGTTTCGGCGTGCGAACGTTGGGTCCGGCCACCCAGCGCGCGCAGGGCGTTGAGGATCACCGCGAGGTCGATGCCTTCCTGCACCAGTGCACCCGCTACCGGCACCAGCCAGCCAGCCGCCGCCGCCAGCATGGCCAGCAGTGAGAGGACGGTACCGGCGACCGCGCTCTGCAGGGCGAGCCGCCTGGTGCGGCGGGCGATCTCGACGGCGTCGGCGAGCCGGTCGATCCGGTCGTCGAGGATCACCGCGTCGGCGGCCTGTGCGGCGGCCGTCGAGCCGCGGGAGCCGAGAGCGATGCCCACGTCGGCGGCGGCCAGCGCGGGTGCGTCGTTGATGCCGTCGCCGACCATCGCCGTGGTTGCGGCGGCCCGTGCCGTGCGCACACTATCGATCTTGTCGGCCGGGGTGGTGTCGGCGTGGACCTCGTCGACACCAAGCATGCCGGCGACCTCGACGGCGTTGTCGACGTGATCTCCGGTGAGCAGTACGACTCGCTGGATGCCCGCGGTGCGCAGCCTGCGCATGGTGCGTGCGGCGTCGGTGCGGATCCGGTCGCGCACGAACAGTGCCGCCAGCGGGTCGGTATCTCGGCAGACCCAGATGATGCTTGCGAGGTCGAGGCGGCCCCGGCGGGCAGCACCACGCGCCCAGCGCGGCAACACCGCACCGTGCGGCAGCCGTCCCACGTGGACGGTCCGGCCGGCGATGCGGCCCGTGGCGCCCTGACCGGGCTCCTCGGTCACCGACTCGGCCGGCGGCGGCGTCACGCCGGCACGTTCCGCGGCGCGCAGCACGGCGCCGGCGAGCACGTGTGGCGAGTACTGCTCAATCGCGGCCGCGTCCGCCAGCACCTGATCGCGGGCCGTGCCCGGTGCCCAGACCATGTCGACGACCTCGGGCGTGCCGCCGGTCACCGTGCCGGTCTTGTCCATGACCAGGGTGCTCACCCGGCCGAGCAGTTCGAGCGCCGCACCGCCCTTGACCACAACCCCCGACCGCGAGGCGCGGGACATGCCGCCGGTGACCGCGATCGGCACCGCGAGCAGCAGCGGGCACGGCGTGGCGGTGACCAGGACGGCCACCGCCCGATCCGGCGCACCGGTGAACGCCCACGCGAGCGCCGCGATCAGGAGCGCGGTGGGCAGGAACCAGACCGCGATCCGGTCGGCCAGCCGCGCGACCGGCGCGCTGCCGGCTGCCGCCTGCTGCGCGAGCTCGACCACGCCGGCGTAGGTGCTGTCGGCGGCCGTCGCGGTGGCTCGCAGGTCGACCGCGGCGCCGGCGTTGACCACACCGCTGCGCACCGGATCCGGTGCCGTCCTGGTCACCGGCACGGCCTCGCCCGTGAGCGCCGACTCGTCGAACGTACCGTCCCCGGCCAGGGTGCCGTCGACGGGAACGACCTCGCCGGGGAGCACGACCACCAGATCGCCGCGGCGGACCTGTCCGATGGGGGTCACGGCGACATCGGCTCCGCGCCGCACGTGTGCCCGGCTGGGTGCGCGTGCGAGCAGTGCCGAGAGGTCGCGCCCGGCGCGGCGCTGCGCGGCCGCCTCCAGCACCCGTCCCGTGGCGACCATCGCGGCGACGATCGCGCCCGCCAGGAACTCGCCGACCGCGAGCGTGCTACCGAGGGCCAGCAATGCCAGTAAGTCCGCGCCGTACCGGCGGGCGCGCAGGTCCGCGATCACCCATCCGGTGGCGGGTACCAGGGTCACCACGTCGGCGGCGGCCCAGAGGACGTTCGCGGGCAGTGGCCCGGCAAACAGCGCGACGCCCCCTCCCGCGAGCAACGCGGTCACGAGCACCAGCAGGACCGTCCCGCCCGGCGGCTTCGGCCGCCGGACCTCGCCCATGGTCATACCCAGACCATCGCTGCGCCGGGAGTCCGTCACCAGGGCAGCATTGCCCTGGTCACAGGTCCCTTCGGCCCTGCCACGCCGCCGCCGTTCACGGCTGCGGTTCTCGTTCGCGGCGGCCGGCCCGTCGCTTTTCGAGGTCCACGGCGGCCTCCGTGACCCCGTGGGAGATGAGCTGGGTGACGCCGCCGGCGGAGTGGTCGAGCATCGCGCTGATCGGGCGGTTCTCGGCCAGGTAGGACGCGCCGAAGGAGTGAACACCTCGCTCCAGTGCGGCCCGGCCGAGCATCTCGACCAACGCGGTGGCCAGGCCGGCCCGCCGCCACGCCGGGTCGACGACGACCGCGACCTCTGCTACCCCGTCGTCGAGCGGTTCGAAGCGCGCCACCGCGACCCCGCGCCCCGTGCCCGGGTCGAACGCCACGAGCGCGAACCTGCGGACGTAGTCGACCGTCGTCAGCCACCTCAGCAGTGTCGGGGTGAGCCGTGGCGTGGAGCCGAGGAATCGCCGGCGCAGGGTGTCCGGGTCGGCGCAGCGTATCGCCTCGGCGAGGTCAGGCGCGTCGGACGGCAGGATCGGCCGCACCCACACTCGCCGCCGGTCCCGCAGCCGCAACCATCGCTCGTAGGCCACCGGATAGCCGTCCGGTGGCACTTCGTACTGCGGCGGTCGCCCGATCACGTCTCGAATCTGCCGGGTGACCGGTCGATCCGCCGCGGCCGAAGGTCCCACCCGGCGCGGCCTTTGGTCTCTTTGGTTCCACCTCTCGGCCGACATACCAAGTAGACAGTGCAGACAACTTCGCGGAGGCGAGCGTGTCCCCTACCGCGCCGGCCGAGGCGCCCGGTGAGCTGGCCCGCATCCGGGAGGTGCTGGCGATCCGGCCGTTCCGGCGGCTGTGGCTGGTCCTCGGCATCTCCTCGCTGGGTGACTGGATGGGGCTGCTCGCGGTGTCGACGTTCGCCGCGAGCGAGGTCAGCGGCACGGTCGCCAAGGGCCTGGCCTTCGGCGGCGTGATGGCGGTGCGGCTGCTGCCGGCGCTGCTGCTCGGCCCTGTCGCGGGCGTGGTCGCCGACCGGTTCGACCGGCGGCTGGTGCTCGTGCTGTGCGACCTGACGCGGTTCGTGCTGTTCGCGTCCATTCCGACCGTCGGGCTGCTCGTCGCGGCACCCGCGGTCGTGGTCGGCTGGGCGACGTTCGCCACCTTCCTCATCGAGGCAGTCGGCATGGTGTGGTCACCGGCGAAGGAGGCGGCGGTGCCGAACCTGGTGCCCGCCGGCCGGCTGGAGACGGCCAACCAGCTCAGCCTGGCCACGTCGTTCGGCATCACACCGGTGCTCGGTGGCCTGCTGATCGCCGGGCTGGACGGGCTGGTCGTACTCTTCGGCTCGGCGATCCCTTCCTGGCTCCACGCCTCGGACATAGCGCTCTACTTCAACGCTGCGACCTTCCTCGCGAACGCCCTCGTGGTCTGGTACGCCATCCGCGAGATCAGCGGCCGGAACGGGCACCCGCAGTCCGCCGGCGCGTTGCGGACGCTGCTCGACGGCTGGTCCTACGTCGGGCACACGCGTCTGGTGCGCGGCCTCACGGTCGGCATCCTGGTCGCGTTCTGCGGCGCCGGCGCGGTGATCGGCACGGCGATGTTCTACGCCCGCTCGCTCGGCGGCGCGAACGCGACCTTCGAACTGCTGTTCGGCGCGCTGTTCGCCGGCTTCGCGGTGGGCATCGCCAGCGGGCCCGTGCTGGTGCACGACCTGTCCCGGCGGCGGTGGTTCGGCGTGTCGATCGCGCTGACCGGGTACTCGGTCGCACTGCTCGCGCCGGCCCCGCACCTCGCGGTGGCGCTCCCGGTGTGCTTCGCCGCCGGCGCGGGTGCGGGGATGGCGCTGCTGTGCGGGATGACGCTGCTCGGCGGTGAGGTCGGCGACGAGGTGCGGGGCCGGGTGTTCGCGTTCGTGCAGACCGGCGCCCGCGTCGTTCTCCTGGCTTCGATATTCGTTTCCAGCGTGTTGGTCGGCATCGGCGGGTCACACTGGGTGCGGCTCGGTGACGTCGCCTTCTCCGTCTCCACGGCGCGGGTGATCCTGCTCGCGGTCGGCATCGCGATGGCGACTGCGGGCGCGCTCACGCTGCGCCAGATCGACGACCGGGCGGGTGTGCCACTGCTCGCGGACCTGCGCGCGGCGCTGCGCGGGCGTAAGCGCTGACGCTCCGGCGGGTGCCCTTGGACCCGCTCGCGGATGACCAACTTCCCTGCGCGGCCGGATCGCCACGACAGACGGTGAGAGTGGCAGAGCCAAGGAGGTGAATGTCATGACCAACGTGCCCAGCGATTCGCGCGCAGCAGCACGCAAACGGCTCGAGGAGCGGCGCGGGTTCATCCCGCACTTCATCGTCTACCTCGTGGTCAACACGGGCTTTGTTCTGGTCTGGACGATGACCGGGCCGGACGGCTTCTTCTGGCCGATCATCCCGATCCTCTTCTGGGGTGTCGGCATCGTGCTCCACGCGTGGAACGCGTTCTTCAGCAGGCCGATCACCGACGCCGACGTGAACGAGGAACTCGAGCGCATGCGGGGTGAGTCCGGCTAACGTTGATCCGTGCCGTTGCTGACCTCGGTGCCCATCGCCGCGCTGCCACTCGAGCGGTTCGAGTCGGTGATCGGCGGTGTCGCCTATCGCCGGCTGCTGGAGCGCTTCGCCCGGGGCCGCGAGCTTCTGGACGGCCACGCCATGTGGCACGTGAGCTCGACGGCACGGGGTGGCGGCGTGGCCGAGATGCTCGTGTCCCTGCTCGCGTACGGGCGAGGCGCCGGCATCGACCAGCGGTGGGAGGTCGTCGAGGGCAACGAGCCGTTCTTCACGGTGACCAAACGCATCCACAACAACCTGCACGACGCCACCGGCGACGGCCTGCCCCTCGACGACGAGGCGCGCGAGGTGTACGAGTCGATCGCGCACGGCGCCGGTGAGGAGCTCGCAGAAAGGATCGTCCCGGGTGATGTCGTGCTGCTCCACGACCCGCAGACCGCCGGCATGATCCCCGTGCTCAAGCGCCTGGGTGTGCCGGTCGTGTGGCGATGCCACGTGGGCATCGACACGCCCAACTCGATCACCCACCGCGCATGGGGGTTTCTGCGCCGCTACGTCCAGGCCGCCGACGCCTACGTCTTCTCGCGACGGCAGTACGTCTGGGACGACCTCGAGCCCGGCAAGACCGTACTGATCGCACCGTCGATCGACGCCTTCTCGCCCAAGAACCAGGCGCTGTCCGACGGCCAGGTCGCCGGCATTCTCGCGGCCGCGGGTCTTCAGGAGGAGGCATCAGCCGATGACGCGTCGTTCGTCCGCATGGACACATCGCCAGGACGTGTCGAGCGGCGCGTGGAGGCGGACGAGGGCCGGCGACTGCGGCCGGATGACGTGGTGGTGCTGCAGGTATCACGCTGGGACCGGCTCAAGGATCCGATCGGCGTGATCGACGGGTTCGTCCAGCACGTCCTCCCACGCTCGAACGCCCACCTCGTCTACGCCGGCCCCTCGGTCGACGCGATCGCCGATGACCCCGAGGGCAAGGAGGTACTCGAGGAGGCGCGGGCACGCTTCGCGTCGCTTCCCCGCGCGGCCCGGGAGCGCGTCCACCTCGTGACCGTTCCGATGTCCGACGTCGAGGAGAACGCCGCGATCGTCAACGCGTTGCAGCGCCGCGCGAACGTGGTGGTGCAGAAGTCGATCGCCGAGGGCTTCGGCCTCACGGTGGCCGAGGCGATGTGGAAGGCGCGGCCGGTCGTGGCGAGCCGCATCGGCGGGATCCAGGACCAGGTGGAGAATCCCCGGTCCGGGATTCTGGTACCGCCGCGGGACCTGGCCGCGTACGGGCACGCGGTCGTCGACCTGGTCTCCAACGCCGAACTGGCGCGGGAGATGGGCCGTAACGCTCGCGGGCGCGTGCGGGACAACTTCCTGGGCACCCGGTCGTTGCTGCAGTACATCGCGCTGTTCGAACGCCTCGTGGTCGGCGAGGGCCGGCCGGCGGAGGTGTCGGAGCCGTCCGGGTACGCATAGCGGCCACGATCACACCGTGACGGCTGTGAGCGCTCGCAGCTCTTCCCCCGCGCCAGTGACGAAGGCGTCGAGGTCCGGGATCGTGTCGCGGTCGGCGACCACGGTGATGGCGAGCTGTCCGGCGTAGGACAGGGCGCCGACACCTAGGGTCACGTCGGCGACCAGCGGGAGGATCGGGAACACCTCGAGCACCCGCGCCCCGGCGAGATACATCGGCACGGGCGGGCCGGGCAGGTCTGCGGTCGTCACGTTGACCGGGTGGCTGTCCAGGAACCTGCGCAGCGCCCGCCGCGCGAGGCGGCTGCGCAGCATCTTGCCGAGGTCGGGATGGCTCCGCGTCTTCTCGGCCGTGGTCGCCGCGGTGATCAGTTCAAGCCGTCGGCCGGGGCCGGACACGCCGACCGGTAGCGGCACGACCATCTGCCCGATCAGGTTTCCGCGCGCGTGCTCGCGGTCGTCCGCGCGCCGCAGCGTCACCGGCACATAGACCGGCAGCATCAGGTTCTCGACCCGTGCGGCCCGGTCGCGCAGCAGCCCGCACAGACCCGCGGCGGTGACGGCCAGCAGGACGTCGTTGATCGTGGCGCCATGCTCGTGCGCGATCCGCCGAGCACCGTCCAGTTCCGCGCGGAGCACGGCGAACGTGCGGTCGGGTCCGGTGACCCGGTCCAGGCCGGTGTGCGGTGTCGGCGGCGCGGCGAGCAACCGGGGTAGCTGCGACCACGCGGCGCGCATCCGCCGGATCGTGCCGACCGGACGGCGGAGCGCGGCGAGCGCGTGCGCGAGCCGGCCGGCTCTCTCCCGGAGGGCGTCGGCGAACAGCGCGCGACCGGATGGCGGCGGGACCGGCATCCATGACGGAGCCGGGCCGACGGACGAGCCGGGAGCGGCGTCGAGAAACGCGGCGATGCTGGCGATGCCGGCGATGCCGTCGGCGATCGCGTGGTGCATCCGGACGAACAGGCCGACCCGCCGCCCCGGCAGCCCGGTCAGGAACCACATCTCCCACAGCGGCCGCGACCGATCCAGCCTGCGACGGCGCAGCTGCTCGGTGACCCGCAGCAGGGCGGCCTCGTCCCCGGTCGCCGGTACCTGCGTCACGAGCACGTGATCGGCGATGTCGAACCGCGGCGCGTCCACCCACAGCGGACCACCGAGCCAGGGCCGCGGCACGTGCAGCAGCTGCCGGAACCGGGGCACGAGGTGCAGCCGGGCCCCGACCGCCCGCCGCACCGCGTCGATGCGGAACCGGCCGTCCGGCTCGAGCAGGCCGCTCCCGTCGAGAACGGCGAGCGCGCCGATGTCCTGTGGCCAGAACTCGTCCGGCCACAGCATGAGCCGGTCCTGCGCACTCAGCCGCTCCACACACCCAGCGTCGGCACCGCAGTGGCGGCCGGGTGAGAGGCGAAGGACCTTCTCGACGCGGGCCTACCGACTCCGGCACCGGGTGTCCCGCGTGGACAGCATGACGGTGGCGGCCGGATGTGCCGGTACCGCCGGAAGGAAACATCATGAGCGCGCCACCGCACGAGTCCCCGGCGATCGACGTGACCGCGTTACGTGCCCGGACTGCCGGGATCCTCAACCGTCACCCGGCGGTCGGCCTGGCGATCGGCGTGGTCCGCGACGGGCGGCTGGAGTTCTTCCACGGACACGGGTACGCGGACCTCGCGTCCCGCACGCCGGTCACTGTGGACACTGCGTTCCGGATCGGTTCCCTCACCAAGACGTTCACCGCGGTCGCGGTGCTGCAGCTCGGTGAACGAGGGCTCGTCGACCTCGACGCGCCCGCAGGCGACTACCTGCGCGCCTACAGGCTGGTGCCGGCGAAGGCAACGCACCGGCCGCCGACCGTGCGGCAGCTGCTCACCCACACCGGCGGGCTGCCCGAGCTCGTGTATCCCGCTCGCGCCTTACTCCCCGTGCTCGGTGAGACGGTGCCCTTCGGGCACCGGGTGCCGACCCTGGCGGAGTTCTACCGCGGCGGCCTGCGCCTGGTGGCGGAGCCCGGCAGCAGGCACGTGTACAGCAACCACGGGTTCGCCACGCTGGGCCAGATCGTCGAGGACGTCACGGCGCGGCCGCTCGCCGATCACCTTCGCGACCACGTGTTCGCGCCGCTCGGCATGGCGCACACCGACCTCAACGGTTCCTCGCGCGGCACCGCGGCTCTCGCCACCGGGTACACCCTGCGCGCAGGCGGCCCGCGGCCGGTCGCCGATCGCGAACTCGTGACGATCGGGGCCGGCGCCGTCCAGTCGACGACCCGGGACATGGCGCGGTACGTGGCGGCCCTGCTCGGCGGCGGTGGCGGGCTCCTCCGCACTGAGACGCTCGCCGGCATGTACGCGCCCCACTACCGGCCCGATCCCCGCCTGCCCGGCATGGGGCTCGCCTTCTTCCGCCAGGACGCCGGTGGACACCTCGTCGTCGAGCACAACGGGTTGCTGCCCGGCTTCTGGTCCGAGCTGTCCGTGGCCCCCGGCGACGGCGTCGGGGTCGTGGCGTTCACCAACGGCACGCGCGGTGGCATGGCGTGGCTCGGCCGCGAGGTGTCCGGACTCGTTCACGACCTGCTCGGCGTGCCGGAACCGGTGCTGCGCGCGGACATACCGCAGCATCCGGAGATCTGGGCCGAGCTCTGCGGTCGATACTCGTTCCGCGGGTCCGTGCGCGACGTGCAGAAGTGGTTCGTCGCGGGCGCGGACGTACGCGTCCGGCGCGGCCGGCTCGTGCTCCGCGTGCGCACCCCGGTGCCAGCCCTGTCCCGCGGCTTGACGCTCCACCCCGACGACGCCGCCGACCCGTACGTGTTCCGGGCCGATCTGTCCGGCTTCGACCTCGGCACGACGCGGGTGGTGTTCGGCCGGTCGCCCGGAACCGGCGTGACCGGCTTCCATCTGGACGTCGCGCCGATGTCGTTCGACAAGCGGCGCCACGGAGGTGATGCGGAATGACGAAGCGAATCGCGATACGGGACGTGTCGCTCAACGTCGATGTGGTCGGCGACGGCGATCCGCTGCTGCTGATGCACGGCGGTCCGGGGGCGGATCTCTGGACGCTGCACCAGTTCCGGCACTGTGCCGACCGGTTCACGCTGGTCTTCTACGACCACCGCGGCAACGGACGGTCCACCGGCGCGCCGGTCTCGTCGATGACGTGGGACAACCTGACGGCGGACGCCGAGGCGCTGCGCGAGCGGCTGGGCTATCGGCGGTGGGCCGTGCTCGGCCATTCGTTCGGCGGGCACGTCGCGCTCGAGTACGCGCTGCGCTACCCCGACAGCCTGTCGCGCCTTGTGCTGCTCGACACGGGCGCCGACAGCCGCTGGTCGCGGCAGAACGCACCGGAGGTGCTCGCCGCACGCGGCTACGGCGCCGACAAGGTCGAGCTCGCCCGACGCTGGTTCGCCGGTGAGATCCTGCCGCGGGAGTGGTTCCGTATCCTGCTGCGGCTCGGCCCCGCGTACTACAGCGGCCCTGGCGTGAGGACGATCGCGCGCGAGCTGGCGCACGGCGGCTGGCGCACGAAGATGCGACCGGACGCGCTGATCTTCGCGGGCCACCACCTCCTCGACGGCTGGTCGGTGGTGGACCGTCTCCCCGAGATCACGGCAACGACGCTCGTAGTCGCCGGCCGTGACGACTTCGTGTTCCCGCCCGAGTGCCAGTACGAGTTGGCGGCGGGCATCCCGCATTCGCGCCTGCGGCTCATCGACCGCGCCGGGCACAGCCCGCACGCGGAGCAGACGGCCGAGACGCTGCGCGCGGTCGGCGACTTCGTCGCGGCGGTCAGGTCGTGACACCGGGCGACCCGGTCGTCCGGGACGGTCTGGCCGTGTACCGGCTGGGACACGGGGAGCCCATGTTCCTGATGCCGGGCCCGCACCGGTTCCAGCGTCCCGGGCTGCCGGCGGCGAACGCGCTGATCGACGGGCTTGCCGGGTTGGGCAGGACCGTCGTCACGTTCGACCCGCCAGGCTCGGGTGCCTCGCGGAGGCCGGCACGGTTGGGCATGGCGGAGATGCACGACTGTACCGACGAGGCGCTGCGCGCGACCGGTGTGGCGGGTCCGGTCGATGCGATGGGCCACAGCATGGGTGGGCTGGCTCTTCTCTCGTATGCCCTGGAGCGGCCGGGACGGGTCCGGCGGATGGTTCTCGTCGGCACCGGCAGCGGTGGTCGCGCCTACCGCGAGGCGCCCGGCGCGCTGTGGAACCGCACGCATCCCCGCTTTGTGCGCATGGCCCTGCTGGGCAGCGTACACATGCTCCTGCGCAGGCTTGGCAGCGAACGAATCCTGATCAACTTCGTAACCCGCGAATCCTATGTGGACCAGCAGCGCGCCGACCCGGCACCGGTCACCTTCACCGACTGGCTGCGCCCGGCCGCCGGCCGGGCCGACTGGCACCGCATGGCCCGCAAGCTCGACTACACCACGCGCCTGGGCGAGCTCGACCTTCCCGTGCTGCTGATGTGCGGCCGGCACGACCCGCAGTTCCCGCCGTCCTGCTCGGCCGAGCTCGCCGCCGCCATCCGCCGCAGCGAGCTGATCTTCTTCGAACGAAGTGGTCACTACCCGTTCATCGAGCAGGCACCGCCGTTCTGGGCCGCGGTCGGCGAGTTCCTCGCCGCGCCGGCATGAGTCGTCATCGGACCGGCGGCCGACCGGGGGCCCAAGGGACCGGGTCGGCGGGACCTCCGTCCCTGTCCGTGGCACCTGTCGCATTCCTACCTTCGGGGTATCGGATGGACCGTCAGGAACGCGAGGTCGGTTGTGCGACAGAGGGTTGTGGTCATCGGAGGTGGTGGCACGGGTGCCGCGCTCGCGCACGACCTGACGCTGCGCGGCCTGGCCGTGACGGTACTGGAGCGAGGCGAGCTGACCTCGGGCACCACCGGACGCCATCACGGGTTGCTGCACAGCGGCGGGCGCTACGCGATGACGGATCGGCAGTCGGCGGTCGAATGTGTTCAGGAGAACCGGATCCTGCGGCGCATCGCCCCCGGCTCGTTCGAGAACGGCGGCGGCTTGTTCGTCGCGGTCACCGACGACGACGCAGACCAGCGCGACGAGTTCGTCGACGCCTGCGCCGAATCCGGCATCCCCACCCGGCTGCTCTCCCGCTCGGCGGCGCTCGACGCCGAGCCCGGGCTGTCACCCGATGTCCGCCTCGCGGTCCAGGTGCCCGACGCGACCATGGACGCCATGCGCCTGCCGCTGCGGTTCTTCGCCACTGCGCAGCGTGGCGGCGCCGTGCTGCGGCCGTTCACCGAGGCGGTCACATTCGTCTCGAACGGACGGTCGATCACCGCCGTCGTCGCGCGCGACCACATGGCCGGGCGGAACGTGGCGGTACCCGCGGACCTCGTCATCAACGCCGCGGGGCCGTGGAGCGGCCGGGTGGCCGCGATGGCCGGGGCCGAGGTGCCGATCCGCCCGTCGCCGGGCGTGCTCGTCGCGGTCACCGGACGGTGGTGCACCCATGTCGTCAACCGGCTTCACAAGCCCGGCGACGGCGACATCGTGCTGCCCCAGCGCGGACTGTCCGTGGTGGGCACCAGCTCGTGGACCGTCGACGACCCCGACGAGGTGCGAGTGTCGAGCGAGCACGTGCGTGCAATTCTGCGCGAAGGGATGCGACTGGTGCCCGCAGTGGGCGCGGCATCCATGCGGGCCGCGTGGGCGGCGGTACGCCCGCTGATCGGCGCCACCGGGAGCGACGCTTCGGGCCGCACGCTGAGCCGCACCTTCCGCTGCTTCGACCACGCCGCCGACGGCGGCGCCGACAACCTGATCACCATCACCGGCGGCAAGGCGACGACGCTTCGTTCGATGGCCGAGGCGACGGCCGACATCGCGTGCGCCAAGCTCGGCGTGACGACGCCCTGCCGCACCAGGGACGCTGTGCTGCTGCCGCACACCGCGTACTACACATCGGCGGAGGTAGGGGCATGAACGAGACCACCGACGGCGAAGCCGCGATCCGCGTCACCGTGTACCGCCGGCGCGCCGGGGACACGGACCCGCACTACGACGACTTCGACGTGCCATACCGGCCGGGCATGACCGTGTTGGACATACTGATGTCCATCCGGTCGCACCAGGATGCGGAGCTGACGTTCCGGCACTCCTGCCTCCACGCCTCGTGCGGCACGTGCGGCATGCGCGTCAACCGGCGGGAGCGGCTCGCCTGCGTGACCCCCGCCGGCGCTCCTGGCGACCAGGTACTGATCGAACCGCTCGCGGGGGCGGAGGTCCGCAGTGACCTCGTGGTGGACATGCGCCCGTTCTACGAGTCCCTCGACGCCGTCGGCCGGCCGCTGCTGCGCGGGGACGAACACAACCACGACGGACACCGGCTCGAGGACTGCATCGAATGCTCGCTCTGCACCTCGGCCTGCCCGGTTACCGCCACCGACGGGCGCTACGCCGGTCCCGCGGTCCTCGCCGCGACCGAGCGGGTGCTGCGAGAGCCGCGGGGGCACGACGCGGCGGCCGTCCTCGAACGCGCAGACCGCGAACAGGGCGCTTGGCGCTGCCACCTGGCGCTGGAGTGCTCGCAGGTCTGCCCGGCCGGCGTCGACCCGGCCGGCGCGATCATGCGGCTGCGCCGTGATCTGCTGCGGCGGCACCTCGCCCTCCATGTTCACCGCGCTCGCAATGGGCGGCGGTCATGACCGGCCGCCGGGGCGTCCGCGGCTGGCTCGACCCACGTGGCCGGCACTCCGGCATGTGGACCCTGGTCGCCGGCCGCGTCGCCGGCATCGGCCTCACCTGCTATCTGTACGCGCACCTGGCCGTGCTGAGCCTGCTCACTCGCGGTCCCGGTACCTGGGACCGGTTCGTCGCGATCGCCGGGCACCCCGCGTTTCTCGCCCTCGACGCCGTGCTCGTCGCCGGGCTGCTCGTGCACGCGGCACACGGGGTGCGCGTCGCTCTGCAGGGCTCCGGCTTACTGATCGGCGCCCGCAGATCGCTCATGGTGGCGCTGGCTGTGGTCGGAGTCGCCGTCGGTCTCGTCGCGATCGTTCTGCTATTCAACTGAGGAGGTCCGTCCAATGCAGATCCAACCGCGCGAAACCGCCCGGGACCACATGTCTCCAGCGTGGTTGTGGACGGTCCAGGCCGGTAGCGGCGCCCTCCTGCTCGGGCTGCTGACCGCGCACATGATCGCCCAGCACTACGTGGCCGACGAGGGCCTGCGCAGCTACGCCGAGGTCATCGCCTGGCTGCGCAATCCCGTCGTGTTCACGACCGAGCTGGCATTTCTCGTCACGGTCACCTGGCACGCGCTCGCCGGCCTGCGCGGGATCGTCGCGGACTTCGGGCCGAGCGACCGGGTCGAGCGCCTCGTCACCCGCGGGCTCGTCGTCCTCGGTGCCGCGACCGTCGGGTACGGCGCCTGGCTGCTGGTCACCATCGCAGGCAACGGGTGAGTTGTCATGCACGAGCCGGCGGCAGGACATGCCTGCCGCCGGCCCTTTCCTTCGCTGTCAGATAAGTGTCATGCGTTGTGCCGGCAGCCAGTAGCCGGCCAGCGAGCCCGCGGTGACCAGGACCTGGAGCCGCCCGTTGATCGTGGCGCTGCGCTGGAAGGGCGCGCTCGTCGCGCTCGTCGGCCTGATGGTCCTGGCCGCGGTGACCGTGCCGGCCGCGTCGTACCGGTACGCCGACCAGGTACCGGCCGGGATGCGGACGGTCCGTGGCAGCGGATACGCCAGCACCGCCTTCGCCCCGGCGAACCAGGCGCGCTGGTAGTTCTCGGCGACCCAGTAGCCGGCGAGCGAGCCGGCGGTGATCCGCAGGTAGACGCCGCGACCCTTGATCCGCGCCCGCTGATCGCCGGGCGCCCCCGAACGCCTGCTCAGGCTGATCGACTTGCGGGCCGTGATTGCGCCGTTCGCATCGAACTTGTAGCCGGTGTGCGTGCCGCCCGTCAGCACCACCGTCCCGCTGACGGCCGGTGGCGGGTAGTCGGCGCGCAGCGCGTCGGCTATCCGGCTCCAGCCCGCGTCGCCGGTGCTGGCGTGCAGGGAAACCATCTGGTGCCAGTGGATGTCGTGATACTTCGTCGACAGCACCGCCGGGTGCCGCAGGCAGTAGTGGCTGATGTAGCCCAGGTTGCGGAAGCGGTACTGGATGTGCCACCGCGCATTGACGAGCCCGCCGTTCCACAGGTCGACCGCGACGGTGTTGCCGGTCAACCGGAGGTAGTCGTACAGACCGAAGGCGGCGAACACGTGTCCGTTGAACGTCCGGTCCGAGGAGGTCGGCGGCCAGAGCGGGTACTCCTCCAGCCACAGGTAGTTCTCGGCGTCGATGTGCACAGTGGACGGAAGGCCCTGCACCGGTGCGTTGTGGAAGCTGTTGAACGTGGCATCCGCCGCATCCCGCCACTTCTGGTCACCGGTGACCCGGTTCAGCCGCACGAACACGTTCAACGCCTGCCCCTGCGCCATCGCGCTGAACCAGGGCGCGCGCATGACGTTGCTGCCGCCGTGCAACGCGAAGTCGAACCGGTACGGGTAGTACCACGCCTCGTCCGAGACGACTCGCCTGTCGATGAGACGCTGGGCGTCGAGCACGGCACGGTTCAAGTAGGCGGCCCTACCGGTGAGCCGGTAGTTGTTCAACGCCGCCAAGGCATCCTCCGCCTGGTTGACCGGGTGGTCGTACAGCTTCCCGTCCAGCAGGTACATCGCCACGCCGGTCGCGTCCCGCACCTCGGGCAGCTCGTACACCGCGCTGGAGTTGTACGGCAGGGCAGCGTCGGGCAGCGCCCGCGGCACGAACGTCCCCTTCTGGTACGTGTCCGGCAACGGCCTCGTGGTGGCCGCGACGGACTTCGCCTCCATTTGCTCGATTCGCTGCTCGACGCCCGCGGCGCCGGCGGCAGGTGGTAGAGCGATGCCTTCCAACGGGTCCGAGCCCGGCCCGCTGGGCATCACGGGCACGGCGGTCGCGTCCGCCTGCGTGGGCGCGCTCACCGCCTGCGCGACGGCCACCGGCTCACCGGTCGATGTCCCCAATACCGATAGCGACATCGCCACAATCGCGACGAGTACCGATAATTTGCGCCAGTTTCGCGCCGATCCCACATAATTCATGTGAACCATTCCCCAGTTTCGAAATGTCTTTTCAGGAGAACATTTGTGTCACTTTCTTGGCAAGCAGGTCGACGAGGTCGGTCGCGGTCACGATGCCGACCACCCGGCCCTCGTCGAGCACCAGCACGGCGTCGGAGGCCGAGCGGGCCATGCGCCGGGCGGCCATACCGACGGTGCCGGCCGCGTCGACGCACGGCGGCGGGGTCCGCATGACGGTGCGGCACGGCCGCGTGCCGGCGCCTGTGGTGGACCACAGGCGCCACAGCGCGTCCGACTCGTGCAGCAGCCCGAGGCACCGGCGGCGTTCGACCACCGGAAGGTGCCGAACGCCGGCCTCGACCATCATCCGCAGCGCCACCTCGAGCGGCGCGGACGGCACGATGCCGAGCACCTCCGCGCTCATGACCCGCTGAATCGGCAGGTTGTCCAGGGTCGACGTGTCCATAGTGGTCACCGCCTCGCGTGCGGGCCGTCACGGGATGTACTGCTCGAAGACGGCGACGATCCGGTCATTGCGGACGGTCAGCCAGAACGGGTTGTACCAGAGCTTGCCGTCGTTCGGTTCGATGTCGTCGCTCAGGTACCTCGGCAGCGCGGCGAACGGGATCGTCTGGTGGACGCTGCCGTGCGACGGCACGAGCACGCTCACCGCCGCGCCGCGCTGGACCGGAAGTGTCCGCAGCCGCGGGTTCTGGTTGACGATGTAGTAGCCGTTCGGCACGTGGACGTCGGGCGCCTCGGGGTGGTCACGGTGGAACGCCTCGTCCGCCTCCTCGCCGGTGAGCCACTGGACGACATCGAACGTGAGCGTCCGGGAGCCCAGGTCGAGGCGGGTCAGCCAGACACAGTGCCTGCCGTTCGCAAGCACCGGAGCCCGGTGCGGCGCGGGCACGTGGTGTGACGGGGTGTGACCGGGCCGCGGGTGCGTCGCGCCGGGCATCCGCGGCATATGCGATGTGGACGTGGGTGCCGGCTGCGTCACCGGCGGAGACGTTGTCGCCGGTCCCCCTGTCCCCGGTTCCGCGCGCCCGCACCCGGCGACGAGAGCGGCCGCGGCGGTGACCGCGACCATCGTTGCGAGCTTGATTCCCTTCATACTTCAACGGTGTTCCCGTCTCGTGCGGGCACACAGTGGCGTTCGTCGCCGCCGGCAGGGACTTCCGGCCCTGCGTCTCAGGTCTGTTCCGGTTCCATGGTGATGGCGCCGCTCGGGCACTCGGCGACGCACAGGCCACAGCCCTTGCAGTAGTCGTAGTCGATCGCGTATCGATCACCCGGACCGAGCTTGATCACCGCGTTGTCCGGGCACACGCCGTAGCAGTTGTCGCATTCGAAGCAGTTCCCGCAGGACAGGCACCGGCGTGCCTCGAACAGGGCGGTCGACTCGTCGAGCCCGCCGACGACCTCGTCGAAGGTGCCGACGCGCCGCGCGGCGTCCAGCGTCGGCCGCACGGTCGCCGGTGCGTCCGAGTAGTACCACGTGTTCAGCCCGGCGAACGTGGCGACCGCCGGCTTCGCCGGCTCGGCGTGGGTCTCACCACGCAGCCACGCATCGATCGCCCGCGCCGCGCGCTTGCCATGGCCGACGGCGACGGTGACGGTGCGCTCGGCCGGGACCATGTCACCACCGGCGAATACACCCGGGTGTCCGGTCATGAGGTCGGGTCCGACCCGCACGACCCCGTCCTCGGTCTCGATACCGTCGACCGCGGACAACAGTGACAGGTCCGCGTTCTGCCCTATCGCGAGCACCAGCGCGTCCGTGCCGAGCTCCTCGAACTCACCGGTCGGCTGTGGGAAACCCTGTTCGTCGAGGCGCATCTTCTCCACGGTGATGCTGTCCTCCCCTGCATGGGTGATGGTGGACAGCCACCGGATCGTCACGCCTTCCGCCAGCGCCTCCGCCACCTCCACGTCGTGCGCCGGCATCCGCTCGCGGGTGCGGCGATAGACGACTACGGCGTCCGTGGCGCCAAGGCGCTTGGCGGTGCGCGCCGCGTCCACCGCGGTGTTCCCGCCGCCGTACACCGCCACCCGGCGGCCCAGCACGGGCGCCTCGTTCCCGGCCATGTCGCGCAGCAGGGTGATCGCGTCGAGAATCCGCGCTCCGTCCCCGGCCGGGATGTAGGCACGCCGCCCGATGTGCGCCCCGACGGCGAGGAACACGGCGTCGAACTCCTCCAGCGCGGCGACCACGTCGGTGACCGTGGACTCCCGCTCGAGCGTGACGCCGAGGGCGAGGACGCGGGCGATCTCGGCGTCGAGCACGTCGCGGGGCAGGCGGTAGGCCGGGATCCCGTAGCGCATCATGCCACCGGGTTCACGACCGGAGTCGCGGATCGTGACGTCATGACCAAGCAACGTCAGGTGGTACGCGGCGGACAGGCCGGACGGCCCGGCGCCGACCACGAGCACCCGCTTGCGGGACGGCACCGCTGCCACCTCGACCGTCCACTTCTGACGGATGGCCTCGTCGCCGAGGAAGCGTTCGACGGAGTTGATGCCGACCGCCTCGTCGAGCTGCCCGCGGCTGCAGGCGGTCTCGCACGGCCGGTAGCAGACCCGGCCCATGACGGCCGGGAAGGGGTTGTCGGCGACGAGCGTGCGCCACGCCTTCTCGTAACGGCCTTCCTCCGCGTCGTAGAGCCAGCTCTGCACGTTCTCGCCCGCCGGGCAGGCGTTGTTGCAGGGCGCGAGCAGGTTTCGGTAAACAGGCCGCTCGGTGCGCCAGGTACCGGTCTTGTTGGCGAGGCTGGACCCGACGCCCAGCGTGATCGCGAACGGCTTGTCCATCAGGGCACCTCGTGCGTGTCGAGCAGGCCGTACTTGCGGATGTTGCGATCGGCGCCGGCCTGGATGCGCGCGATGACGCCGGTGTCCGGGTGCTCGCCGAACAGGTGGGCGTAGCGGCCCTGCAGCTTCAGGTATTCGTCCACCGGTACCCGTTTGCGTATGGGCGACACGTCGACGATCTCGCCGTGCTCGGCCTCGAACACCGGGAACAGGCCGCTTTCCTTGGCGAGCCGGGCGAGCCGGATCGTGTTGGCCGCCGCGCTGGCCCAGCCGAGCGGGCATGGCACGAGGACGTGGATGTAGCGGGCGCCATGGAACGTCATGGCCCGGGTCACCTTGTATTCGAGGTCGCGTAGCTCGGCGACCGTCGCGGTCGCCACGTATGGGATCTCGTGGGCCATCGCGATCGCGGGGACGTTCTTGCCCTGCCCGAAGGCGTTGCCGGGACGTTCGCCCACGGCCTGGGTCGTCGCCGTGCGGGCCGCCGCCGGGGTGGAGCCGGAGCGTTGCACGCCGGTGTTCATGTAGCCCTCGTTGTCATAGCAGATGAACAGCACGTCGTCGTTGCGCTCGAACATCCCGGACAGGCAGGCGAAGCCGATGTCGACCGTGCCGCCGTCGCCGCCCTGCCCGACCACCCGGACATCGGTGCGGCCCTTCACCTTCATGGCGGCCGCGACCCCGGCCGCGACCGCGGGAGCGTTGCCGAACAGCGAGTGGATCCACGGCACCTGCCACGAGGTCTCCGGATAGGGCGTGGAGAACACCTCCAGGCAGCCGGTGGCGTTGACGGCGACCAGCTGCCGCCCGGTGGCGCGCATCGCCGCGTCGATGGCGTAGCGGGCACCGAGCGCCTCGCCGCAGCCCTGGCAGGCGCGGTGACCACAGGTCAGCGAGTTCGCGCGGTTGCCGTCCGCCTGCACCGACCGCTGCTCCGGCGCGAGCAGCCGGTTGCCCACCACGTGGCTGCCGGTCTGGTAGAATTTGATCTTCTGTGCGGGCATGTCGTCGGTCCTCAGCTCTCAGCGGCGACGTCGGAGGGCACGCCTTGATGGAGATCGCGGAGCAGGTTCTCGGCGATCGGTCCGGAGCGCCTGACCCGACGCATCCGCCGCAACTCCTGTGCCACGAGATCAGTGCGCAGATCGAGGAACCGCGTCGGTTCCAGCGTTCCCGCGGCCGCGTCGGCCAGCAGCGCCCGCAGGGACGCCTTGGTGATCGGCCGCCCGCCGAGTCCGGCGAACACGGTGTGCACCTCCACGGGGAGCCCGGCCAGGGCGGCGCGCACCTCGGGAGTGACGATTCCACAGCTGCCCACTCCGAGCGCGCGCTCCACCACCACCACCCGCGCCGCCGGACCGACGGCTGCCCGCAGCGCGTCGGCGGGGAACGGCCGGAACGACGTGAGGCCCACGGCGCCGACCCGCATGCCGTCGCCACGGAGCTCGTCGACCGTGTCCTCCAGGGTGCCCAGAACAGAACCCATGGCGATGACCAGGATGCCGGCGTCATCGTGGCGGTAGGGCCGCACCAATCCACCGGAGTCCCGGCCGAACACGGCCGTGAACTCCGCACGCAACCGCGGGATGATCTCCAGCGCGCGCAGGTGCTTCTCGTGTGACAGGTAGCGGACCTCGGTGTAGGCGTCCGGGCCGACCATCGCGCCCATCGACACCGGATCCGCGGGGTCGAGGACCTGCCGCGGCTCGTACGGCGGCAGGAACGCGTCCACCCGCGCCGCCTCCGGTACGTCGAGGCGTTCGAATGCGTGGGTGAGGACGAACCCGTCCATGCACACCATGACCGGCGTGGACAGCTCCTCGGCAAGCCGGAACGCCTGGATATGCAGGTCGAGCGCCTCCTGGTTGTCCTGCGCGTACAGCTGGATCCAGCCGCTGTCCCGTTGGGACAGCGAGTCGCTGTGGTCGTTCCAGATGTTTATCGGGGCGCCGATCGCGCGGTTGGCCACGGTCATGACGATCGGCAGGCCGAGACCGGAGGCGTTGTACAAGGCCTCCGCCATGTACAGCAGGCCCTGGCTCGCCGTGGCCGTGTACGTGCGGGCGCCGGCCGCCGACGCGCCGATCGCGACGGACATCGCGGCGAACTCGGACTCGACGTTGAGGTACTCGCACGGGCTGAGCCGGCCGGCCTTCACCAGCGCGCTGAGCGCCTCGACGATGTGCGTCTGCGGCGAGATGGGGTACGCGCTGACGACCTCGGGCCGGCATCGCGCGACCGCTTCGGCGACACCGCGGGAGCCCTCGATCTGGCTAAGCATGCTCGAGCTCCTCGATCTCGATACGTGCGACCTGGTACGCGGTCCGCGCCGCCGTGGCGTTCGCGGCGGCCACCGTGCCGGTGAACCGCTGGAGAACCGCCGTGATCACCGAGTCCAGCGACACAACCCCGCTCACGGCGGCGAACGCACCGAGCAGTGCCGCGTTCGGCACCGGCCTGCCGACGATCTTGCGGGCGAGTTCGGTTCCGGGCACGCTGATCCATCGCCCCGGCCGGTGGGCGATCCGCGGCAGGTCGAGGTTCTCGATCCGCCTGCCGGAGTTCACCACCACGAAGCCGTCGTCCCGCAGCCCGTCGAACACCGGGACCTGCCCGAGCAGGGTCGGGTCCTGGACGATCAGCGCGTCCGGCGCGACGATGGGCTCTCGCGTGCGGATCTCCCGATCGTCGATCCGGCAGTACGCCACGACCGGCGCTCCGGTCCGCTCCGAGCCGAAGCTGGGGAACGCCTGGGCGTGGCGGCCTTCGAGAAAAGCCGCGATCGACAGCAGCTCCGCGGCGGTGACGACCCCCTGCCCGCCGCGGCCGTGCACCCGCACCTCGAACATCCGATCTCATCCCTTTCAAATGCTTCTACTCCGTTGTAGACAGCCACAGTCCGTGGTGGTCAGTGCGGAAGGTCCCGTGCCGGGTGGTCGAAGGACACGACACCGGGCAACCGCCGCCGATCCGGGCACGGAGTCCTCGTCGCGCAGGGTCTTACGCCACTGGACCCGGGGCCGGGTACGGCGCTCGACTGGACGATGCGGAGGTAGTGCCATGACCACGACGACAGCCGGCTTCGAAGAAGGCGATCTGGTTCGGGTTTACCTCAACCAGATCGGCGCGATCCCCCTGCTGACGGCTGAGCAGGAAGTCGACCTGGCGAGGCGAATCGAGGCGGGCGTGTACGCGGAGGCCTTGCTGGTCCGGGGCTCGCCACGGTCGCGCCGCGACCTCGAGTACCTCGCCGAGGATGCCCGGCTCGCCATGCGGCGGATGATCAACGCGAACCTCCGTCTCGTGGTGGCCGTCGCCAGGCAGCACAACCGAGGACGCCTGTCCCTGCTGGACGCGATCCAGGAAGGCAACCTCGGGCTCATCCACGCGGTGGAGAAGTTCGACTACACGAAGGGCTACAAGTTCTCGACGTATGCGACGTGGTGGATCCGCCAGGCCATCGACCGTGGGGCCGCACACAACCGGATCGTCCGGCTACCGGCACATGTCGAGGAGGAGGTGAACAGGGTCCACGCGGCGTATCACAAGCTCACCGCCGACCTCGGCCGTGCGCCCGGCGACGAGGAACTCGCCGAGGCGACCGGGTCGACGGTGCCGCGGGTCGAGGAGCTCCGCCGGTTCGCCCGCAGCACGATCAGCCTCGACATGCCCACCGGCGAGGGCGACGACGGCGTCCCGTTCGGCGAGTTCATCGAGGACTGCGAGCTCCCACCGACCGAAGAGATCGCCGAGCACCAGGCGCTCATCGCCGATGTCCGGGCCGCGGTGGCCGATCTGCCGGCGCGTGAAGGCCGCGCGATCACCATGCGCTACGGGCTCGACACCGGGTTGCCGCGCACCCTTCGGGAGATCGCCGGTGAGCTCGGGACGAGCCGCGAGCGCGCTCGCCAGCTGATCCTCAGAGGACTGAGACAGCTCGGAAGCCCGGAGAGCCGGCATCCCCTCGTCCAGTGGCGCGAGCGCCAACCGGACGAGGGTGCCGCGTAACCGAACGGCCGTTCACGGCGCCACGTCGTACTTGGCGAGAATCTCCCGCAGGCTCGCGACGAAACGCAATGACTCGTCGTGCTCGCGTTGCCACACGTTGCGGCCGAAGATCAGGCCCGCCGCACCGGCCTCCATCGACTCGCGCGCCTTTTCCAGCATCACCTCGTCGCCCGCCCTGGTTCCACCGGACACCAGGACGAGTGTGCGGTTCGCCGACCGGACGACGGCGTCGATGGCCTGCTGGGCCGAGACGTCGGTGCCGACGTACTGTTCGGCCACCCCTTCGCTCTTCTCCGGGTGCGGGAAGTTCACCTTCACCACGTCCGCGCCGAGCTCGCTCGCCACCCGGGCGGCGTAGTCGACCGCGTAGAAGGAGTCATTGCCGCCCTTGGCCGCCACGGCCCAGCCGCGCGGGTAGGCCCACACGATCAGCGGCATCCCGAGCTCCTGAGCGTCGGCACGGACCTGCCGGTACTGGGCGAAGTCCTTTTCCTGCACCGGGGTGCCCACGTAGAGGGTGTAGCCGACCGCGTCGGCGCCGAGGCGAACGGCGTCGGCGACACTCGCGTGCACCGGGGAGAGCGCCGCGTTGTCGGGCGGGATGTCGGTCTTGCCGTTCAGCTTGAGCACCAGCGGGATCTCGCCGGCGTAGTCCCAGTAGAATTTCTCGGCCAGGCCGATCTGCAACACGATCCCGTTGAACCCGCCCTCGACGCCGAGCTTGACGATGTAGCGCGGGTCGCTCGAGTCGGGGTTGGCGAAGAAGTCGCGGGGGCCGTGCTCGAAGCCCTGGTCGTAGGGCAGGAAGAGCGCCGTGCCGTTGCGCAGCCCGTGCTGGTGCAGGATGCGGTGCAGCCGCGCCTTCTTGCCGGTGTCCAGCCCGAGCCGGCTCAACCGTGTCCGTGTCGCCATCGTGTGCCTCCTGTGTTCGATCAGGCGGCCGGGAACGCGCCCGGCCGGAGGTTGTGTCCGAGGTGATGCACTGCGCCGGACTCGGGGCGGACGACGGCCACCGGGCAGCGGGCCGTGTGCAGCAGCGCGTTGCTCACCGAGCCGAGACCCAGTGCGGCAAGGCTCCCCCGACCTCGCGAACCCACAACGACAAGTTGGGCGTGTGCGGAGCGTGCCTGCAGGGCGTGTTCCGGGCGATCCCGCAGCACGACTGTCCGGACCGGCACCGTCTCGTACTCCTTCTGCCACCGCGCGAGTTTCTGTGTGAGCACGCACTCCTCGTCGGCTTGGACGGTCGGCCAGTCGATCATCGTGGGCAGGCCGGCCCACATGCCGGCGGTGTTCACGTCCAGCCAGGTGTGCACCGCCACGAGCGGGGCTCGTCTGGCCGCGGCTTCCTCGAACGCGAACCCGACAGCCGCATCGCTGAGCGGTGACCCGTCGACACCGACGACGACCGGCCGAACGTCCTCGGCCTGCCCGTCCGCATCGGTTCCCCGGTGCACGATGACGGGACAGTGCCCATGCGCGGCCAGCGCCACGGCGACGGACCCGAGCAGCAGCTCCCGGAACCCACCCGTGCCCCGGGAACCGACGACCACCAAGCTCGCCGTACGCGACTCGTCGATCAGGACGTCGGCGGGCAGTCCGGCACGCATGTCGGTGCTCAGCGCGACGTCGGGTGCGCAAGCGCGCACCCGACGTGCGGCGTCGTTCAGCCAGTGTCGCCCCTGCGCGAGCACCGCGGTGCGGTATGCGGGCGGTGGCGGCAGGTGCCTCGGCTGCCGCACGACCGCGAGCGCGCAGCAATGCACTAGGCGCAGCGGCACGTGCGCGCGGGCCGCCTCCGCGGCAGCCCATGCTCCCGCTCGCCACGCGGCCGGTGATCCGTCGACGCCCACCACGATCGGGTGTTCGCTGACCGGATTCGCCATCGCTGCCTCCTCAAGTCCCGTTCCACCGGCTTCATCACATCAGCCGGTCACACCGCCGAAACCGGGCGGACGTCCCTGATCGGGCTGGTCGAAGGTCCTCAGCCCGACGTGACACTCGGCGGTGACTACCCGCTCGTCACGTGGCAAGCATCGGAGGTGAAAGGAGAAAGCGATGACTGTCATGAGGAAGCGACACTGGCGCGATCTGACCACCGGACAGCGCGTCGCGTTCATCGCGATGTGCACCGCACAGGTCGGGCTCGCCGCGATCGCGTGGATCGACCTGGCCCGGCGGCCGATCGAGGAGGTGAACGGGCGCAAGCCGTTGTGGGCAGGCGCCATCGCGATCAACTTCGTCGGTCCGATCGCGTACCTGATCTGGGGCCGGCCGCGGCTGCGGCACCCGGAGCCATGACCACGACGATGCGGGTGTGGCGCGTCAAGGAGCCCGGACCCATCGACGGGCACCCGCTCGTCATGGCCGTCGAACCGGTGCGCACACCGCCGCCCGGCGAGGTGCTCGTCCGTGTCCTCGCCTGCGGGGTGTGCCGCACCGACCTGCACGTGGCGGAAGGCGACCTGCCGGTGCACCGGGAGCATGTCACGCCGGGTCACGAGGTGGTCGGTGAGGTGGTCGCGGTACATGGCGAGGACGCCGGGCGCATAAGTCCGGGCGATCGGGTCGGCGTCGCGTGGTTGCGCGGCACGTGTGAGACGTGCCGGTACTGCCTACGGGGCGCGGAGAACCTGTGTCCGAACTCGACGTACACCGGTTGGGACACCGACGGCGGATACGCGGAGTTCCTCACCGCACCGGTGGCGTACGTGCACCGACTGCCCGGCGGCTACACCGACGTCGAACTTGCGCCCCTGTTGTGCGCCGGGATCATCGGCTACCGCGCACTGGAGCGAGCGCAGCTGCCGGACGGCGGCCGGCTGGGCATCTACGGGTTCGGCGGCAGTGCCCATCTCGCCGCGCAGGTCGCGCTCGCCCGTGGCGCGGTCGTGCACGTGATGACGCGCGGCGAGCGCGCCCGGACGCTGGCGCTGGCGCTCGGTGCCGCATCGGCGGGCGGGCCGGCCGACGCCCCACCGGAGCCCCTCGACTCCGCAATCTTGTTCGCGCCCGCGGGAGAGCTAGTCCTGCCCGCGCTCGAGGCGCTCGATCGGGGCGGCACCCTGGCGATCGCAGGCATCCACCTCTCCGATGTCCCCGCACTGGACTACCGGCGACACCTGTTCTACGAGCGGCAGGTGCGCAGCGTCACCGCGAACACCCGTGCCGACGCGCGCGCCTTCCTCGAGTTCGCAGCCCGGCATCGGATCCACGTTGCCACCACGGTGTACCCGCTCGCCGAGGCCGATCACGCGCTGGCCGACCTGGCCGCCGATCGCGTCACCGGCGCAGCGGTGCTGGTGCCCTGACGGCACCCGAGAAACCGGCCTGGGCCACTCGGTCCAGGCCGGTTCGTCTTCGGGTTCGTTTCACAGGGGCGCGGTGACCGTGTCGTCGATCTCGAAGCGGATCTTGTTCTTGACGTCGATGACACCGGGGACCTTCTGGGTCAGCTGAGCGGCGACCTGTGCCGTGGTCCGGTTGCGGACCTCTCCCTCCAAGGTGACCACGCCCCTCTCGACGTCGGCGGTCAGCGTCTCGGGGAAGAGCCACATGCCCTTCCGGAACACGTGTTCCTCGATGTCGGCCAGGATCTGCGTGTCTTCCCGAAGGTAGGTGGCGATGATGTCGCGACGCGAGACCACGCCGACGAGCTTGCCCGCGAGGTTGACCACGCACAGCCGGCGCACCTTGTGCTCCGCCATCGACCTCGCCGCCGCCGTGATGGACGACGAGTCGAGGATCGTGATGGCCGGTGAGGTCATGAGCTCGAAGGCATGCAGGCCCGCCGCTTTGCTCCAGTGCGAGCGGCGCTGACGGTTGAACAGCGGCTTGCGGGTGTTGCCGCCGTCGTACTCCTCCTTGGCCAGCGTGTCCGCCTCGGACACCACGCCAACCGCTCGCCCGGTGTGGTCGACAACCGGAATGCCGCTGATCTTGTGTTCGGTCATGAGAGTCACCAGCTCCTTGAACCCGGTGCTCTCGTGGGCGGTGACGACATCCTTCGTCATCACCGACTCAACTGTCGGTTCCCACATCTCGTCCTCCGTCGGTTGTTTGCGAACTACTGTCGGAAGTCCGTCCGGTCACGGCTGCGCCCCGCGAGGTCGTCGACCACATAGCGCAGGTTGTTGTGCATGCCCACGACCCCGGGCATGGCCAGCACGGCTCGGGCGACGACCTCCGCCTCCCGCCGGCTCGCGAGCACACCGTCCACAGTGGCCGTTCCATCGTGAACGGTGACACCGACCGTGTGCTCCGGCAGGCCCACCGCCGACGCGAGCAACGCCTCGATGTCCGCGCGCAGCTCTTCGTCGGTACGGAGATAGACCCTGAGCAGGTCGCGCCGGGAGACGACGCCGGCGACCCGGCCACCGTCGTCGACGACGAACAGCCGGCGCACCTTCTCCCTGGCGAGAATGCGCGCCGCCACGCTGACCGGTTTGCTTGCCGGCACCGTGTGAACCGGCGTCGTCATCAGCTCGGCAGCGGTCTGCGCGAGCGCGCGGTACCAGCGGCCACGACCAGCCCGATCGCCGTGCGGCAGCTCGTCGCCGCCGCCGTGGAACTCCTGCTTGGCGAGTACATCCGCCTCGGACACCACGCCGATCGGCCGGTTCTCGTCGTCGACGACCGGAACGGCACTGATGCCTTGCGCGGTCATCGTGTGGACCAGGTCCTTGAACGGGGTGTTTGGCTTCGCGGTGGTCACCCGCGTCGTCATGACCGATGCCACGTCGGGTTCGCGCACCACGGCCTCCTTCGCTCGCTTCCCCTTTAGACAACCCTGTGTCGCCGGCCGGCCACAGAGGCGCAGTCCCCGCGGTGGGTGGGACCAATGGCCTCTGCCGGGCACACCTCAACGTCCCCGGCAAGTGAGGAATGTCGCCGGTGTCGGCGCACCCGGTACCACGGCGAGCATGGATGCAACGTCGGCAAAGCAGGTCGGCACGGCAGAGGAGAAGGCGATGTACGCGACATCCAGCACCCGGACCGCCCTCGCCGCTCCGCACGACCGGTACGCGGACCTCACCGACGCACGCCTCGCGGCCGCGCTGTGCGACGAGGACGACGCCGAGGAGACCGGGCTGAACCCCCACGAGCGGACCACGTGTCACGTCCACCGTCGCTGGCTGCACGACTGCGTCTCCTCGCCGCTGCACGTGATCGTGGTGACCGGCCACCGCTGGTGCCGGCGCTGCGAGTGCGCCGTCGACGTCGCTGTGGACGAGCTGGCCGGAGACGTGTCGCTGCGGTGCCCGAAGTGCCGCGAGATGCCGGCCGGGCCCGCCAACCGCCAGGTCGTGCGGGCGTGCCGGGCAAGCCTCGCCGCGGCCGCGGAAGGACGCGGCCACGGCGCCCCCTGGACACTCGACGTCATTGCGAGAGGAAGAGGAGAAGACCGATGACGCAGGCAAAGCACTGGACGATCGACGTCTACATCGACGAGCACGAGGACCGCACCCGGGCCAGCGCGCGGCTGCACAATCGCGACGAGACCGGCCTGGTCGGCACGGGCCTGGCCCGGCTCAACCCGGCGGACGGCAACGTGCCGGAGATCGGCGACGAGCTCGCCACCGCCCGGGCGTTGAGCGACCTCGCACACAAGCTGCTGGACGCGACCGTGACGGACATCGAGGCCATCACCCACGCGCCTACCACAGTGATCATGACGGACTAGCGTCCTGAGTCGTTGGTGTCGGGCGAAGCAGGCTTGGTCGAGCCGAGCCCGAAGCTGGTCCCGGTGGTGCTGCCCGGCGAGAAACGCCGGATTCCCGAGTCATGGTCATGGCGGCGGACAATGGCGCAAGCTGTGGCCCTGGGGGCCGCATGGTGTTGGTGTGCGTTCTGGCGGGTCGAATTCGGACGTGCGAAGCGGTTGCGGCTCAACCGGAACACGGCGCTGGACTGTTCGCGGAGCAGATTCCGCCGGGTCCTGCGCCGCGGGCGCGGCGTGGATGTGTCCCGGGCCGCTCTGTCCTCTGTAGGCAGGCCGACGCCGTCCCGGGGCGCGGGTTCACAGCAGATCCTCAGGTTGCGCGGGCACAATGGCCGCATCAAGACTTCGCCAACCGTCGTCGCGACGGCCCCCTCGTCCGATCCACCAACCTCGACCCGGCGGGTGCCGGCGACCGCCGCCGTGCTGGCGCTCCTCGCGGCGGCCACCGTGCTGATCAACCTCGTGCTGCCGGCCTGGGCCTACCCCTTGGCCGGTCTGAGCGTCGCGGCAGCGCTGCTCGGCGTCGCCCGTTGGACCGGCCTGCGGCTGCGGCACGTCGGGCTGGCCCGCCGGCAGCTGCGCCGGGCCGCGGTCTTCGGTCTCGTCGGCTTGGCCGCGATCGGGCTCGTGTTCGCTGTCGCGGCGGCGGTACCGGCACTGCGCGGCCTGTTCGGCGACGGGCGGCTGGAGACACTCGGGGTCGGCACGCTCCTGTGGGTGACCATGATTCGTATCCCACTGGGCACGGTCGTGTTGGAGGAGATCGCGTTCCGCGGCGTGCTACCGGCCCTGTTCGGTGCCCGGGAACGCTGGCGATGGCGACCTGCGCTGGCGGCCGCCGGCCTGTTCGGGCTGTGGCACGCGTTTCCCTCGTTCGCCCTCGCGCGGTACGCCACTACCGGCACGGCGCTCGGTGGCGTGCCGATCGCCGTGATGGTGGCGGGCACGATGCTGGCAGCCGGAGTGGGCGGGATCCTCCTGCAGTGGTGGCGGCATACCGGGCGGGGTTTGCTTGCCCCGATGCTCGTGCATCTCGCGACCAACTCGGGCGGAGTACTCGTGGCCTGGTGGCTGCTCACCCACGCGTGATCGGCAGCCTTCGCTCGCGCCACCACGTCGTCCATGGCCGACAGCCACGCAGGCGTAGATCCGGCCCCGCCGGTGACCGCCCTGTCAGGCGGTGCCTCGCCGACCGTTCGTTCGGGCGCTGGCACCCAGGGCGGCCAGCAGGTCGATTGCCAGGCAGACGAACAGCGCAGTGCCCCAGTTGTTCCACGGTCCCCAGGACTCGACGGCGGGCGTGCCGGCGATCAGCCAGACGACCAGCCAGATGAAGGTCACGACCGCACCTCCTTTCCTGCCTTGACACAACCTCGACACGGCACGGCTCGCACAGAGCACCGAGTCCCGAATGGAAGAGGCCTTCGGCCTGCCCGCACAGGTCGCACCACGCGTCGTCACCCGGGCAGCTCGGGTCGATCCGGTCGCCGGCCGCGCTTCGGCTTGTGGCGGTCGCGTGGCGGTGGCAGGAAGCCACGAGCACGCGCCGATCATCGTGGTTCCCGCCGTGTCACCGTCCATCACCGCCATCCGCCCGACCGGGAAACAAAGGGCGAAGGTCCCCACCGGTAGGGACGGTGGTCCGTGCTGGGGCACGCGACGCCGGGATCGGATGGTGGTGGAAGTCCGGTCCTGCCGACGTGAATGGGGGCGATGTCATGAAGTGGTCCGCACGCAAATGGCCGGTGTGGGAACTTGTGGCGGCGATATCGGTCGTGGCGGTCGTCGCCGCGATACTCGTCGTGATCAACAGTGACGGCCGGCAGGTACCGGGCACGGCCGTGCCGGCACCACCCACTTCCACCGCACCGTCCCCCAGCCAGTGGCGAGTTCCGTACCTCGCGGTCAAGATCGACAACGTGGCGGCGGCGCGACCACAGACCGGGCTCGGCTCGGCCGACGTCGTCTACGTCGAACCGGTCGAAGGCGGGCTGACGCGGCTCGTCGCGCTGTACGCGCGCGGCGACGTCCCCGCGGCCATCGGCCCGGTGCGCAGCGCCCGCCGTACCGACGTCGAGCTGCTCGCCCAGTACGGCACGCCGGTGCTCGCGTACTCGGGCGCGGCGCCGGAGCTGCTACCCACGCTCCGGGCCGCCCGCGTGATCAACGCGTCGCCGGCACAGGCTGCGGCCGCATTCTTCCGTAGCGGTGATCGGCGGGCACCGCACAACCTCTTCGTGCGACCCGCCGCGCTGCCGGACAAGGCGAAGGCACCGAGGCAGGCGCCGTTGCTGACGGGATCCGCGCCGGCCGGCGGCACGTCTGTCACGCAGGGCACGGTCGGGTATCCGGCCGCGCGGTACGTCATCGCGTGGTCCACCCGTCATCAGCGCTGGGTGATCACCATGGACGGAACTCCGATGCTGTCCACCGAGTGTGGGCCGCTGACCGCGGCGACGGTCGTGATCCAGACGGTCCGCGTAACCGCGCGGGAAGGCATCGAGGACGCGAGGGGCAACCCATCGCCGGTGGCTCGCACCGTCGGCACGGGCAAGGCGGTCGTGTTCCGGGACGGCAAGCGGTACGCCGCCACGTGGTCGCGGCCCACCGCGCTCTCGCCGACGCGGTTGCGTACCGCACGCGGAGCAGCGCTGCCCGTCGGAACCGGCCCCGTGTGGGTGTTCCTCACCAGGCCCTAATGCCCGATCAGCCAGCCAGAGGAGGAATGCGCAATGCACAGCCAGATCGAGATCAGGGAAACGGTGCCCGGCACCGTCTTCCTGCTGCGCCGTACCGTCCGCACGGACCGGATCGGCGAGGACATCCGCAGGGCGCTCGGTGAGATGTACACCAAGGTCAAGGCTGCCGGGCTGCATCCAGTGAGCCCGCCCAGCGTCACGTACCTCGACCACGTCGTCGCCGGCGAGCCGCTCGCGGTCGACGCGGGCGTCGCGGTCGCCCCAGGCACGGGACACGCCGAGATCGGCGACGGCGCGCGGATCGTCGGCAGGCACGCCCGTCCCGCCGCGCGGATCGTCCACCACGGCGACTACGCGGGCATCGGCGTCGCCTACCAGGAACTCGAGGAATGGACCGCACGGCACGGCTACCGGCCGGCCGGTCCGCCGACCGAGACCTATCTCGTCGGCCCGGACGTGGCTGCGGACCCGGCCGGCTACCGCACCGAGATCTGCCTGCCGGTCATCCCGTCCATCGGGCTCACGGTGCGACTCGACGAGGGGGTCGCCGCGGCCGCGCGGCGCACCCGTGAGGTCCTTGCCCACCACGGTTTCTCGATCACATTCGAGATGGACATGCGTGCCATGCTTCGTGAGCGGGTCGGCGTGGATCTCGAGGAGTATCTGGTTTTTGGCGTGTGCGCGCCGGATCTCGCGCTGCGCACGCTCGACACCGACCGGCAGGCCGGACTGCTACTGCCGTGCACCGTCGTCGTCCGGGAAGCCGGTGATGGCAGTGTGGTGGAGGCACTCGACCCCGCGGTGCTGGTGCGCGCCACCGGCCTGCCCGGCCTCGAGCCGGTGGCGAGCGACCTGCGCAAGCGCCTCGACGACGCGCTCGCATCGATTCGCGGGGAGACGGAGTGACCGGCCATGGACACGCTGAGCCCTCTGGACACGGCGTTCCTCGACGCCGAGGACGCCGACCGGCACGTCTCCATGGCGATCGCCTCCGTCGCGGTCGTCGAGGGGCCGGTGCCCGGGCACGCCGAGTTTGTCGACGCGGTCGCGCCACGGCTGCACGCGGTGCGGCGCACCCAGCAGCGGCTGCACCGCCTGCCGTTCGATCTCGGCCGGCCGGTGTGGATCGACACCGGTGCGTTCGACGCCGACTACCACATCCGCCGCACCGCGCTGCCCGCACCCGGCGACGACCTCGCGCTCTGTGCCCTCGTGGGCCGGGTGATGGGACAGCGCATGGATCGTGACCGCCCGCTGTGGGAGCTCTGGGTGATCGAGGGGCTCGCCGGCAACCGCTGGGCGATGCTCCTCAAGCTCCACCACAGCTTCGCCGACGGTGTCTCCGCCGCGCAGCTCTACAATGCTCTGTTCGACGCCCACGCCGGCCCGCCGGCCGCACCGGACCGGACCGTCGAGCAGCCGCGAGGTCTGGCCGAGTTGGTCCGTGCCGTCAGCGACCTTCCCATGAACCCCTTGGGCGGGCTACGGATGCTTGTGCCGGTGCTGCGCGCGCCCGGCGCGCTCGCGCGGCGGGCCGGCGAAGTGCTGGATGGCCTGGGCCGGATGGCCGAGGTACTCGCGCCGGTCGCCCCGTCCACACTGTCCGGACCGATCGGACAGCCGCGCCGGTATGCGGTGGCTCGTGCTTCGCTGGCGGACATGCGACGCGTCGGCGTGGCCTTCGGGGTCACCGTCAACGACGTCGCGCTCACCGCCATCAGCATGGCCTTCCGCGAGCTGCTGCAGTACCGGGGCGAACAGCCCGGTGCGCACACGATGCGCGCGCTGGTGCCGGTGTCGGTGCGTGCCGGTGACCGGCTCGACAACCAGGTGTCGGTGATGCTGCCGATGCTGCCGGTCGAGCTCGGTGACCCGGTGATGGCGCTGCGCGAGGTGCACCAGCGGATGGTCGCGCTGAAGAACGGCAACGAGGCCGCCGCGGGCCAGGCCGCCACCGACCTCGCCGGGCTCGAGCCGTCCGCGTTGATATCCCTGTTCGTCCGGCTCGCCGCCCGGTTGCCGCAGCGCAACATCGTCACCGTCACCACGAACGTGCCCGGGTCGCCGCGAGAGCTGGCGGTGGTCGGCAGGCGGATCCTCGAGATCTTCCCCTACGTGCCGATCGCCGTGCGGCTGCGCACCGGCGTGGCCGTGCTGAGCTACTGCGACCGGATCTCGTTCGGCATCACCGCCGATTTCGACTCCAGTCCAGACATCTGGCTGTTCGCGGGGGCGGTGGAGCGTGCCGTCGCCGAGCTGACGGAAGCGGCGCGCGGCAGCGCGGTACGCGCCTGAGGTTCAGTGTGAGTGGACGGCCGCCGGGACGTCGCCGCCGGCCGGCGGCCGCGCGGCGAACTCGAGAAACGCTGCGTAGGCACGTGGGCCGTAGACCGTCGCGGGCCCGCCGTTCATGAGGATCGCCACGCCGATCGCCTCCGCCGCCTCCGCCGCCGTCGCGCCTGCGCGGGCCGCGGCCCGCGCATGAGCCGCGATGCACCCGTCACACTCGTCGCTCACCGCGATGGCGAGCGCGATCAGCTCCTTGGTCTTCGCCTCCAAGGCGCCCGCGGCGAGCGCGGCGTCGTGCAGCACGGTGAAACCGGCGAACACGTCGGGGATCGCCTTGCGCAACGCGCGCGTAGGTTCCCGGAGTTCGTCCTGAACCGCCTTGCCGTACATGGCTTCTCCTTCCCGCGTCGTCGCTTGCCATCGATCAGGTGAAGATGATCTGGCCGCCCGCGGCCAGCTCGTAGAACTCGCCCACGGTGATGATGCCGGTTACCTGGTCGATGAAGTCGTCCTTGGCGAGGCCGAACAGATCGACGGAGGCCTTGCAGGCATACAGTCCCGCGCCGGTGTCCGCGATCATCTCGATGAACTCCGGGATCGGCGGGATGTCGAGCTTGTCCATCTTGCTCGCCAGGTAGTGCGTCATCACCGCGGACATGCCGGGCAGCCCGCCCGCCCAGGTGGCCAGGTGCAAGCCCGGGTTACCAACCGTCGCGAGCTTGATGTGCTCGTGGCGGGCCTTGTGGATCGCGTCCAGTCCGAAGAACGTGAAGAACAGGTTCGCGTCGATGCCCTCGGCGCGCGCACCGTTCGCCATGATCAGCGCTGGATAGACGCCGTCCAGAGATCCCTTCGAGACGATGATGGAGACCTTCTCGATCGTGTCAGCCATGACCTGTTCCTCCGTTCAGATGCAGCCGCGGGGCTTGTGGATGCCGGCGATCCGCGCGGCGAGCTTGGCCGGTCCCTTGGGAAAGAGCTGGTAGAGCTCCTTGACGCCGATCCCGGAGGTCTTGCCGAGCACCCGCACCGTGGGCCCGGTGCCCTTCTCGTCGAACTCGTGCCGCATGAACTTGATGACCTGCCAGTGCCGGTCGGTCAGCTCGTCGATGCCGGCTTCGCGGGCGATCTCCGGCGCCATGTCCTCGCGCCACTGGCCGGGATCGGTGAAGAAGCCGTCGTCGGTGACGGACACCTCGGTGCCCGCGTAGGTCCTCGTCGTCATGTCACCCTCCTTTCTGGGGTGTGGTGGGGACGTGCTTGCCTGCGGTGGGCATGGTCGCCGGGATTCCCGGGATGTCCCGGCCGGGCAGCAGGCCGTGCCAGTACAGCCACGAGAACATCAGCTTGCCGAGGTGGTTGAACCGCGACTCCCGCAGCAGCGGCAGGCCGACCGCGGTGGGGAAGTGCCCCGGCAGTGGTTCGGTCTCGTAGTTGAAGTCGATGAGCAGCGCCTTGCCGAACCCGCTCTCGATGAAGCAGTTCGTGTGACCGTCGAACCCCGCGTCCAGCGGCGCCCCGCGCAGGAACCGGACGACGTTGCCGGCGAGCACCTCACCTTCGAAATGCGTCACCGAACCCGCCTTCGACGTGGGAATCGAAGCGGCGTCGCCGACCGCGAAGATGTTCGGCCGCACCGTGGACTGCAGGGTGCGCGGGTCGGTCGGGACGAACCCCAGCGCGTCGCCCAGCCCGGGCGAACGGTCCACATAGGCCGCGCCACCGTGCAGGGGAACCGCGACCGCGAGGTCGAACGGCACCTCCCGCTCATCGAAGGACACGAACCGGCCGCCTGCCCCGTCGACCTCGCCGGTGTTGAACTCGGTCACCAGCTCGATGCCCTTCTCCTCGAGCAAGCCGCCCAGCGTGGCCGCGGCCACCGGCTTGGTGAACGCGGCGTCCAGCGGCGTCACGTAGGTCAGCTCGACCTCGTCCCGGATGCCGCGCTCCCGGAAGTACCAGTCGGCGAGGAAGCAGAACTCCAGCGGCGCCACCGGACACTTGATCGGCAGGTCCACCACGTTCACCACCAGCCGCCCGCCCGGGAACCGCGCGAGGGCCCCGGCAAGTGCCGTGGCGCCGGGCAGGTCGTAGAACGTGAACACGCGCTCGCGCCACCCCGGGCCCGTCAAGCCGTCGGTCTCGTCGGGCAGCAAACGCGCGCCCGTGGCGACCACGAGCACGTCGTAGTCCAGCGTGCCGCCGTCCGCTAGATGGACCACGTTCGCATCGACGTCCACCCCGTCCACACCTGCCGCGCGGAACCGAATGCCCGGCCGCAGCTGGCGGTTGCGCGGCCGCACCAGATCCGCGGCGTCCGCGGTGCCGAACGGCACGAACAACAAACCCGGCTGGTAGACATGGTCGTTGTCCTGGTCCACCACCGTGATGACGACGTCATCACCCAGCGCCCGCCGCAGCCGGTTCGCGACGATCGTGCCACCCGTGCCACCACCGAGGACCACAATCTTGCTCTTCACGACATCCAGCCTCGGCGCCCGGAACGAGCCCGCACAGAGAAGTTCGTCCCTGACGGACACGAACAAAAGACCCCAGACGTCGATCACCGATCGTGCTCGACGACATCCGCGAGCACCGCACGGAAGCGGGGAAACTCCTCGAACTGGGGAACGTGTCCCGAATCCGGGAACGTGATCCAGCGCTTCGTGGGCGCACGCAGCCGGGCGAACCATTCGTGGGCCGGACCGGTGCGGGCGGACAGCTCGTGCGCGCCCTGGACGAGGTAGACCGGTACCTGCAGGCTGGGCACCGACTCGCGGAAGTCGAGCTGCTGCAGCTGCGGATAGAGGACCGCACCCATGTCCGCGAGCGCCTTCTCCTTGTTGATCTTGTCGAGCGGCCCGTACTCGGGCACGCCCGTGCCGTCGAGTCCCGGCGGACGGTTGGTCTCGAAGTAGGCCGTGCGCGAGTAGGGTTCGAGCTCGTCGTAGTACCCGATCACAAACGCGTACGCGTAGACGTCCCGGTACGGCGGCGGCCCATAGCCACGCATCCGCTCGGCGAGCGCGGTGTCGCCGGTGCGCGCGGCGTGGTCGAGCAGCTGGCGGTAGAGGATCCGGTCGGTCGCGAGCTGGCTGGCCATCTGGCCCGCGCCGATGTAGGCGTGGAACAGCTCCGGGTGCCGCTGGACGGCGAGCACACCGAGCGTCGAGCCCCAGGAGTTGCCGAACAGGTAGATCTTCCCGGTGCCGAACCGGCCGGCCAGGTAGCGCGCCAGCGCCACGGTGTCGGACACCGCCTGGTCCAGGGTCCACGTGTCGGCCGGATCCAGCGCCGGATACGACACACCGGCGCCGCGCTGGTCCCAGACCGCGAAGACGAAGTCGTCCTCGAGCCCGGCCATGTACGCGCGCGTGTAGCCCAGATCGCTCTGCCCCGGGCCGCCGGCCAGGTAGAGGAGCACCGGGTTCGTCGTGCTGCGGCCACGGATCAGCACGGTCTGCTCGTGCCCGCCCAGGCGGACCTTCGCCAGCTCCGCGACGCTGCCCACGACCGGACGGCCGTCGGCAGCGAGGATCGGATCGGTGTGCCCGGGACTGGTCAGCAGCACGCCGAGGGCGACCAGCGCCGCGGTCAGCACCGCGACCACGCCGCGCCGCGCCCACCCCACCAGGCGGCGCCGCCCAGCAGGTGCCCGGTACCCGCCGGCACGCCGCGCAACGCTCGCGCCCACCGCCGCGCCGATCATCATCGGCAGCAGCTGCACGACGGCCTGGAACCCACGGCCGAGCACGAACACCAGCACACCGAGCGTCGTGGAGAGGTCCGGCCGGTCGACGGACGGGCCGTCCACCCCTATCCGGCCGAGCTCACAGCCGACCGCGAACGCCATCGGCGCAACGACGATCGCCCACCGCGACCGGCCGAGCCGGCCCGCGAGCCCACCGACCGCGAAGCCCGCGAGCATTCCGGCCACCACCTGGCCGGCCGTTATCGGACCGCGCGGCATCAGCAGCGCGGCCGCGACCCCGGACATCGCGCCGAGCGCGGCAGTCGCGGCCAACTGCCGCCAACTCGTCCCGCTCGCCGCGACGCCTGACAAGCCTTCACCGCCCAGGGCCACATCCATGTCCTCAGGTTTGCGCCGCCCCGCACCGGCGCCCAGATCCGTTCGCCCGGCGACATTGAGGACCTTCGACCTCCGGACGAAGGCCGGTACGTCCCTGTCCCCGGCCTTGCGGCGCACGTGGACTGGAGACGAACGGAGCCACAGGGAGGTATCGATGACCACCACATCGCCCCCGAAGCCGGTCACCGTCCGCCGTACCGGATACGTGTTCGGCGCGGGCGTCAATGCCGCGATGCTCGTCCTGGTCAACATCTGGCCCGGATGGGCGGCCGTGCCGTTCCTCAACGGCGACACGCCTAAGGTGCTCCTCCTCGTGAACCTCACGATCGCCGCGGGCCTGCTGACCAATCTGGTCTTATTGTTCGGTGACCCGCCCCGCCTGGTCGCGCTCGGCGGGTTGCTCACGAGCGCCCTCGGCTTCGCCGGCCTGCTGCGGATCTGGCAGGTCTTCCCGTTCGACTTCGGCGACGCGGACGTGGACTGGGCACTGATATTCAGGATCGTCCTGGTGGTCGGGATCGTCGGCACGTGCATCGGGTTCGGCGTGCAGGTCGCGACGCTGATCACCGGGTCGAGGAAGTAGGACCCGATGACCGGACAGCAGAACTCGTTCATGGGTGCCAGCGATGCGTTCTCCTGGTACCAGGAGGCAGATCCGGCGCTGCGCGCGACGATCGTCGCCGTCGTGTGGCTCAACCGGGTCCCGGACTGGGAACGGCTGGCCCGCCGCGTTGACGCCGCCACCCGGTTGGTGCCACGGCTGCGGCAGCGAGTGACAGAGCTGCCCGCTCGGCTCTCGGTGCCCCGCTGGGTGACCGACGAAGGGTTCGACCTGGGCTGGCATCTGCGCCGGGTCACCGCGCCCGCGCCGGGTGACGACGCGGCCGCACTCGAGCTCGCCCGCGTCGAGGCGATGACCGGGTTCGACCGAGCCAGACCACTGTGGACCTACACGCTCGTGGACGGGCTGTCCGGCGGCCGCGCCGCGATGATCATGAAGCTGCACCACTCGCTCACCGACGGCGTCGGAGCGGTGCGGCTCGCGCCGGTCTTGTTCGACACGTGCCGCAGACCCGCGTTCGAACCGCACCCCCACGAGGCACCGGCCGACGATCACACCTCACTCGTGCCAGCCGGCCTCGCGCACACGGCCGGGCTGTTGACCGGCATGGTGGGAAAGGCGGCTCGAGGCGTGCTGCCAACCGCGCTGCACGTGCTCAAGGATCCGCTTGGTACCGCACAGGCTGTCACCGGCACCGCCCAGTCGATCGCCGCCACGGTGGCGCCGGTGTTCGACATCCTGTCCCCCGTCATGCGCGACCGCGGCCTCGGCCGGCACCTGGACGTCGTCACGGTGGGCCTGCCGGAGCTCAAGCGCGCGGCGAAGACGGCCGGCGTCACCGTCAACGACGCCTTTCTGGCCAGCGTGACCGGCGGCATGCGCCGCTACCACGACGCACACGACAAGCACGTCGACGAGCTGCGGGTGACGATGCCGATCAGCATCCGCACCGCGACCGATGCGCTGGCGAGCAACCGGATCACCCTGATGCGCTTCCAACTGCCGGTCGCTGAGGCGGACCCGGCCCGGCGCATGGCACGAATCGGCCTGCGCTGCCGTGCGGCGCGGAACTCCCGATCGCTCCCGTTCACCGACGCGATCGCCGCGGGGCTCGACCTGCTGCCGACCGGTTTCGTCGGCGGGATGCTCAAGAACGTCGACTTCCTCGCCAGCGACGTGACCGGTGTGCCGACCAAGCTCTATCTCGCGGGTGCGAAGGTCACCGCGCAGGACGCCTTCGGTCCGACGATGGGATCCGCCGCCAACCTCACGCTTATGTCCTACGCGGGCACCTGCCGGATCGCGATCAACACCGACACCGCGGCCGTGCCCGATGCCGATGTCTTCGTCGACTGCATGCGTGCCGGGTTCGACGAGGTTCTGGCGGTCGCGCCGCCCTTCACGCCGGCGCGGGTGCTCGGCCCGTCATGACCCGCTGTTCGCGACCCGATCACGGCCGTCCGGGCCCGGCGCGCGCAGCAGCCGTTCGATGCGGGCGAGCCGGGTCTCGAGCCGGTCGAGGCGGCGTGCCAACCGACGTTCGTAGGCCTCGATCTCGCGCTCTTCCTCCTCGACCTCGCCGACAACGATCGAGGACGCGGCGATCGCCGTGACGAATGCGAGCGCGCCCACGCCGCCGAACATCAGCACGGCACCGACGGCACGGCCGATCGCGCTCAGCGGTACCACGTCGCCGTAACCCACTGTCGTGATCGTGGTCGCGGCCCACCACAACGCCACCCCCAGGTTCGGGAACACCCGCGGATCCGTGAGAGTCACGAGGACGGCCGCGAGTACGACCGCGGATGTGGTCGCGGCGGCCACCAGCCCCAGCGCCTGCGCGACACCGAGCCTGCGGCGAGAGCCGCGCAGCCGGAGCCGCGCTGTCCACCTCGGACCCGTGGTTGATCGCATCCGTCCCGACATCGCGACCTGCCTTCTTTCCCATGCAAATCTCAGGTCGGCGCGCCGGTGCGGCACAGAGCCGAAGGTCCCCGGCAGGCACCACGCAGGGCCCTGTCCGCTTCGGGTGCACGCGAGCAACATCAAGGTAGGTAGAGGCTTGTGAAGGAGTAAGGCTATGCGCAAGATCGCTGAGGTCGCGGAAGAGTTCCTGGCACACAAGAAGATCGCGGTCACCGGCGTCTCCCGCAGGCCGGCCGACCACGGTGCCAACGTCGTGTACAAGCGACTCCGCGAGCGTGGCTACGAGGTGTTCGCCATCAACCCGAACGCTGACCACGTCGAGGACGACCCCTGCTACCACGACCTCAAATCCGTTCCTGGTGGCGTCGAGGCGGTGGTCATCGGGACGCGCCCCGAGCACGCCGAGGAGACGATGCGGGAGTGCGTCGAGCTCGGTATCCGCCACGTGTGGATGCACCGGCTGTTCGGCGCGGGCAGCGTGTCGGCCGACGCCACCGAGTACGGCAGGCAGCACGGCGTCACGGTCATCGACGGCGGCTGCCCGCTGATGTTCCCGCCCACCTCGGACGGAGGTCACCGGGTCATGCGGTGGTTCTGCTCAGCGAGAGGCAACCTGCCCAGGAGGGTCTGATGAACCGCGCCGTGCTGGCGCTGCTGCGGTCCCCGCTCGGCCGGGTCATCGGCCGGCGGATCTGTGGCCTGCGCCTCCGTGGCCGGGTCAGCGGACGGATCGTCGAGCTACCCGTCGAGTACGTCCGCGCCGATCGCCGGCTCGTGGTGCTCGCCGGGCATGGTGCGGCCAAGCGGTGGTGGCGAAACTTCCGCACGCCGCGGCGCGTCGACGTCCTGATCGACGGGCGCTGGCACGCCGCGACCGGCACCGCGGTGCTGCCCGGCGGTGCGGGACGTGCGGCGGTGCTCGCGCGCTACCGTTCGGCACACCCCCGGGTTCCTGCGGGCACGACCGATCCGCTCGTCGTGATCGACCTCGAGCAGGTGCTGCCCGTCCCGGAGATGTCCTTGTGGACGCGCTGGTTCGCGAACGTCACGGTCGGCGAGTGCGCCGGCTTCGCCGTTCCCGCCACCGTCGGCGCGCTGACCGTCCACGCGCCAGCGGCCGCAGTCGCGCCACTGCTCGTGGTGGCCGGCGCTGTCGAGGGCGCGGTGCTGGGCGGGTTCCAGGCCCGCGTGCTCAGGCAGGTTCTGCCCGGCCTGCCGATCGTCCGCTGGACGGCGATGACGGCTGCCGCAGCAGCGCTCGCATGGCTGGTCGGTCTCGTGCCGACCGTCGCCGGCGACTGGCTGTCGGGTCTCCCGCCGGCTGTGCTCGTGCCGGCCGTCGCCATCGCCGCCACGGTGCTGCTCGGCTCGATCGGCACCGCGCAGTGGACCGTCCTACGTGATCACGCGACGGGCGCCGGCCGGTGGATCTGGGGGACGGCGGTGGCGTGGCTGGCCGCGCTCGGCGTCTTCTTCGCGGTCACCATGCCGTTGTGGCATCCGGACCAGGGTGTCGTCACCGTAGTGCTCATCGGTGTCCTCGGTGGACTGCTGATGGCGGCTACGGTCGCCGCGCTCACCGGACTTCTCCTCGTTCGGATCGTGGAGGTCGGTCCACATGACAACCCATCCCGCGACACCGCCGCTGTCTTCGGGTGACCAACCGGAAGAGGCCAGCGCCACGAGGAAGCCGTCCTTCTGGCACTACGGCCTGTACTTCGTCGTCACGCTCGCGTCGCTCGGCACGCTCGCGTGGGTACCGATCGCAGACGCCGCGACGCGACTTCGCCGGCGGTGGCTGTTCGGGCTGGCCATGGTCTACGCGCTGGCCGGCACCGCGGAGGCGATCCTGTACCTCGCCTCCGTCGACACCGCGGTCACCGCGCTCCTGATGGTGCTGCTCGTGGTCTCCGGCGTCGTCGTGCAGGTCTTCCTCGTGCGCGAGCTGCAGCGCACCGAGACGAGGCAGCCTCAGCCATCCACGCGCGTCAGCACCGGCCGGTAGATCCACACCGCCACGGCGAGGAAGAGCACCGACACCCCACCGAGCAGTGCTGTCTGTCCGGCGGAGGAGTACGGGTCGTCGTTGACCACCATCGCCAGGCCCATCGCCGCCACCGACGGTGGGACCAGGGCGAACCAGCCCAGCACGGCGTACAGCGCCGTCCGGGCCGCTCGAGCGCCACGGATCAGGGCCACGCCGGCGACGGCGGTCCCGGGCACGACGACGCCGAGGTCGAGCAGGACGATCGTCCAGTAGAACGCGGGCGACCCGGCGAACTCCCCCGCGATGGGCGAACCGGTCCCGGCGAGCACACCGGCATAACGACTCGCGACGAAGGCCGCCAGCGCCAGCAGGAACACGCCGTACCAGCGCTCCCGGACACGGGTGAGTGTCGGCAGGCCGGCGCTGTCGGTTCCCGTCCAGGCGACAAGCGCCACGGCTGCGCCGAGGCTGAAGACCCCGACGTGGAACAGGACCGTGAGGTTGTACGACCGGTACTGCGGACCGAGGACATACTGCGCGAACATGTACGCGGTGTACGCCGCCGGACCGAACCCGAGCACCCCGGCCGCGCGGTGGCCGCGCAGGGCGAGGATCCCGGCGACGGCGCTCAGGGGCGCCACGAGCAGAACGGAGACGAGCTCGAGCCCGATCAGCTGGTTGCGCACGGTCTCGGCGATCGGATAGCCGATGACGCCGGTGGCGAGCGGCCCGAGCACGCTGTTGAGCACGAGCACGCCCGCGAGCACGAAGAGCAGGATGCCGAGAGTGCGGTGCGGCGCGGCTTGCGATGCCCGCGTCCGGTCGGGTGCGGTGTGGACGTCATGCGTCACGGCGGGCCTCCTCGGTATGGGCGGTCAACGAGTCGAGATCTCGCTGAAGTCCGGCGGTGAACGTCGCGATGTCGGGGCAGGCGGCCGCGTCGGCCACGACGGTCAGGTTGAGCTGACCCGCGTAGGACAGCGCACCGACGCCGAGCGTCACGTTGCCGATGAGCGGTACCAAGGGGAACAGCTCGAGCACCGGCACGCCCGCGAACGTCAGGGGTTCCCGTGGTCCGGGCACGTTGGCGACGTACGTGTTCGCCCATCGCTGGCGCGCGAGCAGTGGCAGGAACGCCCGCTGCACGAAGCCGGTGCGGAACAGCGAGCCACCGGACGGACGGCGGAACCCGCGCCGCAGGGCCGTGTCGGCGGCGATCGAGCGCAGGCGCTCCGCCGGGTCGGGAACACCGACGGGCAACGGCACGATCATGAGCGCGTCCGCGTTTCCGCGGCGTAGCGCCGGCTGACTCCGGTGCAGCGCGACCGGGACGTAGGTCCGGAGCACGACCCCGTCCACGGGCTCCCCGCGCGACCGCAGCAGGTCGCGCAGCCCACCGGTGATCACCGCCAGCACGACGTCGTTCACGGTCCCGCCGTGGGTGTGGGCCGAAGCCCTCGTCGCGCGCAGGCGGCCGCGCACGACGGTCAGCGTGCGGCCCGGGCCGAGCGGACGGTTCAGGCTCGTTCGCGGAGCCTTCTCCCCCACGACCTCGCGCAGTGCGGGCCACCCTTCCCGCACCGCTCGCACCGTCCGTACGGGATGCGCGGCCGCGGCCGCAGCGCGGGCCAGAGCCGCGCCGTGACCGCGAAGGTTGTCCGCCAGCAGTTCGCGTGTCGAGGGCAGTGGGGCGGCGGGCTGCGCGTCGGCCGGGCCGGCGCCGAGCAAAGTGGCCAATGTGGACACACCGCCGATGCCGTCGGTGATCGCGTGATGAACCCGGATGAAGCATCCGATCCGCCCGTCACCGAGTCCGGTGAACAGCCAGATCTGCCAGAGCGGCCGGGCCCGGTCCATCGGCCGCCTGCGGATCCGTTCCACCGCCGCGAGCAGATCCGCCTCGCCGGACAGGTCGACGACTCGCACGTGTCGATCCAGGTCCACGTCGGGCGCGTCGACCCACAACGGCCGGCCCAGCCCGCGCCGCGGGGTGTGGACCACCTGGCGAAACCGTGGCACGACCGGCAGGCGGGCGCCGATCGCCCGGCGCAGCATCTCGATGTGAACCCGTCCGTCGGCGCCGACCAGGGTGCGGCCGTCGAGGATGCCGATCACGCCGATGTCCTGCGGCCATCCGAAGTCCTCGGGCCACAACATGCTCAGGTCCGCTGCGCTCAACCGCTCCATGACGGTCCTCCTTCGACCCGTGCCCGGACGCCGTGCAGCATCGATCTCGACATCAGCGCATCGGCCGGGACGACGAGTGCCCACGCCGCCGCGACGAGCCACCATGGTGCGCAGCACGCGTCGCGCGGAGCACGAGGTGATGCCACGGAGCCAGCCGATCTGCGCCAGCCATGGCCGATTCGCTCGGGCGAGAGCCGTGACCCCCGGCGGTCAGCGGCTGTCCACGCTGCCATCGTCGTCTCCCACTGCCGCGCGGCCCGCCTCCAGCCGGGCGATCGGCACCCGGAACGGCGAGCAGGACACGTAGTCCAGCCCGACCTCGTGGAAGAACCGGATCGACTCCGGATCGCCGCCATGTTCACCACACACGCCGAGAGCGATCCCCGGGCGGGCGGCCCGGCCCATCGCCACGGCGAGACCGATGAGCCGGCCGACGCCGTCGCGGTCGATGGTCTCGAACGGGGACACGGTGAACACGCGCTCGGCGAGGTAGGTGGGGAAGAACGCCGCCTCGACGTCGTCACGGGAGAAGCCCCACGTCGTCTGCGTGAGGTCGTTGGTGCCGAAGGAGAAGAACTCCGCGGTCTCGGCGATGCGGTCCGCGGTCAGGGCGGCACGCGGCAGCTCGATCATCGTACCGATCTCGAGTGGTAGGTCCACACCGGACTCGGCGGCGACCTCGGCGAGGATCCCGCTCGCCCGTGCGGCGACGATCTCCAGCTCGCGGGCGTCGCCGATCAGCGGGATCATGATCTCGGCGTGTGGGTGCCCGCCGGCGCGCAGCCGGGCGGCCGACGCCTCCGCGATCGCCCGGACCTGCATGTCGTAGAGGCCGGGGATGACCAGACCGAGCCGCACGCCGCGCATGCCCAGCATCGGGTTTTCCTCGTGCAGCCGGTTGACCGCGCGCAGCAGCCGCTCCGACGTGGCCGGGCGGCCGAGCGCCTTGGCGACCGCAGCCTGGGCGGTCAGCTCGGTACGGTCGGGCAGGAACTCGTGCAGGGGCGGGTCCAGGAGCCGGATCGTGACCGGCAGACCGTCCATCTCGGACAGTATGTCGACGAAGTCCGCTCGCTGCAGGGGAAGCAGCGCCGCGATCGCCGCTTCGCGCTCCGCGTCGTCCGCTGCGAGTATCAGCCGCTCCACGAGCGCCCGGCGCTCACCGAGGAACATGTGCTCGGTCCGGCACAGCCCGACTCCGGTGGCGCCGAGCCGCCGGGCCCGGCCCGCATCGGCCGGGGTGTCCGCGTTCGCGCGCACGCCGAGCCGGCTCCGCGCGTCCGCGTGCCGGACGATGTGATCGACAGCGCGGACCAGCTCGTCGTCGCCGACGTCGCGGCCCTCGAAGTACTCGGCGACCGGTGAGGGCACCACCGGTACCCGGCCGAGGTACACGACGCCGGCCGTGCCGTCGACCGAGATGACGTCGCCCTCGGTCACCACGATGCCGTCGGCGGTGGTGAACCGCCGCACGTCGGGGTCGATGTCGAGCGACTCCGCCCCGCACACGCAGGTGCGGCCGAGGCCTCGGGCGACGACCGCGGCGTGCGACGTCTTGCCGCCGCGGCTGGTGAGCACGCCGCGTGCGTGGATCAGCCCGTCCAGGTCGTCGGGGTTGGTCTCCCGGCGGACGAGGATCACCGCCGCACCCGCCGCCGCACGCGCGACCGCGGTATCGGAGTCGAACACGACCTCGCCCACGGCCGCACCGGGCGAGGCGGCGACACCGGTCGCGATGCGCCGGGCAGCCGCGTTGCCGTCGAAGCGGGGGAACATCAGCTGGGCGAGCTGGGCTCCGGTCACGCGGCGCAGCGCCTCGTCGGCGTCGATGACTCCTTCCGCATGCAACGCTTCGGCGATCCGGAACGCCGCGGCCGCGGTCCGCTTGCCGACGCGGGTCTGCAGCATCCACAGCGTGCCCCGCTCGATGGTGAACTCGATGTCGCACAGGTCCCGGTAGTGCTTCTCCAGGGTCCGCATGATGTCCAGCAGCTGCGCGTACGGCCCGGGATGCAGGTCGGCGAGCCGGTCGAGCGGGAGAGTGTTGCGGATGCCGGCGACGACGTCCTCGCCCTGTGCGTTGGCGAGGTAGTCGCCGTATACGCCCGCCGCGCCGGTTGCCGGGTCCCGGGTGAAGGCGACACCGGTCCCGGAGTCGTCACCGAGATTGCCGAACACCATGGCGCACACGTTGACAGCGGTGCCGAGGTCGTCGGGAATGTGCTCGGCACGCCGGTACGTGCGGGCGCGATCGGTGTTCCAGGACGCGAACACGGACTCGATCGCCAGGTCGAGCTGCTCGCGCGGGTCCTGCGGGAAGTCCCGGCCGGACTCGGCACGGATGATCTCCTTGTAGCGTGCCGTGAGCTGCCGCAGGTCGTCGCCATCCAGGTCCAGGTCGCCGGTGACACCCTTCGCCTCCTTCGCCGCGTGCAGCGCGCCGGCGAAGTGTTGCGCGTCGATGCCGAGCACGGTCTCGCCGAACATCTGCAGCAGGCGCCGGTAGGAGTCCCACGCCAGCCGCGGGCTCCCGGACCATGCGGCGAGCCCGACGACCGAGTCGTCGGTGAGGCCGATGTTGAGGACCGTGTCCATCATGCCGGGCATCGAGAACCGGGCCCCGGACCGCACCGACACGAGCAGCGGCGCGTCGACCTGGCCGAGCTTGCGGCCGGCGGCGATCTCCATCGCGTGGAGGTGAGTGTCCACTTCGTACGAGAGATCGGCAGGGATGGTGCCTGCCGTGAGATAGGCCCGGCAGGCCTCGGTGGTGATGGTGAAGCCCGGTGGGACCGGCAGGCCCATCCCGGTCATCTCCGCGAGGTTCGCGCCCTTGCCGCCGAGCAGGTCCGCCATGCCGCGGTTGCCCTCGGTGAAGTCGTACACGTACTTGGTCATCGGATTTCCTTTCCGGAGGACTCGGAGGTGGGCCGGGTGTGGGAATGGCGCCGCCGGTGCGACCGCCAGAACTCGTCCGCGCCCCAGACGACGACGGGGAACACGGCGAGGAGTGCGAGCGAGCCCGCGGGCGGCATCGCGGTGCCGAAGACGTCCCGCAGGGCGGGCACGGTGATCAGGGCGGCCGCGAACGCGACCTCGAACGCGATGCCCCACAGCAGCAGCTTGTTGCTGAACGGGCCGATGGCACGCAGGGACGCGTGCTGGGTACGGGCCGCGAACGCCGTGCCGATCTGGCAGGCGACGATGCCGAGGAAGGTCATGGTGGTGGCCTGAAGCCACACGCTGTGCAGCGGTGTGCCCGCGCCGACGTCCGCACCGGGGGTCCAGCCACCGGCGTAGAGGGTGAGGAAGAACCCGGCCAGGACGAGGACGGCCGAGATCCCGCCCAGCAGGCCCCACGCTCGCCGGAGCATTGGGGCGTCGATGACGTTGTCGGATCGGCCTCTCGGTGCGCGGTCCATCAGCCCGGGCTCGGCCGGCTCGCGGCCGAGCGCGAGTGCGGGCAGCGTCTCGGTGCCGAGGTCGATGGCGAGGATCTGCAATGCGGTCAGCGGCAGCGGGATCGCGCCGCCGGCGAGGGCGAACAGCAGGAACGGCAGCACCTCGGGCGTGGCGTGGGCGAAGATGTAGAGGATGAACTTGCGCACGTTGTCGTAGACCCGCCGGCCCGCCTGGACGGCGGTCACGATCGTGGCGAAGTTGTCGTCGGTGAGCACCATGGTCGATGCCTCCCGCGCGACGTCGGTGCCGGCGACGCCCATGGCCACGCCGATGTCGGCGGTGCGCAGTGCGGGTGCGTCGTTGACGCCGTCCCCGGTCATGGCGACCACCTCGCCGTGCGCACGCAGTGCGTCGGCGATCCGCAGCTTCGCCTCGGGCGAGCTGCGGGCGAAGATCAGCTCGCGGCTGCCGCGCAGGAGCCGGTCGAGCTCCGCGTCGCTCATCGCGTCCAGCTCGGTGCCGGTCACGACGGTGGGATGGTCGCGGGCGATGCCGACCTGGCGGGCGATCTCGGCCGCGGTGAGCGCGTGGTCTCCGGTGATGACGATGAGCCGGATGCCTGCGGTGTGGCAGCGGGCCACGGCGTCGGCGACCTCGGGCCGGGGTGGGTCGAGCATCGCGACCACGCCGAGCAGCACCAGCTCGGTCTCGGCGGCCGCGCGATCGTCCGGGACGGGCTCGTCCGGCGCCAGCTCGCGCTGCGCGACGGCCATGAGCCGCAGGCCACGGCCGGCGAGCCCGGTGGACACATCGGCGACCTCGGCGCGGTCGACCTCGGTCATCGGGCGTGAGCCGCCGGCGGCAAGGGCGATCCGGGTGGTGCAGGGAAGAACGGACTCCGGCGCGCCCTTGACGTTGACGGTTCGCCGCGTGCCCGCGGCATCCACCGTGGACATCCGGCGCAGTGCGGGGTCGAAGTGGAACTGGCGCAGCCGCCCGGTGTCCCGGCGCTCGACGGAGGTGTCCGCGCCGAGCCCGCGGGCCAACTTCAGCAGCGCGATCTCCGTGGGATCTCCCGCCGCTTCACCCGGGTCTCCGGAGCCGAGGTCGGCGTTGGAGCACGCGGCGAGTGCCGTACGCAGGTTCGTGGCGAGCGGGCTGGTCGCCGGCCCGATGTCGAGCGGACCGGCCGGGGTCCACACGTCCGTGACGCTCATCCTGTTGAACGTCAGCGTGCCGGTCTTGTCGGTGCAGATGACGGTGGTCGAGCCGAGGGTCTCCACGGCCGAGAGCCGCTTCACGACGGCACCACTGCGGGCGAGCACGCGCACACCGACCGCGAGGGCCAGTGTGATGGTGGGCAGCAGGCCCTCGGGCACGTTCGCGACCAGCAGGCCGATGGCGAAGTTGACCGCGTCGCCCAAAGGCAGCCCGGCAACGAGCGCGCCCAGGGGCAGGAAGGCGAGACCAGCTCCGATCGCGACGGCCGCGATCAGCCAGGCGACCCGCTTGACCTGGCGCTCGAGCGGGCTGATGTCGCGCTTGACCCGCTGGGACAGCGCGGCGATCCGGCCGAGCTCGGTGTGCATGCCGGTGGCGAACACGACGGCGGTCGCCTCGCCTGCCGTGCAGGTGGTGCCGCTGAACACCGCGTCCGGTGAGTCCAGCAGGGGGCGCGTTCCGTCCCGGGCGTCCGCCGACCGGTACACGGGGATCGACTCGCCGGTAAGCGCGGAGAGGTCGGCCTCCAGCCCCCCGGACAGCAGCCGGGCGTCGGCGGAGATGCCGTCGCCCTCCTCGATGACCAGGACATCCCCGGGCACCAGGTCGCGAGCCGGCACGGACTGCCGCCGCCCATCACGGACCGCGGTCGCGTGCGGCGGCAAGTAGGCGGCCAGCGCCTCCACGGCCCGCTCCGCCTGCTGTTCCTGCAGAAAGGCCAGCGCCGCGTTGAGCAGGATGACCGCCACGATGGCGATGGCGAGCACGATCGTGCCGGACAGCCACGCCAGGCCGGCCGCGAGCCAGAGCAGCAGCGCGAGCGGGTGCGCGACCTGGTGGAGGAGTTCGGCCGGCCAGTTGGCGCGGCCGCGGCGGGTCAGCTCGTTCGCGCCGTAGACCGTGAGCCTGCGAGTGGCTTCGCGGCTGGTCAGGCCACGACGAGTCGTCCGCAGGTCGCGTAGTACGCGGTCGATGGGCTCGCGTGGGTCCTGCGGCGCAAGGGTGACTTCGGACGCCATACATCGAGCATCGCCAGCGCCGGGCAGCCGGCCCAGGGACCAAGGGCCATACCGGAACGGCCTTTGGTACTCCGGGCCGGCCGAGCACGGCGAACTGCTCCGCACGGCGAGGACTTTGGTCCGTCGCGGGCGCCGCGAGAGACCCGCCGAAGAGCGGTCGAACGCCCGTGGGACCGGCCATCGAGAACGAGCAGGCTCTTACTTGTCAGAAACACCCTCCCCGCTCAAGGAGTCGATCATGACCGCCGCAACCGCTCCCCACGTCGCCGCCGACATGTTCCACGCCGAGGACCGCTGCGACCGCTGCTCAGCGGCAGCGCACGTGCTGGTCCTGCTGAACGCTGGCGGCGAACTGGTCTTCTGCCGGCACCACGCGAACGAGCACCGGGCGCGGCTGGCGCCGATCGCGCTGATCATCGAGCACCAGGAACCCACCCACTAGCCGGGCCAAGCGGGAAACGGTGACTGACATGATCGCGACGAACTTCACCTCCCGGCACCGGGCGATGCTCCGCGCCATCGCCGACGGCCGTGGCCGGCTGCTGACGGGCCGCCACCCCACGCTCTCGGTCGATGGCCGGTGGTGCGACTTCACCGCCACCAACGATCTGGTCGACGGCGACCTCGTTCGGCCGGCGTGGCCGGGGCCGACCGGCAGCATCGCTCCCGCGGTGCTGACCCAGAGCGGTACCGCGGCATTGGCCGCCCTGTCGGCCGCTACCGGCTGATCCGTCGCCAAAGCTGAACCGGCCGAGCTCGCTCGGCCGGTTTCGCGTCTCTACGGTGGTCACGCCGTCAACATCGACCCGACGACCGCGCCGCCGTCCACGACGAACTCGCTGCCCGTGGAGAAGCTCGCTTCCGTCGCGATGAAAACGATCATCGCGGCGACCTCCTCCGGCTTGCCGAACCGCGGGATCGGCTGGCCGACGACCATCGAGTCGTCGAATCCGGCGGTCATCGGAGTGGCGATGGGGCCCGGGTGGACCGAGCACACGCGCACCGAGTCGCCCGCCAGGTCGAGCGCCGCGCTCTTGGTGAGGCCCCGCAGGCCCCACTTGCTGGCGACGTAGGCGCCGAGGCCCGCGTATCCCATGAGACCGGCTGTCGACGAGACGTTGACGACCACGCCGCCGGTCCGCCGCAGCGTGGGGGCCGCGACGTGCATGCCCAGCCACGGACCGAACAGGTTCACGTCGAGGACGTGCCGGAACGCCTTCGGTGTCTGTTCGTCGATGGACCCGAACTCCACGATGCCGGCGTTGTTCACCAGCACGCCGACCGCACCGAAATGCCGCTCGGCGAACTCGAGCGCGGCGGTCCAGTCATCGATCTCGGTCACATCCAGGTGGACGTAGGCGGCCCGCTCCCCCAAGTCCTCCGCGAGCGTCGTGCCCACGTCGTCGAGGACGTCGGCGATGACCACGAACGCGCCCTGGTCGAGGAACGCCCGCGCGGTCGCCGCGCCGATGCCCCGGGCGCCACCTGTCACCAGGACCGTGCTGCCTGTGAGATTCCGCATGGTCGACACACCTTTCCCGTCCGGCCGCGAAGTCCGGCCTCCTGACCACACCACACCCGCACAGCGGCGGCGCGCCCAGCGACCGAAGGCCTTGCGGCGCGGGACGTCCTGCTCCGGTGGTCCGGGACTTCCGGCACTCCCGGCTCCCGGGATCTGGGCGAAGGGTGGGAACCGGAGAGATGGGAGCTCACGATGACTGGTCAGAACGGCATCGTCGTCGGCGTCGACGGCTCCGCGGCGAGCGTCGCCGCCCTGCGGTGGGCCATCACCAGGGCCATGGCAGACCACTGCACGATCACGGCAGTCGAGGTTCGCCCACGGGTCCACCTCGCCCCGGGTACTTCCTACGCGATCCAGCCCTACGGCACCGCGCCGCCGGCCGAACGGCTGCACACCCGGCTGCACGACACAGTCGCCGCCACCGTGGCGACCGTCGCCGACGCGCCGGAGATCGTCGAGATCCAGTTGGAGGGCGATCCGGGGGTAGAGCTCGCTCGCGCTGCCGCGGACCACGGCGGCATGCTGGTGCTGGGCTACCACCCGCACAGCCGCGTGAGCGAGTTCCTCCTCGGCCGTGTCACCGGCGAGTGCCTGCGCCATGCGCGGCGGCCCGTGGTTCTCGTCCCGGCCGTGGGCTGACCGGCGCCGCTGCCCGCGGATGCTCAGTGGACGGTGATGTCGCGCCGCTCGAACACCGGCAGCGCCGCGAGCACGAACACCGCTGCCGCGGCGGGCATCCACAGGTAGACGACCGGCAGCCCCGCGCCCAGTGGACCTTCGGCGAGAGCCTGATGGAACGGTGAGATGCCCCGCCAGGGCTCGAGCACGCTGACCAGTCCGCCCGCTGCGTACAGCAGGTACGCGGCGACCGCGAGTGCGGAGGAAACGGCGATCGCGACGACGTGGCGGCCGGACACCGCGCTGACCGCGAGGGCGAGCCAGCCGAACTCGACGCCCAGCAGCACCACCGCAAGCGAACCGGTAAGGGCGTCACCCGCTGTGATGTCGAGCCCGAAAACCGGCGAGCAGAGCACGACCGCGACGAACAGCACGACGCCGAGGCAACCGACGGCGACCGTCAGCGCCGCGGCCCGGTGCAGCACAAGGCTGGTCGGGGAGACCCGCGTGGTGAGAAGGACTTCGAGCGTGCCGGCCTCCTCCTCGCCGGCGATGGCTTTCGCGCCCCTGCCGATGCCGTAGACGAGGAACAGGATCGGCAGGAGCAAGCTGTACAGCTCGCCGTTGAGGAAGCCGATGCCACTCGCGAACTCGTCGATCTTGAACAGTTCCCGGATCGCCTCCGGATAGTTCGCGATGAACTCGCGCAGGTCACCCATGTTCCGGACGGTGGGCCACAGGGCCGCCTCCAGCACGACCAGCACGGCGAGCCCGACGCTCCACCCGACAAGTGCCTTCCGCTGGTCACGGAGAGTCTTGACGAAGACATTGGTGAGCACTGTCATCCCTGCTCTCCGTAGTAGGTCAGGAAGATCTCCTCGAGGTCCGGCTCGTGGGTCACGAGGCTCGCGATCCGGAACGGGGCGGCCGCGGCGAGCAGGGCGGCCATGGATCCCGCCACGAGGACCTGCACGCCGGAACCGTTCGCCACCACCTCGGTGACACCGGGAACGGAGCGCAGCGTGTCGATGGGTGGCGCAGACTCGAACATGATGTCCAGCCGCCGCAACGCCTTCGCCTTGAGGCCGGCGACCGAGGCGACCTCGACGAGGTGGCCCTGCCGCAGGATGCCCACGGTGTCGGCGACGGCCTCCACTTCGGACAGCACGTGCGAGCAGAGGAACACCGTGCGGCCGGCGGATCTCGCTTCGCGCAGCATGGCGAGGAACTCCCGCTGCACCAACGGGTCCAGGCCCTGGGTCGGCTCGTCGAGGATGAGCAGCTCCGGGTCGTGCTGGAGGGCCTGCACGATGCCGACCTTCTGCCGGTTCCCGTGTGACATGGCACCGATGACGTGGTCCAGATCGAGGTCGAGCCGCTTGGCGAGCTGCCGGGTCGCCGACGCGTCGACGCCGCCACGCAGGTTTGCCATGTAGCGCAGGTACTCCGCGGCCGTCAGGTCCGGGTATGCGACGAAGTCGCCGGGCAAGTAGCCGATGCGGCGCTGCGCGGTCTCGCGTTCCCGCACCACATCCGCACCCAGCACGCTCGCGTAGCCGGCCGTCGGCCGGATGAGCCCGGCCAGCAGGCGGATCGTCGTGGTCTTACCGGCGCCGTTGGGGCCCAGGTAGCCGAACAGCGTCCCGGCCTGCACGTCAAGGTCCAGCCCGCTGAGCGCCGGTCTGTCGTGGTAACGCTTCGTCAGGCCCTCGGTGTGGATGACCGGACTCATCGATCTCTCCGTTCGCGAAATGCAGGCCCGAGGGCAAGCCGTCGACCCGGACGACAGTCGTCCGGCCACGTCACCATCGGTGGGCCCTAGTCGTCCCAGCCGATGGACACCGGGGTGGTGGTCATGAGATCGACCCGGTAGACGCCGGCGACGGTCCGGGCCAGGGCGGCGACGATCGTGCGTTCGGCGTCGTCGGCGAAGTCGCCGCTGACCGTGACGTCACCGTCGACGACCTTGACTGTCCAATGCCGACGGCTGCCGGCGTAGTCATCGAGCAGGTGGCGCAGCTTTGCCTTGATCACGTCGTCGTCGCGGACCAGCATGTGCAGCAGGTCCCGTCGCGACACGACGCCGACGAGCAGACCCTCCTCCACGACCGGCACACAGCGCAGCCGCCGCGCGAGCATCCGCTCGGCGATCACTCCGACATCGGTCGTGGGAGCGACCACCTCGACAGGTGTTGCCATCGCCGACGTCACCGGCACGTCGCGGTCCCGGATGTCGGCGCGCAGCGCATCCGACTCGCTGAAGATGCCGACGACGTGGCCGATGTCGTCGACGACCGGAACCGCGGCGAAGCCGTGCTCGGTCAGCACCGTCGTGGCCTCCCGCACGCTCGTGCCGGTGTCGACGCTGAGCACCGGCCGGCTCATGACGTCTCGTGCACGCATGGTCTTCTCCTTCGGGTTCAGCCACCGCCGTCGGCACGGACCACCGCGACCGGGCACCACGAGTGGTGGAGCAGGGTCAGGCTCGTGGATCCCAGGAGCAGGCTGGGGAACGAGCCGCGGCGGCGGCGGCCGACGACGACCAGCTGTGCGGTGGACGAACAGCGACGCAGCGACCGGCTCGGCCGGTCGTGGACGACGTCGCGCTGGATGCGCACGTCCGGGTACTTCTCCTGCCACCCGGCGAGGCGCTCGGCAAGCGTCTCCTCCGCCTGCTCGCGCAGCAGGATCAGGTCCACCGGTGCGTTGTCGCCGGCCAGGGCGATCTCGACCAGCGACTCCGTCCAGGTGTGGACGGCGACGAGCTCGGCGCGGCGCGCGGATGCCTCGGCGAACGCGAAGGCGGTGGCCGCCTCGCTCAGCTCGGTGCCGTCCACGCCGACGACGACGGGGCCGAGGTCCCGTGGCCGCCCGCCGGGTTCTCGCCCGCGGACGATCACGACCGGGCTCTGTGCCTGCCCGGTGACCCCGACTGACTTGCAGCCGACCAGGAAGCCGGTGAGGGCGCTGAGGCCGCGGGTACCGAGGACGACCATCGACGCCGACTCGGATTCGTGCACGAGGGTCGGCACGGTCGAGCCGGCTTCCAGGACCGTCTCGGTCGGCAGGTGCACGTCGACCTCGGCAGCCACTTCCCGAGCCTCCGCGAGCCATCGCCTGCCGTGCTCGCGTGCCGCGTCCAGTAGCGACTCCGGTTCGGACACCAGTGCCGGCACGCCGAGGGGCAGGTCGTACGTGTGCACCAGGCGAAGCGGCACGTGGTCGCGGGCGGCGACCTTCGCGGCCCATCGCGCGGCCTCGAGGGCCGACGCCGACCCGTCGATCCCGACAACGACGGGCCGGTTGTGGCGGGTGGTCATCATCCAGTTCCTTCGGCGATGTCGCCGGCGCTCGGCCGGGCGACCACGACGGGGCAGCCGCTGCGGCGGATGAGGTCGCGGCCCACCGACCCGAACAGTGTCGAGGTGATCCGCCCGTGCCCGCGGGAGCCGAGCACCAGCAGGGCGGCGTGGCGGGAGCGCTGGGCGAGTACGTCCTTCGGGTCGCCGGCCGCGACGTCCTCCGTGACGGTGACGTCGGGGTACAGCTGCCGGAATGCGGTGAGCGTGAGCGCCTGCGCGGTGCTCTCCCCTCGCTCCGCCGGCAGGCAGCGAAGCACGACCAGCGGGCGTCCGGACCTGTTGGCGGCCGCGAAGGCGTAGGCCAGGGCGGCCTGTGAGGTGCCCGCCTCGTCCACCGCGGCGATCACGGGGGCGTCCTGCGTGCCGGACAGCTCGGCGTGCGGCACGACCGCGAGTGGGCAGGGCGACGTGGTGAGCAGTGACCCGGGCACGGAGCCGGTGATGGCCTCCGCGAACGGACTCTGGTCGTCCGCGCCGATCACGATGAGATCGGCTTCGCTCCCGGCGTGCCGTAGGACGTCGACGGCTGTGCCGGCAATGACGTCGGTCATGACGAACAGCCCGGGGTGGGCGGCCCTCGCCCGGCCCGCGGCGTCGACCAGGTGCTCGCGGCCTGCGTCGCGGAGCGTCTCCGCGGTCTCGGACGGCAGGTACTGCTCCGGCGCGGCGACCGGTGGGACCGCGGTCACCAGGTACAACTCCGCGGCGCGGGCCGCCGCCTCACCGGCGGCCCAGAGGATCATCGGAAGCCGGAAGTCAGCCGGGGCGATCCCGGCCACGACACGGCCATGTGTGCTGTTCATTTCGTCTCCACTCGGGCCGTCGCGACGGGGCATTCGGCGTAGTGCAGCAGCGATTGGCTTACCGAGCCGAGTCCGAGTCCGGTCAGTGCCCCGCGCCCGCGCGAGCCGACGACGACCAGCTGCGCGCCGGCCGACGCCTTGAGCAGCGCGCGCTGCGGACGGTCGCGCTCGACCACCTTGCGCACCACGACTTCCGGGAACTTCTCCGACCAGCCGGCGAGCACCTCGTCGAGCCGCCGTGCCTCGGCGGCGCCGACGAACTCCCAGTCGATCGTGTCCGGCAGGCTCGCCCAGCCCGCGGACATCGGCACGTCCATCCAGCTGTGCACCGCGACCAGGTCGACACCACGCTCGGCGGCGGCGGTGAACGCGAACTCGACCGCGGCGTCGGACAGTGGCGAGCCGTCGACGCCCACGACCACGGGGCCGTTCTCCGGCGGCGTGCCCGCACCACCCGGGCCGTGCATGACGACGACCGGGCAGTGCCCGTGCGCGGACAGGGCGACCGACACGGATCCGACCAGCAGTCCACGGAACCCGCCGAGGCCACGCGAGCCGAGCACGACCAGCTGTGCGGTCAGGGACTCACGGATGAGGACGTCGGCGGCCACGCCGTCCCGCTGGTCCGTGCTGAGCGGGACGTCCGGCGCGGTCGTGCGGGCCGCCTCGGTGGCCTGGTTCAGCCAGTGCCGGCCCTGCTCGAGAATCGCGTCGTGGTACTCGGGTGGTGGGGCGATCTGCCGCGGGTGCCGCACTGGCATGAGGAAGCAGACGTGGACCAGGCGCAGCGGCGCGTGGCGTCGCTCCGCCTCCCGCGCCGCCCAGCGCACCGCGTCCAGTGCGGACGCCGAGCCGTCGATCCCGACGACGACGGGGTGTTCCTGGCTGCCGATGTTCGTCATGACGGATCCTCCTTGGCGCCGTCTCGCAGGGCGGCGAACTCGGTTTTCGGATGGTGTGGTTCGGCCGGGTGGCCGAATCGCATAAGTGCCTGGGGAAAGCCGGCCAGTTCCATTCCTTCGATCAGCCCGGCGCGAACGCCGCGCAGTTGCAGCGGTTGGGTGAGAATCGAGCCGACGAGGCCGCGCCCGGTCGCGTCGAGCCAGGTCGCCTGCACCGCCATGCCCGCCCGGACGTGATCGAGCGGGCCGTCGTCGGGCGTCAGCACGACGAGAAGGCATTCACGGCGCAGCCGGTCGGCGAAGACCACCGGGTCCGGAACGGCGGTGAGGCGGCGGACCAGGCCCGCCCACGGCAGGGTGTCGAGGTGTCTCGGCACGCTCGCGACTCCCTCGCCCGGGCGGGGGTCCGCGCTCGTGGTGGTCCATGCCGACAGCTCACGCTGATACGCGCGGTCGGCCTTGAGCACGAGCGCCGCGTGATCGAACACCCTTGCGATCACATCGATGTCGCCGTCGCCCCGCACGGCACGCACCTCGACGCCGCCGGTGTCGGAGGCGGCGACCAGCGCGTCGCGTGTGGACTGCTCGATCGGAGCGGATGTGAAGGGCTGGCGGTAGCTTCGCCGGCGCGACACGGCCGCGTATCGCCTCAGCTCCACATCGGACGGTTCGCGCCGGCCGGTCACCCGGGCTCTCCCGACCAGGTCGGGGCGGTCGCCCGGGACGAGTGCGAGCGCTGGCACCCAGCCCAGTACACGGATGGCCAGCAGGAGGTTCTCCAGGGCCGCGCCGCACGAGATCAACAGGTCCCGGCCGAGCGGGTCGTGCCGTTCGAGCGCGCGGTCGAGGCGCTGGTAGAGGGACACGCCGTGGGCGCCGTCGTCGTGGAACTCCAGCACCCAGGGCTGGGTGTTGTGCACCGACGGCGCGGCCCGCACGGCCGCGGTGACGACCTCGATCTCTCCCTTGGTCCAGTCGCTCATGGGATGGCCTTCTCGATGGGTGTGATGTCCGCGGAGCGCCGGGTCACGTCGCCGACCGGACGGCGCGGTGTGGGTGCCGGCGGGTGGCCGTAGCCGATCCGCAGGACCGTCTGCGGGTGATGTGGTCCGCCGATGAGGTTGCGCAGCGCGGTGCGGATGTACGGGACCTCGATGGGTTGCGACAGGAACGAGGCGCTCAGGCCCGAACTGGTGGCGTTGAGCAGCACCCGCTGCATCGCCTGGCCCGCGCGCACCCTGTCCACCACACGGTCGCCGGCCGAGGTCAGCACCGCGACGAGTGGCTCCTGCTCGAACTCGCGCTCCGGTCCGGCATCGGTTTTGTGGAACCGGCGCAGCTTGAGCAGCTGACCGCCGATCGGGCGCGGCCCGCCCGCGGACAGCGGCACGCCGTCCCGGCGTGCCGGCGCCCCGGTGGTCCAGCTGAGCAGTTCGGTCTGGAAGGCGGGGTCCTCCTCCTGCAGGTGATCGGCCCGGCGCAGAAGGCCGGCGAAGGTCCCGATCTGCATCGGGGTGTCCAGGAGGACGAGGCGGGCTCCGGCCGCCTGGGCGGCGCCGGTCAGGATGCGCCGGTGGGTCAGCGGAACCGGCCGTTCGTAGAACGGCCGCCGGTTGGTCGCGCGCCGGTCGATGGCGGTGGCGAGCGAACGGAGCTCCGGCGAGGCAAGCCGGTAACCACCCATGCGCACCCTGGCGAGCAGGTCCGGCCGATCCGGATCGGGCAGCAGGTCGGTGACCACCACTAGGTCGGACGCCTGCAGTGCCAGGGAGAGGTTGAACAGGGCTGCGCCGCAGGACAGCTGGGCCTCCCGGGCGTCGGGGTCCGCCACCGGCAGCACGCGGTCGCGGTCGAGGTGGAGCTCGACGTATGGCGGCGACACGACGAACAGCCACGGCTGTGTGTTGTGCACCGAGGGAGCCCGGGTCGCCGCATACAGCGCGCGGTCGACGACCGCCGACAGGGCGGGATCGGTGGTGTTCATCGGGTCACTCCTGGCTGTTCTCGTGGTGGCCGTCGGCCCTTCATTCCCAGCGTTGCCTCGGCGTCGCCGGTGCGGCAGCGTCGACCTTCCTTGCCTGGCAGGGCCTTTCGTCCCTTTGTCGTCAGCCGTGGTCGGCTGTGGTCGGCCGTGGTCAGCCGTGGTCAGCCGTGGTCAGCGGCGGTAGTTGTGCCAGCCTGGTTCCACCCGTGCCCACTGCTGGTCCCATGCGCGGTAACGGCGCCGGTTGAGGAGGAAGTGCAACCCCGTCTGAGCGACCACCAGCAGCACCACCGCGGTGAGCCAGCCGGAGAGGGTGACCATGGCGCCACCGACCGCCGAATCGGCCTCGGTCAGCGGGCGATCGACGACGCGACCGTCCCCGTCGAGCCAGATGTCGACCTTCGTGCCGGCGTTCATGCCATCGCGCGCCGGTACCTTGCCGGAGCCGGCGGTGCCGTCCGGCAGCGTCCAGGTGGCCGGCACGTGCGACAGCCCGGCGACCACGTTCCCGTGCCCGCCGGCGCCCACGTCAGGTGCGTCCCGCGTCAGGATCGCGACGACCGGTTGCCGAGTGCGCGCTTGCTCTTCGCCCGTCGCGACCATGTCGGCGTGGACGATCGACCCGAGCGCCAGCATGACCGGCCCGAACAACAAGGCGACCAGCAGGACGAGGACCAGTGACGCGCTCTCCACCCGGTCGCTCCCACGTGCCAGGCCGTTGCGGTGCGGCCAGGCCAGCCGTACCGCCCGCATCGCGAGCGAGCTCGATGAGCTGTTCATGACTGCCCCCGGCGCGATCGGATCAGCCGCTGAACCTCCGCGGCACGCTCCTCGGCGCGGGCATCGGCGTCCTCGCGCTCGTCACGTGATTGCACCCGGGCATCTCCCCACGGGTACACGTACGCTTCTTCGCCGGTGTCGAGCCACCGCACCCGGAACGGGGGATCCCCGTCCCCGGTAACCTCTTCGATGAGCGCGCGGCGCGTTCCGGAACCGAAACTCTTCTCGACGATCAGCCAGTCTCCTGGTCGCGCATGCATGGCAGACCTCCGACCACATGGGACTCTTCAGTTGTCACCATGGTCGGCGCCGCGGCGGGGCCCGGGCAGGGACGGAGGTCCCCGATACCCGGGCCCAACGGACTCAGCGTCGGCGTGGGCGTTGCCGGGCGGCGAACACGATCACCAGCGAACCGGTGACCAGCAACCCGATGCCACCGGCGAGAATTCCGACCGCGATCGGCTGCAGGCTCGGGGCAGTGGCGGCGAACGTGACGTCCGCTGCCACGCCCCGTCGCGCCGAGGCGTTCATGACGACCAGCGACCACTCACCTCGCCGCGGAACCCAGTTCACCGTCAGCTCACCGGTTCCCGTGTCCGAGGCGACCCACATGGTGTCGCCCATCGGCACCGCCGGCGGCCGCATGCGCATCATCGGTGCGGCGTGCGGCATGGTCCTGGGCCCGGTGAACCGGCCGTGCGGCACGTCGCTCAGGTAGGCGGCGACGTCGGACGTCCGTGCGATGCCGGCGAACATCGCGCCGGAGTCCACACCGGACACATGAATCCGGACCCGGCCGAGAACGTCGTCCACGCCGGGCAGGCCGTGATCCACCGATGAGATCTCGCTCGCGTCGAACCTCAGCGCGTAGCCGGTGTCCGAGAAGCGCTCGACCGGGGTCGACAGGTAGCCATCGGCGCCGCGATGCCCGTCCAGCCACAGCAACGCGCCGCCACCGGCGGTCAGGCCGAAGCCGAGCAGCAATGCGAGCACCCCGGCCACGACACCGACCACGCGGCCGGCGGAGCCACCGGAATGCGTGGCGACACGCTCCGCCGGCTCGGGGCGGACCCGCGGACCGGCGGGATCCGCGCCGCCGAGATCCAGGCGGAATGGCGGGTACTCGTCGGTCATCAGCGCGGCGTAGGCACCCACCCGCAGCACCCAGCGGTTCATGCCGGTGACCAGATCGAAGATGCCCCGCGGATACCGGCCGGTGAACAGCAGCGCCACGCCGGCGAACAGGGCCAGCACCGCGACGAGCCCGCCGCCCACGCCCAGCCGGCTCTCGCCCCACTGCCACAGCAGGATTCCTCCCCCGCCGGTGAAGAACGCGATGACCACGTAGTGCGGGATCGCGAGCAGCCACCACTTGACGAGTACGAGCCCTCGGGAGAGCCGCTCGGGGTAGGCGATGTCGAGCGTGGCCGGGTAGTCCGGCTCCTCGTCGAGGCTGAACGGCGGGTAGCGGTCGGTGCCGAGGCCGCCGTAGCCGTAGAACCAGACGCGCCAGGTCCAGCGCAGGACGCCGAGATTGAAGTCGAAGAGCGGACGCGGGTACCGCCCGCTCACGAGGATCGCCACCAACGCGACGAACGTCAGCACCGGGAAGGCCACCCACAGAAAGAACAGCACGACCAGGTGCGGTACCAGCAGCAACCACTTGACGAGCCACAGCCCGCGGCTGGGACCGCCGTCCGGCCGGGTGTCGAGCCGGGCGTTCAGCCGCACCGGCGAGTTCGAGGTGGACACCGTCGTCTCCTTCGCAGTAGGCCGCCGCACGGTCGACGGCTCTGCTGCCCACGCTCGGCAGGTCTCCCGCGGCCGGACAGGGTCCCTCGGACGTGACGGGTGGGCCTTTGGTCGCCCGACCTCGGGCACTACAGCCCTGCCCGGCAACCCGCCGGGAGGCGACGGTTGTGGCATGACACGCGTACTCGTGACCTACGCCAGCAAGATGGGCTCGACAAAGGAGATCGCCGAGGCCATCGGCGGTCGGCTGCTCGAGCGTGGATTCGCGACGGACGTCAGTTCCGCCGAGGCAGTGGGCTCGATCGACGGCTACGACGCGGTCGTGGTCGGCAGCGCCGTCTACGCCACCCGCTGGCGCCGGGAGGCGACGCGGTTCGTCCGCCGGTTCCGCCAGCAGCTCGCCGCGCGCAAGGTCTGGCTGTTCGAGAGCGGCTGGGTGGGCACCCGGCCGAGCACTCTGGTCGCCTCGCCCGGTGCGCGGCGACGGGCCAGCCGGCTCGGCGCGCCCGCGCCCGCAGTGTTCGGTGGCCGTCTCGATCCGGACCTCGCCACCGGGCCGCTCGACCGGGCCCTGGCCAACGGGTTGTCGGGTGACGCCCGCGACTGGGACGAGATCCGCTCGTGGTCGGACAGCGTGGCCGACGCACTGGCCGACGCGCTGGCCGACACCGCGGAGCGAGTCAGGAAGGAAGGCCGTCGATGATTACCACCAGGCCCGATCCGCACACCGTGCTCGGGGCCATCGATCTCGCGAACCGCGCGCCATCGGTGCACAACACCCAGCCCTGGCGCTGGCTGCTCGGGGCCGAGTCGATCCATCTGATGGCCGACCACGACCGCAAGCTGCGGGTCATCGACCCGGACGGGCGGGACCTGCTCCTCAGCTGCGGCGCGGCACTGAACCACCTGCGCGTCGCCTTGGCGGCGCTCGGGTGGCGGACCGTGGTGCACCGCATCCCGAACCCCAGTGACCCCACCCATCTCGCCGCGGTCGAGATGCACGCGCAGGAGCCATCCGAAGACGCCATCGCGCTCGCGGGTGCGATCCCGCACCGGCACACCGACCGCCGGCGCTTCTCCTCGTGGCCCGTTCCGGACGGCCACCTGGATCTCATGGTGCGCCGTGCCGGCAAGGCCGGAGCGCTGCTCGTGCCCGTCACCGAGCCGGCGACCCGCCGGCTGCTCACCCGCGCCATCGACGACGCCGCCCGCAGGCAGCAGGACCAGCCCGGCTACACCACGGAACTCGCGCTGTGGAGCGGCCGCAGCCGGGCCGCAGACGACGGCGTCCTCGCCGCGAGCGCACTCCCCGGCCGGAACCGGCACGGCGACACCACGATGCGCGCCTTCCACGACGGAGCACTCGCAGAGGCCGAGACCGGTCGCGGCGAGGACGACGGTGGTGAGCTGCTCGTGCTCGCGACCCTGCTCGACGATCCCGCCTCGGTGCTGCGCGCGGGCGAGGCGGCGAGCCTCGCCATGCTCACCGCAACCGACCTCGGCCTCGCGAACTGCCCGCTGTCCCAGCCGCTGGAGGTCGCCGGTACCCGGGCCGCGATCCGCGACCAGGTCCTCGACGGTGCCGCCTACCCGCAGCTGGTGCTGCGGGCCGGCTGGCTACCCACCGCGGCGCCCCCGCCGCCGCGCAGCCCGCGGCGAGCGACCGGCCGAACCATCGACTACCTGCCCGGTACGCGGCCCCCGCGCCGGTGAGCAAAACACGAGAGGTGTTGACAGAGATGGCAATCCGTATCGGAATCAACGGGTTCGGCCGCATCGGCCGGGACCTCATGCGATCCACGACCGACCGCGCGGCCGGCGGTGAGAACGGCATCGAGATCGTCGCGATCAACGACGTCACCGACCCCGTGACGCTGGCGAACCTGCTGCGGTACGACTCGACGTACGGGCCGTGGGCGCACCGCGTCTCCGCTGGTGAGAACTCGATCGCGATCGACGGACACAGCCTGCGCGTGTGCAGCGAACGGGAGCCCGCCGCGCTGCCGTGGCACGACCTCGGTGTCGACATCGTGGTCGAGGCGACCGGCAAGTTCCGCACCCGCGACAGGGCGGCCGCTCACCTCGCTGCCGGAGCCCGCAAGGTGCTGATCACCGCACCGGGCAAGGACGTCGACGCCACCCTGGTGCTCGGCGTCAACGAGGACACCTACCGGCCCGACGAGCACCACCTCGTGTCCAACGCCTCCTGCACCACCAACTGCCTGGCACCCATGCTCTCGGTGCTGCACCACGCGTTCGGCGTCCGCGGTGGTCTCATGACCACGATCCACAGCTACACCAACGACCAGAACCTGCTGGACGGCCCGCACAAGGATCCGCGCCGGGCCCGGTCGGCCGCGGTGAACATGATCCCGACGAGCACGGGCGCCGCCGCCGCGATCGGCGAGGTGCTGCCCGAGCTCGCGGGCCGGCTCGCGGGTGTCGCCGTGCGGGTGCCGGTGGAGAACGGCTCGCTGACGGACCTGACCGTCGAGGTGGCCGCGGACAACGTCACCAGGGACCAGATCAACCGCGCGTTCGCCGACGCGGCGGGCGGCAGGCTCAAGTCGATCATGCGCTACACCGAGGACCCGATCGTCTCCCGCGACATCATCGGCGACCCCGCGTCCTGCATCGTCGACGGGCCCCTGACCACGGTCGAGAACCACCTGGTGAAGGTGTTCGGCTGGTACGACAACGAATGGGGCTACGCCAACCGGACTCTCGACCTGCTGCACCTGATGGCACGCACGCTGTGAACGGGGTGCCGCTGGGGCGCTGCCGCGGGATCCCGGTCAAGGCACACTGGTCGGTCCTCGTGATCCTGGCGCTGCTGGCCGCGCTACTGGCGGGGAACGTCCTGCCGGGTGCGGCCGGCGACGCCACCGCGCCGGTGTACTGGATCGTGGCGATCACCGTGGCCGCCGTACTGATGGTCTCGCTGCTCGCGCACGAGCTGGCGCACGCCCTGCTGGCGCGGCGGTTCGGCGTGCGGGTCAAGAGCGTGACGCTGTGGGCGCTCGGCGGCGTGACGACCTTCGACGAGGAGCCCGTCACACCGCGCGCCAACGCGCTCGTCGCAGCGGCCGGCCCGGTCGTGAGCCTCGTGCTCGGCGGCCTCTTCGTCGTGGCGGCACGCTGCGTGGACCCGACTTGGCTCTACGGTCTGGCGATCGTCGCCCTGAACTGGCTGGCGGCGATGAACGTGCTGCTCGGCCTGTTCAACCTGCTACCGGCCGCGCCGTTGGACGGTGGGCGTGTGCTGCGCGCGTTGCTGTGGGCCCGGACCGGCGACCGCGACAAGGCGACCGCGATGGCGGCAGCAGTCGGTCAGGCTCTCGGGTTCGGCCTGATCGGGTGGGGCTTCGTGACGATGATGTCGGGCTACTTCAGTGGTGTGTGGCTGGCTCTCGTCGGCTGGTTCATCCTCGGTTCCGCGTCCGCGGAACGTCAGCAGGCACAGGTCTTCGGAAAGCTGCGAGGGGTCACCGTGCGGGACGTGATGACACCGCATCCGGTGATTGCGCCGGGCTGGTGGACCGTCGACGCCTTCGCCGCCCACCTGGCAGACGATGGTGTCCGGCACCGGGTGTTCCCCGTGGTCGACTTCGAAGGCCGGCCGGTCGGGGTCGTCGGTCTGCCGGAGTTGGCGGGGGCCCGCTCGGCCGCGCGGATCCAGGACGCGGTTCGCCCGCTCGATCGCCGCACACGCGCCGACGCCGCCGAACCACTCACCGACGTCCTGCGCCGGACGACCCTTCGCCCGGGCGGCGCAGTGGCTGTGGTCGAAGACGGCAAGCTTGCCGGAGTCCTCACCCTGGCAGACATTTCCCGCGCGGTGGACCTCAGCCGACTCGGCGTCAAGCCGACCGCGGGATCGGCGGGATCGGCGGAATCGGGGCCTTCGCCGCCGTAGACATCGCGACCCGGCCAGTCCGCTTCACCGGCCGAGAAACAAAGGCTGCGGTGACCATGGGCAGGATGGGCGGCACCGACAGCACGTTCGGCGCGCACGTTCCGGGCCGGCGCGTTGCCGGCAGGACGCGCTCCGTGCTGGGACCTCAGCGTTGAAGGACTACCCAGTGTCCCTTGTGGACTCGGCAGTTCCGGGATCCTCGGTCTCGTCCACCTCATCCCGCTTCTCGAGCTCGTAACGGTAGACCGCCGCGTTCACGAGGCGGGTCACGGAGTCGGCGCTCGAGCGCGACGCCCGGGTCGCGCGCTGGACGAATTCGGTCCGTGCCTCCTTGCCTGCCCGGTAGGCCTCTTCCCTTTCCGACATCGCGGTCACCTCCGACTGTCTCGTAGGTACTCGGTTGACGGGTCGTACACGCCCGGGTCGGCGCAGTATCGGCGCACCGCATCGGCGAAGCGGACGGCTTGGCCGGCGTCGGCGTACCGGTGATCGAAGGTCGCCGTGAGCGTCAGCATCAGCCGGGCAGTCACCTCTCCTCCGATCACCACCGGCCGGGCTTCGATCGCCCCCACGAGCACCAGAACCGGCACCCTGTAGTAGGCAGCGAGCGGGGAGAAGGCCCGGCTGACGCCCCACCTCCCGACGGACGTGATCATCGCGCTGCCGAAGGCCTGCCGCGGCAGGCCGATCCTGCTCAGATCGAGGTTCAGATCGGACGTGAGCCACGCGGCGAACCTTAGGGCGGGCCGGACGAGCACCCGGGGCAGCCTGGCGAGCATCGCCTTGCCCCGGCCCAACTGGGGATCATCCCCACGGTCCAGCTCGTCGAGACGCCGGTTCACCTCGCAGGCGAGCTGCCGCAGCGACTTGCGGTTGGCATCCACGACTTTCACCCCGGTGAGCTCGCCGCGGACGGAGGCGATGAAGAACACGTCGACGCCCTCGCGCGGATGCATGCGTCCGCGCGCGAGCCGGACGTTCAGCTCCGGCACCTCCGACAACGCGCGTGCCACCGCCGCGCCGATCGCGTGCGTGACGGTCGCCCGCACGCCGTGTACCGCGCGCACTTCGTTCAGGTAGCCCAAGATGGCGGTGGCGTCCACCTCCAGCTCGCCGTAGAACTGAGGGTCGGCCGGACTACGCCACGAGGCGCCGGCGAGCCGACGCCAGCCCGTCGTTCGTGCCGTCCCGCCCCTCATCGCCGAGCCGCCCTCCGCCCACGGTGTGGGACCGGCTGGTCGTCGAGCTGGCGGACCAGTCGGTCGACGACACGGTCCAGCGCGTCCCGCGCACTGCGCGCCCCGGTCTCCGCGCGGACCTGGCGGCCGTTGAGGTCCAGGTTCACCTCGACTGTGACCGGGGGGTTTCCTGCCGCGTGCTCGTCGCGGGTGAGCCGGACGTGGACGTCGAGGATCGGCCGGTGCGCGTGGCGCGCGACGCGCTCGAGCTTCATCGTGACGAGATCGGCGACGTCGACGCCGAACTCACCACGGATCGCGATTCTCGGCGTGGGCAACGTGCTCGGCTTGGTCCTCATACCTCGACGCTCACACGGCGACCGCGTCGCGGCGCGCGTCCAGGGTCATGAGTCCGCAGGGTCTTCCGTCCCGGTCCGGACACCCGCCGGGCGTCAAGTGCCGGCGGGTGCGGCGTCGAGGGGGCGCGTCCCGGCCAGATAGGCCACCTCGCGGGCAAGGGCGACGGCGTGGTCGGCGAACCGCTCGTAGTACCGGCCGATCAGCGCGAGGTCGACGATGTCCTCGGCGGCGCGCGAGCGTGGCTCGGCGAACACCGCGTGGTAGAGCTGCTCCTGCAGGCGGTCGATGTCGTCGTCGGCGCGCTCCAGCACGGCCGCGGCGGTGTCGTCACGAGTCGCGATGGCGCGAGCGGCGCCCGCGAGGACCTGCTGGGCGCGGTCGGCCATCGCACGCACCACCGGGAGCAGGTCCTCGGGCACCGCTGGACCGGGCAGGTGCGCTCGGGCGATCTCGGCGATGTGCATGGCCAGCTTGCCCATCCGGCGCAGCTCCACGCTCATCCGCAGGCAGGCCACCACCGTGCGCAGATCGGTCGCGACCGGCTGTTGACGCGCCAGGATGTCCAGGGCGACGGCGTCGACATCGGACTGTCCCCGTGCGATCGTCTCGTCGCCGCGGATGACGGCGGCGGCGAGATCACCGTCGGCATCGAGCAACGCGGCGTTGCCGTGTCGTGTCGCCCGTCCGACGAGCGACACCAGGTTGTTCAGTCTGTCCAGGAGCATCTGCAGCTCGTCGTGAAACCTCTCCCTCATACGTCAAGGGTGCCGGTCGGCACGGACGCGCGAACCTGGCGAAAGGCCGTGGCTGTTCAGGACCTTCGGCCCCGGACCTCGCGTACCGTGGTTTCGAGGCTGGGGGTATGAGTACCGAACGTGAGGCGTGCACACCGGCGCGTCGCCTGCCCGGACCTACCGACATCACCACCGACGCGATGCTGCACAACGCCAGGGAAATGCCCGACCACGCCGCGTTCGCGCGGCGAACCAGCGCGGGATGGAGCCCGGTCTCCTGGAAGGAGTTCGCGGCACAGGCCACCGCTCTCGCGGCCGGTCTCGTCACGGCCGGCATCCGCCCCGGGGACCGGGTCGCGATCATGTCCGGAACGAGCTACGAGTGGGTGCGGGCGGACTATGCCATCTGGCTCGCCGGCGCGGTCACCGTGCCTGTCTACGAGACGTCCGCCGCGGCCCAGGTGAGCTGGATCCTGCGGGACTCGGGCGCGGTGGCGGCGTTCACCGCCGACGGACGGCTCCAGCGGCTCGTCATGGACGCCGCACCGGTGTCCGTCCGGCAGGTCTGGCGACTGACCGACGTGCTGCCCGCGACGGACGCGGCGGCGGCCGAGGTCGAGCGGCGCCGGCTCGCGCTGACCGCCGACTCCCTGGCCACCATCGTGTACACATCCGGCACCACCGGCCGCGCCAAGGGCTGCCGGCTCAGTCACGGCAACCTCGTCTCCGCCGTACGTTCGGTCGTGCACGCCGACGGCATCCGCGAACAGGTCATCGGCCCGCACACCTCCGTGCTGCTCTTCCTGCCCCTGGCCCACATCCTCGCGCGGGTGGTGCAGCTGATCGCCGTGCACACTGCCGTGCTCACCGCACACACCAGCGACCTGCCGCACCTTTCGGAACACCTGGGGGCGTTCCGGCCCACGCTCGTGCTCGCCGTCCCGCGGGTGTTCGAGAAGTTCCACGACCGAGCCGAACGCGCCGCGGTGTCCTCCGGGCGAGGGCGGCTGTTCCATGCCGCCGAGCGCGTCGCGATCGCCTACAGCCGATCGCTGGACGGTGCGGGTCCGCGCCGAGGGTTGCGGCTGCGTCATCGGTTCTTCGAGCTCACCGTTTACCGCCGGCTCCGCGCCGCGCTGGGCGGACGCGTCAGGCACGCGGTGAGCGGCGGCGCACCGCTGCCGACTCGCCTCGCCCACTTCCTGCGCGGAATCGGACTCACGGTCCTCGAGGGGTACGGCCTCACCGAGACCGCGGCGGGCGTCACGTTCAACCTGCCGGACGCGCAGCGGATCGGCACGGTAGGCCGGCCGCTCCCCGGCTGCCGGGTCCGGATCGCCGACGACGGGGAGGTGCTCGTCAAGGGCGCCAACGTGTTCTCCGGTTACTGGCGCAACGATCGCGCGACCGCTGAGGTCATCGACGAGTCCGGCTGGTTCCACACGGGGGACCTCGGTGAGCTGGCCGACGGGTACCTGTCGATCACCGGCCGCCGGAAGGACCTCATCGTCACCTCCTCGGGCAAGAACGTCGCACCGGCCCCGATCGAGGATCGCGTCCGCGCCCACCAGCTGATCGACCAGTGCGTGGTCGTCGGCGACAACCGCCCCTTCGTCACCGCGTTGCTGACCATCGACCGCGACGCGTTGTCCGAATGGCGCCGCAGCACGGGCAAGCGCGAGGACGCGAATCCGGCCGACCTCGTGACGGACGCCGACCTGCTGCGCACCGTGCAGGCGCTGGTCGACGAGGCGAACCGGGAGGTGTCCCAGGCGGAGTCGATCCGTGGCTTCCACGTGTTGTCGGCAGAGTTCACGGTGAACGAGGAGCTCACCCCGACGGAAAAGGTCCGTCGGGAGCGTGTGCTCACCAAGTACGCGGACGTCGTGGAGTCGATGTACGCGCAACGGTCACCGGACCTCGGCCCGAGGGTCCAAGGTCCCTGATTCGCAGTGACCCTCAGGGCGATCGCGAGGCCGTTCGTCGCTGTCGGGCGTCGGCGGGCAAGGTGAGCCTGAAGGTATGACGGACGACGACCGGATCACACGGAACTCGCCCGCCTGGCAGCGATACCGGGCGGCCCGCACGGCCGCGCACCACGCCACGGACGCCAGCGACCTCGCCGAGCTGCTCGACATGCTGGGCCTGACGGCGATCGAGGGCCGCGTACCGCCGGTGGAGGCGCCCGAACCGCGACCACCACACCGGCCCACGCCGCTCGAGGACGACAGCGCGGAGCGCCTGAACACCCTCCTGCGCGAGGCGCTGCCGTCGGCCCATCGGCGAGCCGTCTGACCTCAAGCGGCGCGCCGCATGTCTTCCGTGGCTCTTCTGCGGCGGACCGTCCGTGCGCGGTGACGCCCGGTGTTCACGCGGCACCGAGAGCGCGGAGCGCCTCGGCCACCGCATCGGCGGGCTGCCCCGACGTGTCGATGCCGATCGCGTCCGGCCATGGTGCGGTGTCCGCCGCCAGCGCGGCGGCGATGGCCGGATCGGCGTCGGACAGCGACCCGGTCCGCGAGCGGATGCGTTGGGCCGCGACTCGTTCGGCGACCGCACAGCGCAGCGGGAAGAACCCGCTGTGCGTCTGCTTTGCGAGCAGCCGCGCACGATCCCGAAGGCGGTCGTGCGACCACGAGGCGTCCAGCACGACCGACTCGCCGCGGGCGAGCAGCTCCCCCGCACGCCGGAGCAGCTCGTGGTAGGTGTGCTCGGTGTGTTCGGGGTCGTAGATCCCCTGGCGGTACTCCGCGGGGACGTGCGCGAGCGGGTCGACCCCGGCGAGTTCCTTGCGCACCCGGTCGCTCGACAGCAGCACCGCGCCGAGCGAGTCGGCGAGCATCCCGGCGACGGTTGTCTTGCCGCTTCCCGGCAGGCCGCCGACGAGCACGAGGCGTACCTGCCCAAGGCGCAGGTGACGCCGCGCGATGTCGGCGTACGCCACGACGTCACCGGCCGCGGCCAGGTCGCCCTGCGCATGGCGCAGGCACGCCACTTTCACCCGCACGAACGCGCGGTAGGCGATGTAGTGGTGCCGCAGCGACGCCGGTGCGGGGTCGGCGGTGTGCTCGCGGTAGCGATCCAGGAGCAGCTCCCCCAGCTTCGGCACGCCGAGGCGTTCGAGGTCCATCGCCAGGAACGCGATGTCGTCGAGGCCGTCGAGGCGGCGCAGGCGGTCGTCGAACTCCAGGCAGTCCAGCACCCGCGGCCCGGCGTCGGTGAGGAAGATGTCGTCGGCGAGCAGGTCGCCGTGCCCGTCCACGATACGACCTTCGTCCACTCTGGACCGAAACAGCGCGTCCCGGCCGGCCAGGAACGCGCGCGCGAGCCGTGCGATCTCGCCCAGCGCCACGGGATCGAGCGGGCTGCCGGACAAGGACTCGACCTGCGCGAAACTGTCCTCCCACCGGCCGGCAAGCGCGTCACGGGTGCCTTCCGCGTCGATGTGCGGGCCACGCTCCGCCGTGCTGTGAAAGGCGGCGATCAACCGGGCCAACGCGGCCACGCCGTCGGCAGGCGGCGTCGCTGACCGCACCAGCGTGCTCAGCCTTCGATCGTCGGGCATCCGGCGCATCTCCACGAGCGGCTCACTGGATGACCCGTCCACATCGATGAGCTCGGCGACACCGAGGTAGACATCCGGTGCCAGTCGCCGGTTCAGCTCCACCTCACGCCGGCACGCGGCGCGCCTGCGTTCACGGGTGCTGAAGTCCAGGAATCCCAGGTCGACGGGCTTCTTCAGCTTGTAGGCACGGTCGCCGACCAGCAATACGACGCCGATGTGTGTCTCGCGGACGGCCGCGAACGGTGCTTTTCGCTCCACGCCATCCACGTTCACCGACGCCGCCCGGCCCGCACAGGGACCAAAGGCCCGGTTCGAGCAGGCATTCGTCGGTGACCATCGTCGGAAGATCAGGGACATTCGCCTCGCGATCCGGCACCGACGCCGCCCGACACTCTAGGTGACACAAAGCTTCCCGAAGGAGGTAATGATGGCCATCAAGGAGAACCCGCTGGAGCACACGAACGTTCCGGCGCCGGTGGCGAAGGAGGCAGTCACGACGGGCCCGCTCGCGGGTCGGATGCTCGCGGTCCTGCGGATCGCGATGGGGCTGATCTTCGCGTGGGCGTTCGTCGACAAGACGTTCGGCCTCGGCTACGCGACGCCCTCGGCGAACGCGTGGATCAACGGTGGCTCCCCCACCCAGGGTTTCCTGGGCCACCTCGACCACGGTCCGCTGGCCTCGATGTTCCAGAGCTGGGCCGGCGACGCCTGGGCCGACTGGCTGTTCATGCTCGGCCTGGCCGGCATCGGCATCGCGCTGCTGCTCGGCATCGGACTGCGGATCACCGCGGTCGCGGGCACGATCATGCTGCTGCTCATGTGGGCGGCCGAGTGGCCGCTGGACCGGTTCACCAACGCCGGCGAGCCGACCATGTCCACGAACCCCATCATCGACGACCACATCATCTACGCTCTGGTGCTGATCGTCCTTGCGGTCGTCGCCGCGGGCAACGTCTGGGGCTTCGGCCGCATGTGGGCTCGGCTCCGCTTCGTCAAGGACAACCACTGGCTGCGTTGACCGACCGGTGAGGCGCCGAATGCGAATTGGTCGTCCACATCGGAGCCTCACACCGCACGGGCTGCGGCTGCTCCGCCACTACCGGCGGGCGTGGCTGCAGCCCGATGCGCTTGCCGGTATCACGGTCGCCGCCTACCTGATCCCCCAAGTCATGGCCTACTCCGGCGTCGCCGGACTGGATCCGGTGGTCGGGCTGTGGGCCATCATCGGCTCGCTGCTCGTCTACGCCGTCTTCGGGTCTTCGCCGCAGCTGTCCGTGGGCCCCGAGTCGACGACCGCGCTGATGACCGCCGTGACCATCGCTCCGCTGGCGGCCGGTGACGCCGCCCGGTACGCCGTCCTCGCCGCGGCACTCGCGCTTCTCGTCGGAGGTCTCTGCCTGCTCGGCGCCGCCGCCCGGCTGGGGTTCCTCGCCGACCTGCTGTCCCGCCCCGTGCTCGTCGGCTACATGGCCGGCGTCGCCGTCCTGATGATCGTCGGTCAGCTCGGCAAGGTCACCGGCGTACCCGTGGACGGTGACTCGACCGTCGCCGAGGTCCGATCTTTCCTCGCCGGTCTCGACCAAACACACCTGCCCACGCTCCTGCTGTCGGCCGGCGTGCTGGCCTTCCTGCTCGTGGCGGGCAGGCTGGCGCCCAAGCTGCCGGTCCCGTTGCTAGCCGTCCTGCTGGCGACCGCCGCGGTCAGCCTGCTCTCCCTGCGCGAGAGCGGCGTCCAGGTCATCGGCACCATTCCCGCCGGCATCCCGGCCCCCGGCCTGCCGGCCGTGTCGGGCTCGGATCTCGCGGCACTCGTCCTACCGGCTCTCGGCGTGGCGGTGGTCGGGTACTCGGACAACGTGCTCACCGCGCGATCGTTCGGCACCCGCAACGCCTACCGCGTCGACGCCAACACCGAACTGCTCGCGCTCGGCGCCGCGAACGTCGCGGCCGGGCTGTCGCACGGCTTCCCCGTCAGCAGCAGCGCCAGCCGCACCGCGATAGGCGACAGCCTGCACAGCAAGTCACAGGTCCACTCGCTGTTCGCGGTGGCCGCGGTCGTCGTCGTGCTGCTCGTCGGCGGACCGCTGCTGGCCATGTTCCCGATGGCCGCGCTCGGCGCGCTGGTCATCTACGCCGCGTTGCGACTGATCGAGCTGAGCGAGTTCCGGCGGATCGGCGCCTTTCGCCTCAGCGAGCTGACACTGGCGCTGGCGACCACCGCCGGCGTGCTGCTGCTCGACGTGCTCTACGGCGTCCTCGTCGCGATCGGACTGTCTATTCTGGACCTTCTGCGCCGCCTCGCGCGCCCCCATGACGGCATCCTGGGCGAGGTTCCGGGCGTGGCCGGCATGCACGACATCGACGACTATCCGGGCGCCACGCGAATCCCCGGTCTGGTGGTGTACCGCTACGATGCACCACTCTGCTTCGCCAACGCGGAGAACTTCCGGCACCGCGCGCTGGCCGCGGTCGACGAGTCCCCCACCCCTGTCCGGTGGTTCCTTCTCAACGCCGAGGCCAACGTCGAAGTCGACGTCACGGCTGTCGACGCGCTCGAGGACCTGCGCAGCGAGCTCACGCGGCGCGGCATCGTCTTCGCGATGGCACGGGTAAAGCAGGACCTGCGCGAGTTCCTCGACAAGGCGGGCTTCCCGCGGCGGGTCGGCCAGGAGAGGATCTTCCCCACCCTGCCGACCGCGGTGGCCGGCTTCCGTCAGTGGCAGGCGGAGAACCAGCGGCCCTGAGGCCGTGCCTGACGAGCCGCCCACGCTTCCCCGGCCGGAACGGCAGGGCAAACCAGCCCCTGAGCCAATCGCCCGCGCGTTGGTCAGACCGCAAGACGCCCGCGACCTCGGCGCTCGTCGAGAACTTGTGCGGGCTCCCCGGCGCGCCACTCCGCGTACAGCAACACCACCATCGGCGCCATCATGGCCAGCACCCACACGGTCTCGATCCAGCCGAACGGCCACAGGGCGCAGTAGAACGCGATCACGCCCACGTAGCCGAGCCGGGTCGCGCGCCCGCCACCCAGGGCCAACACACCGACCGTGGCCTCGAACACCGCGAGCAGTCCGATCAACGGCAGTTGGCTGGGCGGGACGACGGCCTCCCAGGCGCGGGTCACCCACGTGAAGTGCGCGGGGTCGGCGAAGCCGCCGTAGTCGGCACCGGTGGCGAGGTTGACGACATGCAGCAGCGCACCGCCGACAACGAACAGCAAAGCCACCGCGGCGCGTCCGACGTACCGCGCTCGCCTGCTCCGGTTCGCGAACACCGCCGCGGCGATGGTCGCGAGCCCGGACACCAACCACACCACGGTGAAGAAGACGTTGTTCTGCATAGCTGCCTCCTCATACCACCGCGGCTATGCCGCGGCGATCGCCACAAGCCCGCATGGGTCGTCCCCGCCGGCCAGCTTGGCCGGCGCTGTGCTGAGGACGCTCAGTCGCGCGCCGGCTGCCTGGCGGGCACAGCGATGTCGATGACCGGCGGCTCGCGCAACGTGTTCATCACCGTGCCGGCCTCGACGGATTGAAGCATGGCGAGATACTCCTCGCGTGTCAGCCAGATCGACGGGGTGAAGGTCAGCTCGATCCGGCGCACGCGTGGTGGGTCTCCCTCGGTGGACCAGACGGCGTCGGCCCGGAGCTCCTCGTGGGCCAGGCCGTGCTCGCGCACGTAGCGCACGGCCTGACACGCGGCGCTGCTGACGATCGCCATGACAAGTAGCTCCACTGGTGTCGGGCCGATCTCGATCGTGTCCGCGCGCTCGGCGTCGGTCAGCACTACGTGACCGCGCGTCTCCAACTTGTAGCGATTGGCGCAGAGGTGCGCCACCCTGATCGAGCCCATGGCGTCTTCCTTCGTTGGCTCTCCTGTACTCACACTCGCCGAGCGGTGGGACACTGGCGAGAGCCGGAGGGTTCCGCAGGCACAGGACTTTGTGCTCTGCTCATTGATGTCGATCGCCTGAGGTGCGAGATCTATTCGTCCTCGTACCGTGGTGTTCGACGGATCGAGCTAAGGAGGAGGGCGTCGTGGCGATTCGGATCCTGCTGGTCGACGACCACGAGATCGTGCGCAGAGGGATCGCCGATCTGATCGGAACACAGGAGGACATGGAGGTCGTCGGTGAAGCCGGGTCGGTCACCGAAGCGTTGGCCCGCGCTCCCCAGGTGAACGCGGACGTCGCCATCCTGGATGTCCGCATGCCCGATGGAAACGGCATCGAGCTGTGCCGGGAGCTGCGCTCGCAGCTGCCGGACCTGAACTGCCTGATGCTCACGTCCTACGCCGACGACGAGGCACTCGTCGACGCGATTCTGGCCGGCGCGGCGGGGTTCGTCCTCAAGCAGGTCCTCGGCAGCGACCTGATCAACGCGGTCCGGACCGTCGGCACCGGTGGCTCGCTGCTGGACCCGAAGACCACGGCAGCGCTCATGAACCGCATCCGCCGGGAGCGGGAGGAGCAAGATCCGTTGCACACGCTCACCGAGCAGGAACGCGCGGTCTTCGATCTCATCGGCGAGGGCCTCACCAACCGCCAGATCGGCGAGCGCCTCTACCTCGCCGAGAAGACGGTGAAGAACTACGTCTCGCACGTGCTGAACAAGCTGGGCATGCAGCGCCGCACCCAGGCCGCGGTGCTGGCCACCGAGATGCGGAGAACGAAGCCCGAAGGCTGATCAGCTCCTGGTGAGCGGCACCCGCCAGACCAGACGCGTACCACCGTTCGGTCCCGGCCCCACCGTGACCACCCCTCCGCACTCGGCCGCGCGCCGCTCGATGTTGAGCAGGCCGCTGCGACCGACGTCGGCGGGCATGCCGACCCCGTCGTCGGTCACGTCGATGACCAGGTCGGCGCCGGCCTCGACGGTCACCGTGATGTCCGAGGCGCGCGCGTGCCGCACGGCGTTGCTCACACCTTCCTGCACCACGGCGAGCGCGTGCTCGGCGAGCTTGCCGGTCACCAGCGCGTCCACGGCACCGGAGATCCGCACCGCGGGCGACCTCTCCGTGTCGGCGCTGAGCTCAGCCACCGCGTCCAGCATCTTGCGGCGCAGGCTGCTCGGATTCTCCTCGGTGGGAGTGTGCAGGTCGAAGATCGACGTGCGGATCTCGCGGACCGTCTGGTCGAGCTGGTTGACCACGTGGGTCACCCGGGCGCGCGCGTTCTCGTTGTTGATCTGAACGACGGTGGCCTGCAGGCTCATCCCCGCCGCGAACAACCGCTGGATCACGTGGTCGTGCAGGTCGCCGGCAATCCGGTCGCGGTCGGCGAGCACGTCGAGAATCCGCTGTTGCTGCTGGCGGTCCGCCCACTCGAGCGCGAGGATGGCCTGGTCGGCAAAAGACGCAAGCATCGGCAGGTGCTCGCGCGGGAACTGCTGATCTCCCTTGCCACGCAGCGCCAGCAGCACGCCGCTCGCGGGCGTCGCCGACGCGAGCGGTACGACGTTGGCCGGCCCGAACTGACTGAACGTCTCGGTTTCCTCCCCCAGTAGCTCAGCGATGTCGGGAATGACCTTCGGCTGGCCCTGGCTCAGCACATCCACGACCGCCGGGTTTGTCGCCGAGATGTTCAGCCCCAGAATCCGTTCGTCGACGTTGCCGGTACCCGCACGCACCGCGAGCGTCTTGTTCTGGTCGTCCGCCAGCATGATGAGCGCGCATTTCGCCTGCGAGAGCTCCAACGTGCGGGTGACGATCAGGTTGAGCGCGGTGTTGCTGGAGCCGCCGCTGATCAGCAGCGAGTTCACCTCGCCCGAGGCCTGCTGCCAGCGCTCGCGCAACCGGGCCTGCTCGAACAGCCGCGCGTTCTCGACCGCGACGCCGGCGGCCGCGGCGAGCGCTTCGAGAACGACCGCGTCATCGGCGGTGAACTCGGCTTCGCCTTTCTTCTCCGTGAGGTAGATGTTGCCGAACACCTCGTCGCGCAGGCGCACGGGCGTGCCGAGGAAGCTGCGCATCGGCGGGTGGTTGGCCGGAAAGCCGACCGAGGACGGATGCTCGCTCAAGTCCGGCACCCGGACGGTGAGCGGGTAGTCGATGAGGTGGCCGAGCAGCCCTTTCCCCTCCGGCAGGTGACCCATCTTGGCGCGGGTCTCCTTGTCGATGCCCACGTAGACGAATTCCGACAGTCCCTCGTCACCGAGCACGCCCAGCGCTCCGTAGCGGGCGTCGACGAGGTCGACCGCGGTATCCACGATCCGCTGCAGGGTTCCTTCCAGCTCCAGCCCCGCACCGACCGCGACCACGGCGTCCAGCAGGCCCTGCAACCGATCCCGCGTCTTCGCGATCTCGGTCATCCGGTCCATGAGCTCTTTGAGCAGTTCGTCCAGCCGCAGACCCGCCAACGGCGCCCCGACCGACCGTTGAAGGTTTGGCAGACCGACGCCTTCCGTCATCGAACGCTCCCACCCCTGCTGCCCGTGGCCGTAGCCGTGGGTAACCGACCGCAGCACACCCAGCGTATCCGTGAACGCAAGCGGAGCGCAGGGGCTTAGTGCTCTGGGAGGGTGCGCACGACGGCGACCGGGCACGCTGCGTGATGGAGAAGGTGCTGGCTGGTGGAGCCCAGAAGCAGCCCGCGAAAGCCGCCCCGGCCGCGGGTGCCGACGACCAGCAGCTGCGCGTCCTCACCGGCCCGGAGCAGCACGCGTGTGGGGCGGTCGCGCACCACCTCGCGGGTGACGTGGACGTCGGGGTACTTCTCCGGCCAGCCGGCGAGCCGCTCGGCGAGGGTCTCCTCGGCCCGCTCGCGCAGTGGCGCGAAATCGACTCCCGCCGCGCCAGGGATGTAGGCGGCTTCCATGACCAGGTCGCTCCACGCGTGCACGGCGACCAGCTCGGCACCGCGGGCCGAGGCCTGGGCGAAGGCGAACGCGATCGCGTCCTCGCCGACCGGCGTACCGTCGACGCCGACGACCACCGGTCCGTACGCCGGCTCATCCGCGTGCTCTCCGCGAATGACGACCATCGGGCAGTAGGAACGCGCGGCGACCTCCACCGCCGTCGAGCCGAGCACCAGGCCGCTGAACCCGCCCAGGCCGCGGCTCCCGAGCACCACGAGCCGCGCGTCACGGGACGCCCTGACGAGAGTGACCACCGGCGGCGCCGCTTCGAGCGTGGTGTCGACGTGCAAGTCGGGAGCCACCCGAGCGGCCTCCTCGCGGGCCTTGTCCAGCCACGCGCGGCCCCGGTCCTTCATGGCGGTGTGCAGGGCGTGCCAGTCGACGACTCGGGGTGCGTAGCCCGCGAGCGGTTCGACGGCGTGCACGAGGCGCAGTCCCGTCTTGCGGCGGCGGGCTTCGTGGGTGGCCCAGCGAACGGCGCGCAACGCGCTGTCGGAACCGTCGATGCCGACGACGACGGCCCGACCTGGCATGGTGTTCATCGCGAACCTCCGAACGGGCAGGGGTGGCCCGAGCGCGCCGGGCCACCGCCTGTCCCCTCTCACTTCTTCACAATGACCGGGATTTCCCGGGTGTCGGCCTCTTCCTTGACCGGCACCGTGATCTCGAGGATCCCGGCGTCGTAGCGAGCCTCGACGGCGTTGACATCGGCACCGGCAGGCAGCCGGACCGTGCGGGCGAAGGAGCCGTAGAAGAACTCGCTGTGTGCCTTGTCGTGCTTGTCCACCGTCCGCTCCGCGGTGATGGACAGCTGGTCACCGGCGACCGAGATCTTGACGTCCTTGTCCGGGTCGAAGCCCGGCATCTCGGCGCGCAGCACATACGTGCCGTCCTCCAGGTACTCCTCGATCCGCACGGGGTGGTGCTCGGTGAGCCCGGCGAACGGCCATCCCTGCTCGAGGTACCGGAATAGGTCCGGCAACAACGTGGCTCGTGGCATCAAACTCGGCATCGGCACTCCTCTCGTCCAACTTCCCTTGCACCTCAAGCGAATCCGTTGGACAAGAGGGAGCACAGGGCGACTGGTCCCGGGACGCGGGGACTTTCGTCACTGTCCACACTAGATAGCGCGGGCACTCACCGGTCGTCCTCCTCGCGAACCGCGACCGCGTTGGCACGGACGACGCCGGGGACGGCCTCGGCCAGCACGCTGACCACGTGCCGGTCGGTCTCGTCGTCGAAGCGGTCGCCGATGGTGACCACGCCGTCGTGGCACTCGACGTGCCAGCGGCCCGGGCCGCCGTAGATCTCCAGGCGGTGGCGGACCTCGTCCGCCACCGTGGCATCGTCGCGTGCCACGGTCGCCACGATGTCCCGGCGCGTCACGACGCCGACGACCTTCGAGCCCTCCACGATCGGCATGCTGCGCTGGTGCGCGTCGAGCAGGGCCGCCGCCAGCAGCGCCACGTCGGTGCCGGGCCCCATCGCGGTGACCGGTGTGCTCATCACCTCGCCCACGGTGGTCGTCACCGCGCCGGTGGCCGGCTCGTACCCGGGCAGGATGTGCGCCCGGGGGTCCAGCGGGATGCGGTCCCGGAGCAGGTCCGCCTCGGTCACGATGCCGATGAGCCGGTCGTCGTCGTCCACCACGGGCAGGGCGGTGAACCCGTGGGCGGCGAGCAGCCCCGCGGCCTTCTTGATGGTGCAGTCCGGTCGCACGGTGATCACCGGGCTGGTCATGATGTCGCGTGCGCGCATGTCGGTCGTCTCCTTCGATCTGGGGCTTCAGGTGCGAAGCCGGCGCAGGTAGGGGTCGGTGGGTTCGCGGGGCACCAGGCGCACCCGCGCGTCGAGGACCTGGCAGCTGCCGGGCCGCACGACGATGGGGTTCAGGTCGAGCTCGGCCAGCTCGGGGAACGCGTCGGCGAGCGCACTGACCCGCTCGAGGACGTCGACGAGCCCGCCCGTCGGGAGCCCCGCCGGTCCGAACAACGCGGCCGAGGACCGCAGCCCGTGCACCATCCGCTCGGCGTCGACGTCGGACAGCGGCGTGAGCCGGGCGGCTCGGTCGGCGATGAGGTCGGTGTCGGTGCCCCCCAGTCCGAAGAGGACCAGCGGACCGAAGACATCGTCGGCATCCACGCCGACGATGAGCTCGCGGCCTGGTTCGGCCATCGGCTGGAGCAGCACACCCTGCAGCGCGGTGCCGAACCGCTGGGCGAACTCCGCGTAAGCGTTGCGCACTCCAGCCTCGTCGGGGATGCCGAGAACCACGCCGCCGGCCCGTGCCTTGTGCAACACGCCGGCCGCGATCGCCTTGACCGCGACCGGCCCACCGAGCTCACGCAGCGCGGCGGCGGCCCGGTCCGGTGAACGTGCCTCGATTGTGCGAACGGCGGGGATGCCGAAGAGGGCGAGCAGCCGCATGGCGGCGGCCGGGTCGAGCCAGCCGCCCGCGCGGGCCGCGGCGAGGAACTCCCGGACGAGCCGGCGGGCCTCCGTCAGCCGGATGTCTGCGGGCTTGGCAAGCTCGCCCGCCGGCTCGCGTCGCCAGGCCGCATACCGGGCGATCCGGCCGAGTGCCGCCGCGGCGGGGGCCGGGTCCGCGTAGCTGGCGGTCGCCGGCGTGCCGCCGTCGTCCAGACCCGTCACAGAGGCGAGCTGGCCCGGCCGCACGGCCAGGACCGGTTTCGCCGACGTGCGGGCGATGCGCGCGACCGCGGTGATCGGATCGGCGATCGCCGTCGGCACGCCGGCGACGAGCACGGCGTCGATGTCCTCGGCGGCGAGCAGGATCTCGAGGCAGGAGCCGAAGGTCGCCGCGTCGACACCCGCGGTGGTATCGATCGGGTTGGCGAGGCTCGCCTGTGCCGGCAGGATCCGGGCGAGCGACTCACGGGTCGTCTCGGTGAGCGCTGGAAGAACGAGTCCGCTGTGGACGCACGCGTCCGCGGCCAGCACGCCGGAGCCGCCCGCGTTGCTGAGGACGGCGACGCGGTTGCCGGCCGGCAACGGTTGCCAGGACAGTGCGGCCAGCAGATCGGTGACCTCGCTGACGGAGTCCACGGCGATGACGCCGGCCTGCTCGAAGAGCGCATCGCGGGTGACCGCCGGGGTGGCCGCGGCCGCCGTGTGCGACGCGGCCGCGGCCTGCGCGATGTCGCTCTCCGCTGAGCGCACGGCAATGACCGGCCTGGTGCGGGCGAGCCCGCGGGCCAGGCGGCTGAACTTGCGCGGGTTGCCGAACGACTCCAGGTAGAGCACGGCGGCGGCCGTGTTCGGGTCGTGCCGCCACCACAGCAGCATGTCGTTGCCGCTCACGTCGTACTTGTCTCCTGTGGACACTAGCGTGGACAGGCCGAGACCGAGCCCGCCGAGAAGCTCTACCAGCGCGATGCCCACTCCCCCGGACTGGCTGACGACGCCCACGTTCCCGGCTGGGATCGCGCCGCGGATGAACGTGGCGTCCATGCGCACGGCCGGGTCCGTGTTGACCACGCCGACGCAGTTCGGTCCGACCAGCCGCATGCCGTACCGGCGCACGGAGTCCAGCACGCGGGCGCTGAGCTCGGTGCCGCTCAGACCGGCGGAGATCACGACCACCGCGCGGATACCGCGGCGCCCGCACTCCTCGACCGCGTCCGGCACCCCGGCCGCGGGCACGCAGATCACCGCGAGCTCCGGCGGGCCGGGCAGCTCGGCCACCGAGTGCCGGCACGAGATGCCGGCGATCTCGTCGGCGTGGGGGTTGACCGCGGTGAGCGTGCCGGCGAAGCCACCGTCGAGGAGGTTTCGCAGCACGGCGTGCCCGATGCCGCCGGGGCGCCGGCCGGCACCGACGACCACCACGGACGCCGGGCGTAGCAGGGCGGCGAGGCTGGCGACGTCGGCCACCCGATCCCGCTCGTCGACCGCGGCGGCGAACTTCTCGTCCTCGTCCAGAGAGATCTCGACGTGCCGTTCGGGCCCGTCCACGGTCATCCGGTAGGCCATGCCCGCGTCGAGGAAGACCTGGATCATGCGGCGGTTCTCGGCCAGGACGTCGGCCACGAACCGGGTCACCCCGTGGCGGCGGCCGAACGAGGCGAGGTGCTCCAGCAGCAGCGTGCCCAGTCCGCGGGCCTGCACGGAGCCGTCGACCACCAGCGCCACCTCGGCCATGGTCGGGTCGTCGAGCACTTCGTAGTGCGCGACCCCGATGAGCGTGCCGTCGAGGTAGGCACCCAGCGCGGCGTGTTTGCTGTCCGGCGCCCGCGTGATCCGCCCGGAGATGTGGGCGAACACAGCGGTCGAGGTCCCGAAGAATCGGAGGTACCGGTCCTGTTCGGACAGCCGGTGGTGCAGCGCGAGCACGTCCGCCAGGTCGGCCGGCTGCATCGCGCGTACCTGGACGACGCGACCGTTGGTCAGCAGCGCGCGCACCCCGCCGGGAGACATGACCGCGGTCATCGCCGGTTTCTCCTGTCTCGGTCGTCCCACACGAAGCCCAGCCGGTTGCGCACCGCGGTCACGCCCGGAACCGTCCGGACGAGTGGCTCGACGCCGGCGAGGTCGCTGCGCCACTGCACGCGGCCGACCAGAAGCACCACGCCGTCCTCGACCCCGGCCCGGACGACCACGGCGTCCGGGAGGGCGGCCCGCACCACACGCTCGACCTCGTCGCGGATCTCCGCGTCATGGCGCGCGTAGCACCGCAGGAGGTCGCCGCGGGACACCACACCGACGAGCCGTCCGTCCGCGACGACGAAGAGCCGGCGGATCCCGGCCGCACCGAGCAAGCGGGTGGCGGTCTGCAGTGGCATGTCGGGCCGCACGGTGACCGGGCTCGTCATCACCTCGCACGCGGTCAACGCCGCCAGGTCGCCTGGTGCCCGCAGGCCGGCCTGGACGAGGTCGAGCTCGGACACGGCTCCGACCAGGCGGCCCTGCTCGTCGAGGACGGGCACGGCGCCGATCCGGTTTCCGGCGAGGATCGCGGCGATGTCGTGGCACGACGCGCCGGCGGAAACCGAGATCGGCCGGTGGGTCATCCGCGTCTCGACGGTCGGCCCCGCGGTGAGCATCTGTGTCACGGCTGGAACACCACCCGTGCGGTTACCCTGCCGGCGAGCACGTCCTCGATCGCGTCGTTGATCTCGTCGAGCTTCCGGACCTGGACGTCGACCCTCGTCCGGCCGGCGGAGTGGAGGCGGAAGACCTCGGCGAGGTCCTCGCGGGTGCCGACGATCGAGCCGATGACGGAGATGCCGCCGAGCACGGTCTCGAAGATGGGCAGCCGCATCGTGTTCTCCTTGGGCAGCGACACCAGCACCAGCCGGCCACCGCGGCGTAGCGCGGCGTGCGCCTGCTCCAGCACGGTCGGCGAGGCAGCCAGCACGACCGCGACGTCCGCGCCGCCCAGCTGCTTGATCGCGGCGACCGGGTCGGTCTTGGCGGCATCGACCAGGTGGTCCGCGCCGAGGTCGTCGGCGAGGCGCAGTTTGTCCTCGGTGACGTCGACCGCGATGGTCTCGGCGCCGAAGATCCGCGCGTACTGGAGGGCGAGGTGGCCGAGGCCGCCGATGCCGAAGATGGCGGCGCGCTCGGCTGGACGCAGGCCGGACACCTTGACCGCCTTGTACGTGGTGACGCCGGCGCACGTGAGCGGCGCGGCGTCGAGGGAGCTCACGCCGTCCGGCACGGGCACGACGTGGCTGGCGCGGGCGATCGCGTATTCGGCGTGACCACCGTCGGTGCCGTAGCCGGTATTGACCTGCGACTCGCAGAGCGTCTCCCGGCCGCTCACGCAGTACCCGCAGCGACCGCAGGCGTAGCCGAGCCACGGAACGGCGACCCGGTCGCCGACCGCAAGATGCGTGACACCGCCACCGAGCCGCTCCACGACGCCGACGCCCTCGTGCCCGGGAACGAACGGCAGCGGCGGCTTCACCGGCCAGTCACCGCGCGCGGCGTGGATGTCGGTGTGGCACAGCCCGCTCGCCTGGATGCGGACGAGCACCTCGCCGTCGGCGGGCTCCGGCACCGGCCGGTCGACGACCTCCAGCGGCTGGTCGTACGCGGTCACCACTGCTGCTCTCATGACGCCTCCTCGGCACACGCCTGTTCCTGAGCACAAGCATCGGCCGGGGTCGGGCCGCGGATCAGAGGCGGACGCACCCGCTTTGCCTGCCGAAGGCCCGGTGTGGCAGGGACTTTCGACCGTAGTCACGGCCGCGACCAGGGCGGATCGTCAAGGTATGAAGACGGCACACCGCACGCAGCGACATGTCTGGCTGTCGGTGACCGCGGGAGTCGTCGCGACCAGTGCACTGGCGGGCGCGGCCGCCCTGGCGGCCGGTCTGATCGACATGGGCCCGGCCATCACCGTGCGATTCCCGTTCCACAGCGCGGTCTTCGGCGGGTTGGCGCTCGCGATCGTCGTCGCGTTGCCGATGGCGACGGCCGCGTATCTGGCCGGCGTCGGTCACCCGAGCGCGGCCGAGGCGGCGATGGTGGCCGGCGTGCTTCTCATGGGCTGGATCGCCGTCCAGCTCGTGATCATCAAGACGTTCAGCTGGCTGCAGCCGGCGATGGCCCTGGCCGGAGCCGCGGTGTTCCTGTGCGGCTGGCTGGTCCGGAAACCAGAACGGAGTCTGCGATGAGTCACCGCAAGATCAGCAACGTCATGAGTACGGATGTCGCGACGGTGCGCAAGGAGACGCCGTTCAAGGACATCGTCCGGGTTCTGGCGCAGCGTGACGTCAGTGCCGTGCCCGTGATCGACACGGAAGGTCATGTCCTGGGCGTCGTTTCCCAGGCCGACCTGCTCGTGAAGCAGGGCACCCAGGAACCGGACTGGGCCCGGTCACCCATGACCTGGTGGCGCCGCCGCCGCAACGCCCGGCGGGCCGGGGCCACGACCGCCGCCGACCTGATGACGACCCCGGCGATCACCGTCACTGCAAGCGCCACCGTCGTGCACGCCGCACGGGAGCTCACCCGGCACAACGTCAAGCGCCTCCCCGTCGTCGACGACGGCAAGCTGGTCGGAATCGTCAGCCGCAAGGACCTGCTGACCGTGTTCCTGCGCAAGGACGAGGACATCCGCGAGGACATCGTCCACAACGTCTTCGAGTTCGGTCTCGGCATGCCCGTCAGCCCGGCGGTCCTGACCGTGACCGTCCACGACGGAAAGGTGACCCTCGAGGGCCAGATCGAGCAGAAGAGCCAGCTCGACCTCGTGGAGCAGATGACCCGCCACATCGACGGCGTCGTCGACGTGACCATGAAGATGACCTACCGCCGCGATGACACCCATGACGCACGGGTGCCGCCGCCGATGGGCGTCGACATCACCCACGAACCCTGGCGTTGACGCCGCATCGTCGTGCGGCGACTCGCACGACACGGACTTGCCTACATTGGGTAATCACCGATGTCGCGCCGGTACTCCAGTCTTTTGGACCGGGCTCCCCAGGCGTCTACTGGTCTGATGAAGTACGTCCAGGTAATAGAGTTCACGACGGGCCGCATCGATGAGATCAACGAGCTCATGGACCAGTGGCTCGCGAGCACGGACGGTAAGCGCACGGCGGTGCACGCGTTGCAGACCAGCGACCGCGACCGGGACCGCACCTACCTGTCGATAGTCGAGTTCCCCTCCTACGAAAAGGCGATGGAGAACTCCAACCTCCCGGAAACCACCGCGTTCGCCGAGTCGATGGCCAAGCTGTGCGACGGCTCGCCGGTGTTCCGCAACCTCGACGTCCTCCGCGAGGAAACCTTGTAGAAGACGGGAATGTCCGACACAGACAACCACCGCACCGCGTGAAGCGTTCACCCGCAAGCAGCCGAGGCGCCCGGTGCCCACTTCGCCGACGACGCACCTGATCTCCATGCCGCTCGCGGCCTACATGTCGCGGCCCCAGACGAGGTGGTCAGCTTGCTGGCCGGCTGCAAGGCCGCCTTCTTCGACGCTACTACGACACCACCCGCACGATGGTCCAACTAGGACCTATGGAGCCGCCCCGACCGGTTGACGAGCGTCGGCCTGGCCCGCAGGTAGGTGCTCGACTCCCGAGATGAGTTCGAGTCCTGGCTGACCCGCCTTTGCAGGCCACCTCCCGCGACCACACCGGCGCCCAGAGCCGTCGCGGCAGTGTGGCGCCGCCTCGCCGGAGCCGTCACCCTCGAACGCGGGCAAGATGGGGACATGGTCGAGTCGAGCCGGGCTCGCGTGCTCCTGGTGGAGGACGACGGCGAGCTGGTCGAGATGCTCTCCACGTTGCTCGACGAGGAGGGCTACGAGGTGGACGCGGCGCGCGACGGGCAGCGGGCATTGCACCTGGCCTTGACCCGCCGGTATGACGTGCTGGTGGTGGACCGTGGACTGCCGGCCATCGAAGGACTGGACCTGGTGGAGCGCCTGCGGTCCCGGGCAGTCACCACCCCCGTCCTGGTCCTCTCCGCGCTCGCCAAACCTGCCGACCGGGTCGCCGGCCTGGATGCCGGCGCGGAGGACTATCTCGGCAAGCCGTTCGATGTCGACGAGCTCCTCGCCCGGCTGCGGGCGCTGCGCCGCAGGCACTTGGAAGCGGCCGACGTGCTCCCGGTCAACGGCGGTCAGCTGGAGGTGCTGACCCGCCAGGTGCTTCGCGAGGGCGAGGCGCCGGTACGGCTCTCCGAGCGCGAGTGCGCCATGCTGACCGTGCTCGCGAGGAACCCGAAGCGGATGTTCAGCCGCCGCGACCTGCTGGCGCTGGCGTTCACCGAAGACGGCAGCGAGGCCGGCAGTGAGGCCGTGGTCGACACGTACGTCCACTACCTGCGACGCAAGCTCGGCCGCCGGATCGTCGCAACGGTGCACGGTCGCGGATACCAGCTCGGCCGGCCGTGAGCGGCTTCGCCACGGGACCGGCACCCACCGATCGCGACGCCGCACTGCTGGGCCGGGCGACCCGCCGGCTCGGGCTGCAGATCGCCCTGGCTGTCGCATTGATCGTCGTGGTGCTGTCCGGGCTCGCGGTGATCGTCGTGGTCCAGGGACAGCATCGAGCGGCGGTGACCCTGCTCGAGCAGGCGGTCGCGCGGGCGGACGACGTGACCGACCCGCCGGCGGGTGTGTGGTTGGTCGCGCAGGGACCGAAGGGCCGGATCGCCACGCCGGGCCTACCGACCGGGCTTCCCGATGAGGCTTCTCTCACCGCGGTACATCGAACTGGCGCGGCGACCACCGGTGAGTACCTGGCTCACGGCACCGAGTACGCCGTGTACACAGCGCGCCGCGGGTCGATCACCGTGCAGGCCGCGCTCGACCTGACCGCCAACCACGACCAGCGTGATCGCCTCGCGTTCGCCCTGCTCGGCTGCGGTGCGGTGGGTCTGGTGCTCGCCGCTGCGGCCGGGGTGTGGCTCAGCCGCCGTGCCGTCCGTCCGCTGGCGACCGCGCTCGCCATGCAGCGGCGGTTCGTCTCGGACGCGAGCCACGAGCTGCGGACGCCGCTGACCCTGTTGTCCACCCGGGTGCAGATGCTGCGCCGCCACCTCGGCCGTGGTGCGGCGCCCGATGAGGTGGCGCGGGAGGCCGACGGCGTGGTCGACGACGCTCGCCACCTGACCGCGATCCTCGAAGACCTTCTGCGATCGGCCGACCCCGACGACAACAACGACACGACGTTCGACTTCGCCGAGCTCGCGGGGCAGGTGACCGCGGCGTACCGCACGGCCTCGGCGGAAGCGGGCGTCACGCTCACCGTTCACCGCCCCGGCACTGCCGTCGTCGTGCGCGGCTCGCCGACCGCGGCGCACCGCGCCGTGACCGCCTTACTGGACAACGCGATCCGCCACGCCACCTCGGCCGTGACGGTGGCGGTTGCGGCGGACCCGGCCACACGGCACGCAGTTCTCGATGTGACGGACGACGGTGCCGGTATAGACCCGGCCGTCCTGCCACGCATCTTCGATCGCTTCGCCACCACACGCGAGCAGCAGAACACGGCGTCGCGCCGCCGCTACGGCCTCGGGCTGGCCCTGGTCAGCGACATCGCCGCGCGCTTGGGCGGAGACGTCTCCGGCGCGGACGCACCCGGCGGCGGCGCCCGGCTGCGGATGACACTCCCGCTCGAAGACGAGGCACCCGGAGAGCCGCTCCAAGATTTCTCCCAGACTCGGCCACCACCATCGCCGGGGTGACCAGGTGGGGCCGGCGAGGTCCCGCCCGACAGGGAGAGGCCATCACATGCCCGCATTCGTCTTCGGCCTGCCGCTGCACCCGCTCGTCGTGCACGCCGTCGTAGTACTCGTCCCGCTCGCCCTGCTCACCGGCATCGCCATCGCCGTGTGGCCGGCGGCCCGGCGACGGTACGGCTGGCCGGTGGTCTTTCTCGCGGTGCTCGCGACGCTCTCCATCCCGGTCGCCACGAGCTCCGGTGAGGAGCTGCGCGACCGCCTGCCGGAGAACGCACTGATCCACACGCACGCCGAGCTCGGCGACCAGCTCCTCGCGTTCGTCGCCCCGATGACGATCGCGCTCGCCGCCCTCGTGCTGCTCGATCGCTTCCGCACCGCGCGCGCCGACGGCCCGGGTACGACGATCGCGCCCGCGGCGCGCTGGACGCGGCCGGCCGCAGTGGCGCTGGCCGCGGTGGCGGTCGCACTGGCCGCCGTCTCTGCCGTGCAGGTCGTGCGCATCGGCGACTCCGGTGCCCGCGCGGTATGGCACAACACAAAATACGTCGCACCCACCCACCACGGCGACGACGACTGAGTGTGGCGACCAAGCCGGTGCTTGGCGATGGCTTGGCGATGGCTTTGCGATGGCGTTGCGCCGGCTCGACGGCGTCGGTCAGCCACCGAGATCGGTCGTCGTGCCGTACACGCTTGCCACGACGGCGTATCCGGCTCCGATGGAGTACTTGATGTGGTTCCTCAGGATCGAGATGTCCTGGCTGGTCGCCGTGGACCCCTTGATCAGTTTGTAGTGGTAGTGGCCGCCGAGGCGGGTTCGCAGGACACCGTCGACATTCTGGAGTCGGGTCCCCACGTGGGGAATTTTGTGGGAAGTTCGCGTGCGAGCGTCGACTGCGAGGGATGCTGGCCGTGCAAGGTCAATGCCAGGCGGGTGGCGGCCGGCCCGCAGTACCAACCGTTCTCCTGGGTCTGGAAGTCGTACCCGTGCAGGTACAGCGTTACCGGATCCCCACCACCTGGCGGCGGTGGCACGGTGGCGGCCCGTGCCGGGGCGAGCAGGAGCGTGAGTCCGAAAGCGACGGTGGGGATTCCTGTTAGGAGCTTGTGGCTGGTTCGCAGGTGCCTTCCTCGTGTCCGGGAGCGACAACCTTCCCGGACCGACCCAGCGGTGAAATGTGTTTGCCTTGTGCGGTAGACACGCAGGTCAAGCGCGTGTGCGCGGCCTGGCGACGGCCTGGGTCACCACCGCACCGCGTGCGTGCGGCCGTCCGCGGTTCGTGCGTTGCCGACGATCACGCCCTTGTCGTTGATGTCGTTGACGTTGCTCCCGGTGCCGCCGGGCAGGTTGCCCAGCGCGCTCACCTTGCCCGCGGCGTTCCAGCGCACCGCCTGCTGGCCGGTGATGAAGTCGCCGGCCGTGCCGGCGACGATGCCCTGACCGTTGATCTCGTTCGCGGCGCCGGTGAAGTAGCCGGGCAGCGTGGGAAGCTCGGTCAGCTCGCCGGCCGCGTTCCACCGGACCGGGCGATCCTGCGAGTCCCCGACCACGACGCCGAGGTCGTTGATGGCGAGCGCGTTGCTGTCCCCGAACCCGTCGATCGTGCCGAGGTCAGTGGGGACGCCCGAGCTGCTCCACCGCACGGCGTGGTACGTGCCGTCCATGAACTGCGCCTGGCCGATGACCTCGCCTTGCTCGTTGATGTCCATGGGGTAGGTGTCGCCGCCGCCACCCGGGGCAACGAGTTCGGTGATATTCCCGTCCGCGTCCCACAGCGCGCTGTGCTGCTCGAAGCTCGCCGTCAATGCGAGTCCGACGACCATGCCCTGCTCGTTGACCGCGAGAGCTTCCGAGACCGTGCCGCCGGGCAGTGTGCCGAGGTCCGTGGGGACACCGCCCGGGTTCCACCGGACGGCGTGGGTGTCCCCGCTCGCCGCGTGGGAAGACCCGACCACCGTGCCGGCGTCGTTGAGGTCGGCCGGTTCGCTGCCCCAGCCGCCCGGCAGCGCCAGCAGGTCGGTGCGAACACCGCTCCGGTCCCACAGCGCCCCATGCACACCCACACTCGCGTCCTGCGTGTAGCCCGCGACGGTGTCCGACTCGTTGACATCGACGGTGGTGCCGAACTGAGTGCCGGCGGGCGTCGCCAGTGCGTCGATCACCCCGCCGCTGGTCCACCGGACCGGCCGAGCAGTGCCGTCGGCCGCCACAGCCATACCGGCGATCGTCCCCGCCTCGTTGATCGCGACGGTCGCGGCACCGGTGCCACCGGGCAAGGTCCCGAGGTCGACGGCCACCCGCCCGCCCTGAGCCGACGCCGCAGTGGCGCCCACAGCGACGCCCCCGGCGGCGAACAGGGTGACAAACACGGTGACGAACACGGATCGAACAGCGGCTGCACACACCGGTGCACGGCGCGAACGCCTCATGACTTCCCCCAGTTGCGCCGAGATCACCCGCGGACGCGGGTCGGTGGCGAGCATAACGGGTTCGTTCGTGCCAGGAATCGGCCAACCGCCGGAAGCCGAATGGTCGCTCGGGCGGTCCGACCGGTCATTTGGAAACGACGAGGAACATCATGGCGCGGGCTGCGTTAAGTGCCAGGAAGTTTGCCCCCGCCATGATCACAGCGGGCAGAACGCCTCGGATGAGGACGACTGTCCGCGACCGGGAGTCAGCGGCTCCCACATTGCTTCTGATCGAGTAGATGAGCACGCCCAGCGAACGCACCCAACACAGGCCGATCATCATCAGGGTCACCATGGTGGCGGCGCTGCCGACGATGCTGATGCATTCCATGAACGGCTGATCGTGGTCAGCGCGGTGCTGTACCAGGTCGATGCCGAACGGGACGACCAACCGCAGGCCGAGCAGGGTACCCACGATGGCGCCGATCGCGGCGAAGTTCCCCACTGAGGCGGCGAATGCCCGTACCAGGGTGGTGTCGCGGGGGAACATGAAGCAATAAGCCATCGACATCAGCGTCGACATGGCCAGGAAGGTGAACGTGGCGGCCAGCGCACCCGCGATGTACGACCACGTGCCCGTAAGCAGGTTCGGGTTGATCACGTACCGGCCGCCGCCGCCTATGCTCACCGCGAACACGAACAAGACGGCACCGCCGATGAGTATCGGCTTGGGCTCCGCGCCGGCCATGCGCAGTACCCGGTCGTGGAGATCCTCGGATTCCTGCGCGACTGGCGCCTCCGACGTACGGCTCGCGACGGTTTCGCGTCGTGGGGCACGCCCCTTCTTGCCAGCACCTGCCATGTGCGCGACTCCCGCTTGGGTGATTCCGGTCGCCGCAGGATTCGCATCCCATCGACGACGCGCCGGTTTGCCGACGAAGCGCCCGGCAGGCTACCGCAGTCACCTCGGCAATTGGTCGTTGAGCCTGGTGATCTGCTCCGTGTCCAGTACTCTTCCGGCCGCGTCGTTGAATGCCGCACTGCCCACATGCCTGCGAAGCGAGACAAGTAGCGCCCTGTTGTAGTGCACATGTGGCAAGTCGTGTGTGAGCCGAAGCAGGAGAGCGCGGGCGTTGAAGCCGACGGCGTCGCCGAGTCGCTTGCGTGCCATGGCGAGCAAGCCTAGCCCGGTCAGTGTCGTCGCGACGCCGGCTTGATCGCGCAGCCGTTCTTTGATCGCCAGCGACTGCTGGTACAGACGTTCGGCCTCCGGGTAGTCCTCGCGTGTCATGGCCAGCAGGCCCAGTTGGCCGTAGTTGGCGGCGATGCCGGCTTGATCTCCCATCCTCAGGTCGATTTCGAGGGAACTCCGGTAGAGGTCTTCCGCTTCCGCGTACTTCCCGAGATCGTGCGCGAGCACGCCCTCCTGGTGGTAGAAGGTTGCCAGCTGGGCCGGATTGTTTACGTTCTCTGCGATCTTCCGGGCTTGACGGTAGCGGCGCTCGGCCTCCTGATGGTCGCCTCGATCGTGGGCGAGCATGCCGAGTTGCCCGATGGTGGCCGACATCTCATATCGGTTGCCCAGCTGTTCACTTATCTCGAGCGCCTGGTGATAGCGGCGTTCTGCCTCGTCGTAGTCGCCTCGAGACTCAGCCAGGTTTCCGAACTCGTGATAGACCGCCGCGGTCATTCCGGACATCGCGTTCGACTGCTCGCTGATCTCCAGGGCGCGCCGGTAGTGGTGTTCGGCGTCGGCGTAGTTTCCCCGGTCCTTGGCCAGCTTGCCGAGCTGGTAGGAGCAGGTTGCCATGCCGGCGGCGACATTCAGTCGTTTGCTGATCTCCAGCGCTTGCTGGTAGCAGCGCTCGGCTTCCGAGTAGTCTCCCCAACCCTGGGCGAGAACACCGAGACGTTGGGTCATGGCGAGCTGCTGAGGTGAGTCTAGTTCCACCCAGCGCAGGGTGTCGCGGGTGAGCTCGAACGCATGGTCGGGCGCGCCCATACCGTCGAGCACCAAGAGCGCGGCTTCTGTTATCACAAACCCTTCAGCGCGATCGCCCGCGGCGAGCAGATGGTGTCGGGCTTCGAGGAGATCGTGGACGACGGCAGCATTTTCCAGCTTCAGGGTTTTGACGCGCCGCCGCCAGTACTGCGCCGCTTGGCGGTGGGCCGCGGCGAGGTCGTCGGCATGGTGGTCGGCCGTCCACCGGCGGGCGAGCTCTGTTGCGGTCCAGCGGTGGACGAACGCTCTGCCGCCGTCGAGCGTGACGAGGCTGCTGGCCTCGAGGAGGGTCAGGTCCGTCGAGAGGTCTGTCGATATCTCTATGGGTTCGCGGTAGACCGACAGCTCCACGAGGTGGCGCTCGACGTCGGCCGGCAGAGTCGCGAGAAGTTGATCGAGAAGGACTTCGTTGGCTGCCAGGGTGATCGACTGGGCGAGCGCGGCGTCGAGCGTGGGGGTGGCGGCGAGGGCGGTGGTATCGACGGCACGCGCGAGGCGTTCGGTGACGTCGTGGAAACGGGCCCGGCCGCCGGTGAGGAGAGCGTCGAGGTATTCCAGGGTGCGAGGGTGGCCGCCGACGAGGCGCCAGACCCGCTCGATGTCGGTCGGTTCGAGAGCGTCGAGGGCGGGAAGCGACCAGATGAGTTTGAGAGTCTCGGCCAGCGACAGGGGGCCGACCGGGCGGAGGGTCAGTCCGGGAACGCCGACCGGGTGGCGGGACGTGATCAGCAGGCGACTGCGGCCCGGATCACGGGACCAGGCCGCCAGAAGGCCGGCCAGGGCGGCATCGCGGATCTGGTTGCCGGTGTGGTTGTCGGTGAGGTTGTCAGTGAGGTTGTCAGTGAGGTTGTCGGTGAGGTTGTCGGTGAGGTTGTCGGTGAGGTTGTCGTCGAAGTTGTCGAGGACGAGGAGCAGGGGCAGATTGTCGAGGACGTCCTCGCGGAGAGCGTCGAACCGATCTTGCCAGCGTTCGTCCAGCCGGCTGACGAACTCCGCGGCCGCGGGCAGGCCGGCCCGGCGGAGCGTGACGGCGACCTTGGTGAACACGGCGTCGACCGAAAGTTCGCCGTTGAGGACGATGGCGCGGCGGGCTGGTTCGCGGGACTGGATCCGGCGGACGAGCTGGGCGGCGAGCGTGGTCTTGCCGACGCCGCCGATGCCGTACAGGAGGACACCGCTGGTGGCGGTGCCGAGGAGCAGGGTGGGCAGCTCGCGTTGTTCGCGGCGGCGGCCGACGAACTCGCCCACACCACGGTCCAGCAGGCCGCGCAGCGACTGACGCGCAGGCGGCGGCAGCGTCTCGGACGCGGCGGGATCGAACAGGATGGCGGCGCCGCCGGTGTGGACGGTGATGACACTCCACTCGTCGCGGTCGGCCAGCGGATCCTTGGCCGACTCCAGCTCTCGCTGCACGATCCGGCGGGCCTCAGCGACCGCGGCGAGCACGTCGGGCTGGGCCGAGGAGGCCAACTCGTTGTAGACGCGGGCGAACAAGCGGGTGCCGTAGCGGTCGGAAACCGATGCCTCGGCGCCGATGACCACGCTGGCGCCGCATCGAAGGAGGGCCGCCGAGAAGGACGGGGACTCGTGCGCGTGGCACGCCGAGAGAGCGACGACCGGTGGCATGGCGCCGGGTGGGATGGCCTCCTCGACGAACACTTCGGCGGTGACCGGTCTGCCGGCGCCGTCGTCATCCTCAAGCAGGAGTTCCCCCGGCCGGCCGTGCCCGGACATGTGCAGGACGTGGGCCGGGCCGGCGGCGAGCTCGGCGCGAATGGCAGAGGTGGTCGCGAACGGCACGAGGCGGACCTGGGCCTCGCCTTGACGGGCGCCGCGCACGGCCGCCAGCACGTTGCGTAGCTCGCGCTCGAAGTCCAGCACCGGGGAAGCGTCGTCGGGCGAGGCGATGGCCACGACGAGGCGTAACGGGCCGCGAATCGGGCGCGGCTGCGGCGCGGGTGCCCTGCGATACACGACAACCAGCCGCGACAGTGCCAGCGGCCGACCGTCCACCGGGTTCGGCAACGCCTCCCAGGGCAGCATCGCGAAGTCCGCGGCGTCCAATCCGAGCCGCACCACCGTGTCCGCCGCGTCGGCCCGGCGCAACACGTCGGCCAGCGCACCGGACAGCGGCTCGGGCAGGAAGGACTCGGCCAGCAGCCGGCCGGCGCGGCGTGGCTGTCGCTCCCGCACGGCGGAGCGCAAGCCGAACCCAACGCCGCCATGTTCGGCGATGAGGTCGATACCGGGGCCGCGGAGACGAACCGTCGACGTCGACACCTCCAGCACCAGGTCGACGATCGGTCCGAGCGGGCGGCCACCGACCGCCACGTCGACCAACCCGGCCAGGAGCGGCTGCAGGTCCTCGACCCTGGCCACCCACACGGAGTCGCGCAACCAACCGTCGGCGCTGTTGTACCGGCCGGAGACCACGCCGACCACCACGTCATCGCCCAGCCGGCGGACCGGGGCACCGCTCATCCCGAGCAGGACGTCCGTGCTGGAAAGGCGACCCAGCGGCACGCCGTCCCGGGTGGTGCCGCCCGACCACGAACCCGGGGCATCCAGATGACTGTAGCCTCGACCGGAATCGTCGACCTCGCATGCGCCCGTGACGACGACGGAAGACGTCAGCCTCTCGGCGTCGGTGACGGACAAGCCCGTGACGCTGGCCGCGAACGGCCGCTCCACGCGCAGGACGGCGAGGTCGTGCACGGGGTCGGCCCGAAGCACCCGAGCGGACGCGATCTCGTCCCCGAAGTTGTCCACCAGGACGTCCCCGGACAGGACATGCTGCGCCGTGACCAGGATGCTGGGTGCGACTTGAAAGCAGGTGCCGGCGACCACGCCGTCCGCGGTACGGACCCGACCCAGGTAGGCAGGCGGCGTCACGGTTGGCCCGGCGGGGAGGCCTCGTAGATCAGTTTGACCTTCAACGAGGCGTTGGCCTCGCCGCTGGCGACGACGACGTTGCCTTTGGCGGCGAACCCGATACCGAACTCGACCTCCAGCCGGGACGGATGTGCCGCGTCGGACGCGGCGAGCTTGCGCACGGCCTCGACGGTCCGGGCAGCCATGCTGACGATCACGTCCGGGACGCTGTCGAAGGCCGCCCGCACCCGCTCACCGGCGTCACCGCGCCGCGAGGTCGGTTCGCTGCCGGCAACCGGGACAGTCTCGACCAGGACCTCGACACCGTCGATCTCCACCGGTACCAGATGACCCGCCACCCGTGCGACTGTAGTCGCTCGGCGTCAGCGGCCGACATGGTCGTCGCCAACGGGCACGACAGTCCACACAGGATTGTCTGGGTACCGGTCTCGAGCCGTCCTCCGCCGACGGCCGGCAGCAGGAGGGCGATCTCGAGCGGAGTCCGGTGCACCGGCACCGCGATCGCGAAGGTCACCAGCGCGCCCGGACTTTCGTTCCCATTCCCCGTGCCGCTTCTGGGAATTTCGTGTCCGTTGCACCGCTGGGGCGTGATCCGATTTGCATCCGTAACCCCCTGCCCATCACGAAGGACCCATCTGTGAACAGACGTCTGTCAGGCGTGCTCGCGGGCGCCGCACTCGCCGCTGTGTTCGTCACCGTGCCACCGTCCTCGGCCGTCGCGGACCAGGCACGACAGGACGCGCCGCCACCGGCCGCGCACCGCGTGGACAGCCTGCCCGGCCCGCTGACCAAGCAGCGCAACGACATGCGCAAGCAGGCGATCGAGAAGGTCGCCAAGGGCCGGACCAAGGCCAACTCCCGCGGCGTGGTCGAGCTCGCCCCGGGCAAGTTCGTCGAGACGACCACCGCGCGCCAGGACAAGATCTTCACCATCCTGGCCGAGTTCGGCGACCAGAGCTCCGGCCGCTACGGCACCGTGCCCGGCCCGCTGCACAACGAGATCCCGCAGCCGGACCGCTCGGCCGACAACTCCACCGCGTGGGCGCCGAACTTCGACACCGCGCACTACGAGGAGCACTTCAACGGCTCCGGCGAGTCGATGCGCACCTTCTACGAGGCCCTGTCCAACGGCCGCTACTCGGTGACCAACACCGTCTCCGACTGGGTCAAGGTGCCCTACAACGCCTCCTGGTACGGCGACAACGCCCGCGAGAACGACGGCGGCGCCTGGGACTTCATCGCCGACTCCGGCAACGCCTGGTGGAACGCGCAGCTCGCCGCCGGCAAGACCCCGGCCGAGATCGACGCCTACCTCGCGCAGTTCGACGTGTGGGACCGCAACGACTACGACCACGACGGCAACTTCGACGAGCCCGACGGCTACATCGACCACTTCCAGGCCGTGCACGCCGGTGCGGGCGAGGACGCGGGCGGCGGTGCGCAGGGCGAGGACGCGATCTGGTCGCACCGCTGGTACGTCAACGGCGACGACTACGGCCTGACCGGCCCGCAGGTGGGCGACGCGGACAACAAGGCCGGTGGCACACGGATCGGCGAGTCGAAGTACTGGCTCGGCGACTACACCACCGAGCCGGAGAACGGCGGGCTCGGCGTGTTCTGCCACGAGTTCGGCCACGACCTTGGCCTGCCGGACTACTACGACACCAACGCCGGCGAGAACTCCACCGCGTTCTGGACGCTGATGAGCTCCGGCTCCTGGCTGGGCCACGGCGCGGCCGCGAACGAGGGCATCGGCACCCGCCCCGGCCTGATGGGCGCGGAGGAGAAGCTGTTCCTCGGCTGGCTCGACCACAGCACCGTGCCGCTCGGCTCATCCGGCGACTTCACCCTCAACCCGGCGCAGCTGCAGGTGTCCGACAAGGACCAGGCGGTGCGGGTCAACCTGCCGGACGTCACGAAGAGCACGACCTACACGACGCCGACCTCCGGTAGCCACGCGTGGTGGACCGGTACCGCCGACGACCTCAACGAGTCGCTCACCCGGTCGATCCCGGCCGCCTCGCGCGTCACGGTCAGCGCGAACGCCTGGCACGTCATCGAGGCCGACTTCGACTTCCTGGTCGGCGAGTACTCCCTCGACGGCGGCCTGAACTGGCAGCGAGCCGGCGCACTGATCGACGGCGACTCCAGCGGCAAGTGGACGGCGCTGAAGTTCTCCTACCCCGCCGACGGCAAGGCCTCGCAGTTCCGGTTCCGCTACCAGACCGACGGCGGCGTGCACCTGGCCGGCGCGTTCCTCGACGACATCGCCGTGAAGACCGGCAACACCACCGCGTTCAGCGACGACGTCGAGAACGGCACCAACGGGTGGACCGCGACCGGCTCGTGGAAGATCTCCACCGGTACCGAGACCGGCACCTTCCAGCGCTACTACCTGGTGGAGAACCGGGAGTACGTCGGCTCCGACGCGCTGCTCGCCGAAGGCCCCTACCAGTTCAGCAAGGGCCTCACGGCGCCGAACTGGGTGGAGTACTTCAAGTTCCAGAACGGCATGCTCGTCTGGTACGTCGACCACTCCTACGGCGACAACAACACCAGCACCCACCCCGGCGGCGGCCTGTCGCTGGTCGTCGACGCCCGGCCGGCGCCGTTCACCTACCCCGACGGCACCTACCCGAGCAACCGCCGCCAGCCGTTCGACGCCACCTTCGGCCTCGAAGCCACCGACGACACCTGCCTGCACCGGGAGGTGCTGTCGGGCAAGGGCCAGCAGCAGACGGTCGTCACGCAGGCCGCGTGCGCGCCGTCCAGCCAGGGGATTCCGGTGTTCGACGACACCGATCCCGACGCCTACTACAGCACCGCGAACCCGCAGAACAGCGTCAAGGTCGCCGGCCACGGCGTGCGGGTCACGGTCACCGGTGACGCCGGGGACGACCTGACCATCTCGGTGGCCAACCCCGCGTGACACCTGCCCGACCGGGCCGGTGTGACGGAAACCGGCCTTCGTACGCCTGACACAGGGGGAGGGCTGCCGCCCCATGGTCGCCCTCCCCCACCCGAGCACGACACACGACCACGACACGAGCCCCCGAGGTGTTCCGTGACAGGTGTGCGGCCGGCTGCGGCTGACCTCTCGGCCGGCGCCTCGGCCGACCTTTCCGTCGCCGTGCGCGCGGCCCAAGCCGGTAGCCAGGAAGCCTTCCGGGTGCTCTACCGCGAGGTCCAACCCGGCCTGCTGCGCTACCTACGCGGACTGCTCGCCAACAACCCCGGCGACGCCGAGGACCTCGCCTCCGAAACCTGGCTCCACATCGCCCGCGACATCCACACCTTCCGCGACGAAGGCGCCGGCTTCCGCGGCTGGGCCGCCCGCATCGCCCGCCACCGCGCCCTCGACCACCTACGCCACACCCAACGCCGCCCCGCCACCACCCTGCCCACCGACACCCTGCACGACCTTCCCGACCCCCACGACACCGCCCAAACCGCCCTCGACCTCACCACGACCAACGCCACCATCGCCCTGATCGCCACCCTCCCCCGCGACCAGGCCGAAGCCGTACTCCTGCGCGTCGTCGTCGGCCTGGACACCAACGCCACCGCCCGCGTCATGGGCAAACGCCCCGGCGCCGTCCGCACCGCCGCATGGCGCGGCCTCCGCCGCCTCGCCACCCAGCTCGACCACCCACACCTGCAACCACCGAACCCGGTGTGACACATACCGCGCGGACGACGCCAAGGAGATCGAGATGAGCAGCCACCGATCACCCCGGATACGCCGCGACGCCGCCGAGCAGCTGCTCGACGGCGGCCCGGCCACCACCGAGGCCGACAGGCCACTCGCGACCGTGCTCCACGTCGCGGCCGCACCCGCGCACCCGGCGGAGTTGTCCGGGGAACGGGCGGCGCTGGCCGCCTTCGAGGCCGCTCAGCTCACTCCTGCCCCCAGCCCACGGAGACAGAACGTGCTGAAGTCCACCCTGGCGAAGATCCTCACCGTCAAGGCCGCCGTCGTCCTCGCCGCGGCCGCCGGCACCACCGGCGTCGTGCTCGCGTCCACCAGCGGCGCCCTGACCCCCTCCGACGGCCCGTCCGAGCACCGGCCCGCCGACCACCCGCCGGCCGTCCACTCCCCGGCCCACACACCCGCCGGCACCTCGCGCGACAACAACGGCGACAGCGCCGGCAAGTCCGGCGACGCACCGTCCCCGTCGATGGCCGGCCTGTGCAACGCTTACGAGGCCCACAAGGACGACAACCCCGGCAAGGCCCTCGACAGCCCCGCGTTCAAGGCGCTGATCAGCGCCGCGGGCGGCGAGGACAACGTCGACGAGTACTGCGACGCCATCGCCGCGAGCAAGGACACCGGCCGTCCCGACGACTCCCACGGCAAACCCACCGACCGCCCGGACAATCCCGGAAACGGCCACGGCAACGGGGGTGACCCGGGCAACGGAGACGATCCGGCCGACGGCGGCGACCCGGGCAACGGCAACGCGCCCGCCACGCATCCGGCGGCGCCACCGCGCGGACACTGAAGCTCCGGCAACCCGCCCACGGGCGAGGCCGAAGCGTCCAGCGGTGGCTCCACCCGGCCCGTCCCCGGCGGCTGACCGGTGGCGCAATGGTTGGTGTCGTGCCACCACAAAGGAGGTTCCGCATGACCGGCCGCGATCGGGATCAGCGACCGGATCAGTGCGTCCAGCTCAGCGTCCGGATGTCGACGAGCCCGCGTGGGACCGTGCTCGGGATCGTCGGCGACGTCGACCTGGTCACCGAGGCACGCTTCCGCGCCGCGTTCGACCAGGCGTTGGCGAACGAACCCGATGTGCTGGTCGCGGACCTGACCGGCGTGACGTTCCTCGGCTCGGTCGGTCTGCGACACCTCGTCACGGCCGACGAGGCCGCCGGAGCCGGCGTGCTGCGGGTGGTGCCCAGCCCCGTCGCCCGCCGGGCGATCGAGGTGTCCGGCCTGGCCAGGGTGCTTGCCCTTCGATCCACCGTGGACGAGGCATTCCACGCGGGCGGGTAGACCGCGGGCGGCGCCCACCGGCCGGGCCGCGGCCGGTGGGCGCACGTTCGCGATGTCAGCCGCGCCGGAACTCCTCCCAGGTCACCTTCCTCACCTTCGGGCCGTCGTCCGGTGCGCGGTTGGCCAGGCCGTTGCGGCCGAGGTAGTAGTCGCCGACCTGGTGCTGCGCGGCGGGCGACATGTCCGTGTCGGAGATCGCCACCGCGTGGATGTGGAACGGCCAGTCGCCCTGCGACGGCGTGCGCCGCCAGGCTGCGAAGCCGACCTGGCGCAGCGTGCGGACCACCTTCGTCTGCGTCGAGGTCGACATGTTCCGCACGGAGATGTCCAGCACGCCACCACCGTCGTGGGTGCCCGCCGAGCTGGGGTCACCGCCGGGGTTGTAGGAGCCCTGCGTGATCGTGAGCGTGCGGCCCAGCCGGTCCTCCGCCTTGGCGAGCATCGCCTTGGTGCGCGCGTTCATCGTCGCGCCGTGCGAGCTCAGGCGCTTGCCGGGCGTGAGCACGTGGTTGACGGAGAACCGGCCGGCACCCAGCTTCTGCAGCGAGGTCCGTCCCGGCAGTCCCGATGCGTCCAGTCCGGTGTAGCCGAGCTTGCGCTGGTACGCGGCGTACGCGTCGACGGTCCTGGTGCCGAAGTGGCCGTCGACGTACTTCGCGGCGAGCAGTTTCTTGGCGGCCAGCGCCTTCTCGACCAGGAGCACGCTGTCCTCGGCGCCCGGCGTGAGCGCGGTGCCGGGCCGGCGCGGGTCGATCTGCGCCGCCTTGACCACCGCCTCCATGTTGACCGTCGCGGCCGGCGCCGCCGATCCGGACGCGGCGATGGCCGGCGTTCCCACCACCGAGAGGCCCACCGTGACTCCGGCGCTGCCGAGGACGGCAGCCGACACGACGACCATGATCCGTCGAGCTGTTCGCATGTCTCCTCCGCTGTGCAGGGTGCGGATCGATGTGACATCAGACGGCAGGGTTGTCACATAGGTTCCACGAGGAGACCGGGTTCCCTTTCGCAAACCACTGGTCGTTGCGGCGAGAACTTGCCGACGAGGGCGGCCGCGGCCGAACCACCCGCTACGTGCGCGTGTACCTCGAGGACGTGTCGATCTGACCGGCCTTCAGACCCCGGACACGGCCAGATAGACGAACGTGAGCACGCTGCCCGGGCCGGACAGGAGACACAGGCCGATCGCGCCGTAGAACGGTTTGTTCTTGACGAACATCATCGTCACGAGGCCGACCGAGGTGGCGATCGCGACGACCAGAAACACCAGCACAGCAACAGAGACAGCAGACATGAACAAAGTCCTCTTGGGAGAGTCGGGGCTCGTGCCGGACCTGCCGTGGGGCGGCGTCGCTCCGGCCCGGTGGGCGGTGCACGCCACCGAGGCAGCCGACGAAGTCGGCTCGACGCGGGGGGAACGGCCGCGCACGACGGATCGTGCGGCGCGCCGCTGACAGGTCAGACTTCGGATCGTCCAGCGGATGCGGACGGAGGTGCCCGGCTCAGCCGCGCTGTCGACGCCACGCCGCCCGGTACGGCGCTCCCGACCTCGGGCCGGGTCGACCTGCCGCGCGGCGGGAAATCGCCGATCGAACGCGGGCACACGGCCCACCCGCTGTCCGGCAGCGCGGTGGCCGGAGCCGGCAACGCCATCGCCGACAACCGCAGCCCGTGATGCGGATCGTCGTGAATCGGCGGGGCGGTCGACGCCTGCTCGGCGATGACCGACGCCGAACGGTGCCCGACAAGTCCAGCGCCGGTGCCGGCCGGTGCCGCCACGCTGACGCCGAGCAGTACCAGCAACAGGACGAGCGGGAGCCGCGAAAGGCCTACCCGCGCCGCTGCCCGCACCCGCTCGGTCTCCCTCATGGACAAGGAATCACGCAAAGATCCAGCTCAGTGTACGGCTGGGCCGGCTCGAGACCGGGCGGCGGGCCTTCCCTTACCGGAGCGGCACCGGGCCGCGTGGGTCAACCGGCGGCCACCGATGCGCGCAGGGAGATGACGTCGCCGCGGCGCGGCAGCCGTACCCGTGTATCGGGAAGGCGGTCGCGGACTTCGACGAGGAAGTTGGACACGGGCGAGGTGAACCGGCCGTAGTCGTCGTAGTGGACCGGCACCGTGACGGCCGGGCGGAGCAGCTCGATCAGGTCGACGCCCTGCTTGTGGTCCATGCTCAGCAGCACGTTCAGGATCCTGGTCCCGCCCAGATGGATGACCGCAACGTCGAGCGACGGGAACCGCTCGCGGATCCGGGCGAGGTCGCCGTGCATGACGGTGTCGCCGCTGACGTAGACCCGCAGGGGCGACGCGCCGGCCGCCGCCCGGTACTCGAGCACGGTCCCGATCACCTGCGGTAGCAACAGGTTCAGCGGCCCCGCGGTGTGCCGCGCGGGCACGGCCGTGACAGTGAGCGTGGCAGCGCCGTCGGTAAACGTCTCGGTCGCCCAGGTCGACAGCGCCCCGGTGTTGCGGAAGCCGGACATTCGCAAGCTGCGGGACGCCTGCGCGGTGGTGACGATCGGCACGTCGCGGTCGAGCTCGCGGCGGGCGACGCGGTCGAAGTGGTCGCCGTGCAGGTGCGAGAGCACGACCGCGGTCAACGGCGGCAGGTCGGCCGGCTGCATGGCGGGCTCGGTGCGGCGTCTGGAGAAGAGGCCCTGGCCGAAGTAGGACCACTCCCCCAGGTGCAGGAAGTTGGGATCGGTCAGCACGGTGAACCCGCCGAGTCGCAGCAGCGTGGTCGCCGTACCGATGAACGACAGGGAGGCGTCGGGTACGCCGCCGGCGGTGGCATCGATGTCCATCGCGCGGACGTACCCGCCACCGAGCGCGCCATTCGAAGCGCGACCTGGGTTAGGTGTGCCGGCCACGGGTACCAGAACGCGACCGAGGAGAGAGGAGCTGACCATGGCAACAGGTGAGACGGGCTTCGACGACGTCACGTTCGACCTCATTTCCGTGCAATACCACGCACTCAAGGCGGGACACGACTACGGGCAGTACGTCCGCGACGCGAAGAACGCCGGGCGGGACGACATCGCCGAGTTCTTCAGCAGCGTCATGTCCGAGGACTCCGCCAGGGCGAAGCAGTGCCACGAGTTCCTCAGGGAGCTGTCCGGCTCGGCGCAGGCCGGACCCGCGGTCACCTGACACGTTGCGGCACACACGGGCGGCCGGCGACTCGCCGGCCGCCCGTGTGTTTCTGACGATTTACCCCTCCAGCGGTGAATACGTTTTCCGAAATTCTCCGGATTATCGATATTGAGCGTGGGTATGTACGCGCCACCCCGACACGACTTCCGGTGGAGGCGAAATGACTCAGCAACATGGTGACCCGATGTCACCGCAAACAGGGCGGTCCGCGCCCGACGTGGCGCGCGACGAGGCGGCGGATGTCGCCCGGACAGCGACGGACCGAGGCAGTGCGGTGGCCGGCACGGTGGGCGAGCAGGCGAGCAGGGTCACCTCCGAGACGACGCAGCAGGCGCGCAACCTGTTGCACGAGAGCAGGAACCAGCTCAGCGACCAGGCCCGCCAGGGCCAGCAGCGCGCGGCCGACGGCTTGCACAAGCTCGCCGACCAATTGCACCAGATGTCCGAGCGGGCCGGCGAAGAAGGAATGGCGTCCGAGATGGCGCGCCAGGCGGCCGACAAGACCCGTGGTGTGGCGTCCTGGCTCGAGCACCGGGACCCGGGCGCGGTGCTCGACGAGGTGCGGCGGTTCGCGAGACGCAAGCCGGCTGCGTTCCTCCTCGGCGCGGCCCTGGCCGGTGTGGCGGTCGGACGGCTGACGCGCGGTGCGGTTGCCGCACAAAGTGCGGGATCGCAGGACAGCACCGGGAACGGCGCCTCGAGTGACGACTCCGCGGCGCGCGAGGACGGCGCCGACTTCGGGCGGCGCACGGGGCCCGGCCCCGCACCACTGCCACCACCGCCCGCGACTCCGGCGACGCCGATGCCGTATCCCGAGCAGCAGACCTATCCGCCGACGGCACCCGTGCCGGCGCCGCCAGTGCCTCCGCCGCCAGTGCCTCCGGCGCCGCCGGTGCCACCGCAGTCGGGGTGGGTGAACCGATGACCGTGCCCACCAGCGACCCGGGTAGCGCGCGTAGACAAGCCGACGTGGCGGACGTGTCGCTGGGCGAGTTGCTCGGCAACGTCTCCCGCGACCTGTCGACGCTGATGCGCCAGGAGGTCTCCCTCGCCAAGGCGGAGATCAAGGACGAGGCCACCAAGGCGAGCAAGGGCGCCGGGATGCTGGCCGGGGCCAGCCTGGCCGGCTGGCTTGCCGTGCTCTTCGCCTCGATCGCCGTGTGGTGGGCGCTCGCGAACGTGATGGACGAAGGGCTCGCCGCGCTGATCGTGGCCGTCCTCTGGGCCGTCATCGGCACCGTCCTCTACACGACCGGGCGCCGCACACTGCGCACCATGAACCCCACCCCGGAACGCACCATGGACACGGTCAAGCAGGTTCCGGACGCCCTGAAAGGAAACATGTCATGACCACCCCCTACACCGAGCCTGCCGCTGATCCGGACCGGCTGCGCAGCCAGATCGAGCACACGCAGCGCAACCTGAGCGCGGACGTCGACGTGCTCGCGGAGAAGGTCACGCCGAGCCGCGTGGTGCATCGCAGAGTCAACCGGGCCCGCAGCGCGTTCACCTCCATGCGGGACCGCGTGATGGGTTCGAGCTCGGATACCGCGTCGTCGGTCGGGAACCAGATGCGGGACACCGCCTCCGCGGTCACCGACAAGGCCACGTCCGCGGCCGGCGATGCCGCACAGACCGTGCGGGAGACGGCACAGGAGACACCGGACGCGATCCGCCGCGGGACCGAGGGCAACCCGATCGCGGCGGGCCTGATCGCCTTCGGCGCCGGCTGGTTGCTGTCCACTCTCGCCCCGCCGACCAAACCGGAACAGCAGCTCGCCGAACAGGCGACCAGCTGGGCGCGCGAGCACAGCGAGCCGGTGAAGGAAGAGCTCGGGCAGGTGGCCGAGGAGGTCAAGGAGAACCTGCGCGAACCCGCGCAGCACGCGGCGGAGTCCGTGCAGTCGACGGCGGTCGACGCCGTGGACACCGTCAAGGACGACGTCCGATCCGCCGCGGATGACGTCGGTGACCGCGCGCAGCATGCGCGCGAGTCGGTTCAGGACAAGGTTTCTAGGTACGACAGGTAGGACAGGTACGAGCAGACGGGTGGGACCGGTCCGAGGGGCCGGTCCCACCCGCATGCTCGAGCATCACGCCTCGCGGGTGTCGGCGGACAGGAGGTCCTTGTCGCGCACGAGGGGCAGCGACAGCGACTTGTAGCCGTGCTCGTCGAACAGCACGGTGATGCGGTCGTCCTCGACGGACATCACGGTGCCCGCGCCCCATTCCCCGTGGCGCACCCGACTGTCCACAGGGAACTCCCCGGGGTCCTCGGCCGGCCGTGGCCGGGCGGTGCCGGCGTCGCACGTGTCGCAGAAGCCACACGGGTCCTCGAGCTGCTCGCCGAAGTAGCCCAGCAGGTTCTGCCGCCGGCAGCCCGTCGTCTCCGCGTAGCCGCGCATCATCTCGATCCGGGAGCGGATGAGCCGCTGCCACGCCTGCGCGGCGGCCACCGCCTCCGCGACCGCGCGGTCCGGGTCGAGGTCGGCGGCCGGGACCAGCGCGCCGGACTCGGTGGTGGTCACCACGCCGACCTCCTCGAGCAGGTTGACCGCTCTGGTCAGGCGCGCGGGCGGCGCGTCGACCGCCTCCTTCAGCTCGGTGGTCGAGATCGGTTCGCCGCGCCGTTCGAGCACGCGGGCGACGTCGCGGAGGGTGTCCTCGGGAGCCTTGGCGGCGGTGAGGAACGTCTGCAGGTTCAGGTCCTCGGGCCGGTAGAAGAGGGTCACGCCGGCCGGTTCGCCGTCCCGGCCGGCTCGCCCGACCTGCTGGTAGTAGGAGTCCAGCGAGTCCGGCACCGACGTGTGCACGACGAAGCGGACGTCCGGCTTGTCGATGCCCATGCCGAACGCGGAGGTGGCGACGACGACGTCGACGTCGTCGTCGAGGAACGCCTGGTGTACCCGGTCGCGGTCGGCGGCCGCCATCCCGGCGTGGTACGCGGCCGCGCGCGCCCCGGTGCGGACGAGCTCATCCGCGTAGTGCTCGGCGTCCTTGCGGCTCGCGGTGTACACGAGGCCGCGCCTGGTCGCCGGATCCGCCACCCGCTCGCCCAGGTACGCGACGACACCGGCCCGCTTGCCCGCGTCGGCGGTGAACCGCTCGACCGCCAGCCGCAGGTTGGGCCGGTCGAAGCTCGCGATCACCTCGCGGTGCTCGCGCAACCCCAGCCGCGCGACGATGTCGCGGCGCACGGGCGGCGCCGCGGTGGCCGTCAACGCGACTGTTCGCGGATGCCCGAGCCGGTCGAGCACCGCGCCCAGGCGCAGGTAGTCCGGCCGGAACTCGTGCCCCCACGAGGAGACGCAGTGCGCCTCGTCCACGACGAACAGCGATACCTTCGCCTTCTCCAGCACGGCGACGACCTCGTCGCCCGCCAGCTGCTCCGGCGCGACGAACACGTATCGCGCGCCGCCGTGCCGCAGTGCATCCCACGCTTGCCTGCGCTCCTCGGCGCGCTGCGCGGAGTTCAGGGCCACGGCGGCGGGCGCGCCGCTGTCCTCGAGCCCGTCGATCTGGTCGTTCTGCAACGAGATCAACGGCGACACGACGACCGTCGGGCCGTCCAGCAGCACGGCGGGCACCTGGTAGATGGCGGACTTGCCCGCGCCGGTCGGCAGCACCGCCAGCACGTCGTGCCCGGACAGCACGGCCTCCATCGCGGCCAGCTGCTCCTCCCGCAGCGAGGACCACCCGAACTTCTCCGCGGCGGTGCGCCGCAGCTGGGCGCGGTGTCCTGACGACGTCGGCATCGCCCAGAGGTACCTCCCCGCGGCGGACCGGAAACGAAGGGGCGCAGTGGTTTCGCGACCGGCGTGCCGGGTACGTGCCGGGTTTCGCCGCGCGGACTTGGAGGCAGGATGGCCACGGACACGACGGCGTCCTCGGTCACGCACGACGCGCCGCGGATCGCCCTGCCGGCAACGGTGCTCGGCGTCGGGCTCGGCGGGTTCGTCGACGGGATCCTGCTGCATCAGCTGCTGCAGTGGCACCACATGCTCAGCAACAGCGGCAGCGACAACATCGGCCTGCCGACCTACTCGCCCGACACCATGCCGGGGCTGCGGATGAACACGGCGTGGGACGGGGTGTTCCACGCGTTCACGTGGCTGGCCGTGCTCATCGGGCTGGGGCTGCTGTACTCGCGGGTGACCACGGCGCGGGGGCGGATGTGGCGTTCTCGGGTGCTGTGGGGCTGGGTGCTCGTCGGCTGGGGTCTGTTCAACCTGGTCGAAGGCGTCGTCGACCACCACCTGCTTGGCATCCATCATGTTCGCGCCGGTCCGGGCCAGCTCTGGTGGGATCTCGGCTTCCTCGTCCTGGGTGTGGTGCTGATCGCCGTGGGATGGTCGCTGCAGCGCGTGGGCACGCTGCTGCGAGACGGCGACGACACGCGCCCGTGAACGGGCTCGCGCACGAGGCACACGGCACCTCGACCGCCGCGGTCGTGCTGCCGTTGCTGGCGACGGCGATCGTCGCCGGCGGGTACGTCGCGCTCGCGGCACGGCAGCGGGAACAAGCGCCGCGGTGGCGCACGGCGCTGTTCCTCACGGGCTGCGCGGTCCTCGCCGTCGCGGCGGTCCCCGGTCTCTCGCCCTACCCGGAAGCTGACTTCCGCGGGCACATGCTGCAGCACCTGCTCATCGGCATGGTGGCGCCGACGTGTCTCGCGCTGGGCGCACCGATGACGCTGGTCCTGCGCAACATTCCGGTCCGGCGGCGCCGGCTCGCGGCCGTGATCCTGCGCGGCCGCGCCGTCCACGTCCTCACCCATCCGGTCACCGTGCTGGCGCTCACCGTCGGCGGCCTGGTCGCGCTCTACGCCACTCCCCTCGCCGGCCTCGTCGACGCTCGCCCCGCCGCGCACCACTTGGTACACCTGCATTTCCTCGTGTCCGGCTACCTGTTCGCGTGGCTCGTCGCCGGCCCGGATCCCGCGCCGCACCGCCCCGGCGTGCCGGCACGGCTGGTGCTGCTGGGCATCGCGGTCACGGCACACAGCACGTTGTCGCAACTGATGTACGCCGGTGTGCTCGGTGGCGCGGACGTGCCGGCCGTGCAGCTGCGCGGCGCCGCGGTGCTGATGTACTACGGCGGCGACATCGCGGAGCTGGCGCTCGCGGTCGCGCTGGTCGGGGCATGGCGTCCGGCCCGGCCCGGGCGCCGCGGACCGTTGGCGTCGGCGGTCAGCCCAGCGACGTCCGTGGGAGAAGGGACACGTTGAGCCCGGACACCGGCAGCGATCACGCGGTCCCGCTCAGGCGGTCGTCGCGAGTGCCTCGGTGCCGGCCCGCACGCGGAACGGCTCGAGCTCGGTGCGCTGGCGGTCGGCCCGTCCGATCAGCTCGTCGAAGTCGGTGTCCGGCAGGCGGCCGCCGAGGCCGGCGAGGTCGCGCAGGGTGGTCCAGAGCTGCTTTTTGCCCTCGATGCCCATCGCGAGGAACTCCAGCTCCTCGAAGCGACTCAACGGCGAGTAGCCACGCAGCCGGCCGTTGGGCTTGAACCGGCCGAGGCGTTCGGCGGCCCACGTCAGCGCGGGCTTGACCCGATCCGCCCGCACCTCCAGCTGCCGCATGATGCCCCGGAACGTGTCGACGTCTTCGGCGATGCCGGTGGCGACGCGCTGCAGAGCCGTGCCGATGTCGGTGCCGCGGTTGTTGTGCGCGGCACGCCGCGCGAGCTCGCGCCACGCGACGCCGAGGGCGAACTGGTCGTTGAGGTAGATGTCGAGGTACTTCTTCATCCCGCCGAGGTACCCGAATTCGCGTTCCGGAAGCTTCGTGAGCTACCCGGGTCGATCGCCGCGGCCAGACCGGAGCGTGCGGTTTCGGGCGGACGCTGAACGGGGCGGCGAGGGTCCGGTTGATGGCGTTCGGCGTGCGCCTCGGGTGTTGTGCCACCGGTGCAGCCACCGCGGCGCGTGGTCGGGGACCTCCTCGTGCCAGAAGCCGGGGCGATGGACGCCGTCCGGGTAGCGGTGCGCGTTGACCGGCCGGTCACCCGAAGTGGGCAACCGGCGACGGTCCACGAACCCTCCCGGTCGAGGGCGTCGAGCGCGGTGAGCTCCGCCGACGTCACCGGCCGCCACCGCCCGACGCGCCGTCGCTCAGCCGATCTCAGCCTCATGACCTCGGCTACCCGCCGAATCAGGGGTTGACTCGGAGGTGGCGCCGGAGGCGCGAGACCGCACTCACAGCCCGCGGATCGTTTACCTCGCACAAATCGGGGCTATATCAGATCTATCTCGAAGGTGGCGGCAGCGTCGATGCTCTGCCCATGGTGAATCGAGGCCGAGGAGCCGACGATGGTTATGCGGCGCATGTGGGGTGCCGGGGCGCGGGAGTCCTGGTCACCCATACCTGGCCGGATACGAGCTGTCCCGGCCGACAACGGTCCGGCCGGGACGGTCGGAGGTTCGAACTTGCGCCAGCGCGTGCTGGAGGCGGTGACCGATCCCGCCGTGGCCCAGCTGGATCTGGGCGAACAGCTGGACGTACTGCTCCATCGCGTACGTGAGCTGTTCGCAGTGGACACTGCCACCGTGCTGTTGCTCGACCCGGCCGGCGAGCAGCTGCAGGCCTCGGCCGCCGCCGGCATCGAGGAGGAGGTCTTCCAAGGCGTTCGGGTGCCGGTGGGCTCGGGCTTCGCCGGCCGGGTCGCCGCGTCGCGGCAGCCGGTCGTGATCGAGCATGTCGATGCCACGACCGTGTTGAACCCGTTGCTGTGGGAACGGGGGCTTCGGGTGCTGCTCGGTGTGCCGATGGAGGCGAGCGGGCATGTCGTCGGTGTGCTCCACATCGGAAGTACCGAGTCTCGCCGCTACACGGATGCCGAGATCGACGCCCTGCAGCTGGTGGCGGACCGGCTCGCGCTCGCCGCGAACGCGTACCGGTCCCGCTCGGAGCGCGCCGCCGCGACCCTGCTGCAGACCAGCCTGTTACCCGCGCGCCTGCCGTCCGTCCCGGGCTGGGAGCTCGCCGCGCGGTACGTCCCGGGTGCGGAGGTCGGGGTCGGCGGCGACTGGTACGACGTGTTCCAACTGCCGGGCAACCGGCTGGGACTGGTCATCGGAGACGTCGTCGGCCACGGCCTGACCGCCGCGGTCGTGATGGGCCGCCTGCGCAGTGCCCTGCGCGCGTACGCGCTGGAGTTCCCGGACCCGGCCGACGTCCTGTGCAAGCTGGACCGCAAGGCCAGCCACTTCGAGGACAACACGATGGCCACCGTCGCCTACGCGGTCATCGACACGGCCACCAGCCGCATGCAAGTCGCCCTCGCCGGCCATCCACCGCCGATCATCGCCGTACCCGGCCATCCCACGGTCTTCGCCGACGGCGCGGTGGGCCCGCCCGTCGGCCAGTGGCTCGCACTGGACGACCGGCACGCCGGCAGCTTCGAGCTGCCGCGCGGCGCGGTCGTCACGCTGTTCACCGACGGCCTGATCGAGCGCCGCGACGTCACCATCGACGAGCGCCTCGAGCAACTGCGGTCGAGTGTCCAATCGGCACCGCCCGAGGCCGTCTGCGCGCGCGTCATGGCGACCATGGTCGGTACGAGCGCCGCAACGGACGACATCGCCCTGCTCGCCGCTCGCCACGTCCCCTGAGAGCGGCGCCGCGCACGTCAGACGCCGCGTAGGTCAGCCGCGTGAGTCAGTCGATGCCGCGGAGGATGTTGTCCTCCGCAACGCCGTCGACCGGGTCGGAGTCGAGCATGGTCGTGTTCTGCCACACCACCAGGCTCGCGTGCTCCTCCACCGGATGCGGCGCGGTGTCAGCGGTTCCGCCACCTTGCTCGGTTCGGTCGGGTAACTGAGCCATCGGTTGTCACCCCTTCAACATCACCTGTCGAGGGCTACCCCGAGTAGCGGTGCCAAACCTTTCCCGGCACGTATCAGCCGGCTCCCCGGTGCATCCGGAATACCGACAGCAACAGAACGGAGCCGCGATGACGACGTATCAAGGCAGGGTTTCCGGGTTCGCACCGCGAACCGAGTCCTCCGTGTACCGCAGGCGAATCACTCTGGTCTGGGACTTCCGCCTGGAGCGCTACGGCGCCGATCGCCGGCCGCTGCCCAGAGTGGCCGCGCAGATGCGGGCCAAGTACTTCCGCGGTGGCTCGATCAACAACGGCGATGTGGTCGAGCTGGCGGGACGGCAGCGGCGCAACGGACTGGTCGTGGTGCGCGTGGTGAAGAACCTCTCCACGGGAACCGTGATCCGCGCGCGCAACTACAACGCCAGCGTCTTTCTCGTCTACCTCGTCGTACTCGCGCTGTTCGCCGCGGCCGCGTACGCGATCTTCGCGGGGTTACCAACCGATCTGCGGTTCTGAAGAGGAGGGTGTCGTGCCACAGAACGTAGGACCCAAGGCGGAATCGGCCCAGTACCACGGGCCGCCGGTGCGACCGACCGGCCCGGGGGACCCTGGCAACAGCCATGCCGCGCGGGAGTTCGGTGGGTACGCGGGATCGGCCGCGGGTCAGATCGTCGGGAAGATGATCGGACTCCAGGACGGTGCCCGTGGCGGCTTGGGGCGGGTCGGCAAGGAACTCGGCGAGATGGTGGGCGACGTGGTCGACACCGTGCTCGACCCACGCTACGAGGCCGCGCCTCCTCCCGGTGAACCAGGTGGCATGAGCATGAGCCCGGGGATGTCGGTCGATCCGAACACCCTCGGCTGGGGCGGCAGTTCGGTCGACCACGGCGACCCGCAGATGTCCGTGGACCCCGGCCACGCCGGTCCGCCCATGTCGGTCGACCCCGGATCCATCGGCTGGGGCGGCTCGTCCCACGCCCCGCCCGGGATGTCGGTCGACCCGTCGGCGGCCGGCTGGGGCGGCATGTCGCACGCCGCCGACGGGCCGATGTCCGTCGACCCCGGTGGGCACCACGACCCCGGAGTGTCCAATGCCACCGGTGCACCCGCCGATCATGGACAGGCAGACGCGGGCGGCTTCGCCCACTGACCGCGAACGCCGGGTTGGGCCGTGGGTACGGCGGTATGGTGGTGCTCCGAAATCGCGCTGGATCCGCCTGCCGACAGGAGCACGGTTCGATGGCCACCGAGCTGCCCGTACGCATCGAGTTCTCGCTGCCGAAAGGCTGGCAGGCGACACCACCCGACGAGGCCGGCGCGCCCGGCGTCGCGTTCGTGGCGCTGCATCCGGCCCCGGCGCGCGGGATGGCCAACGGGTTCACCGCCAACCTCACGATCGCGGGCGAGATCCGTGACCCGGATCTGCCGATGGCGGCGATCGCCGACGAATCGGTGCACCGCCTGGAGAACGTCGCCGGGTCGGTGCGCGTCCGCGAGCGCACGGCGGTCGGTCCGGACGACTCGCCGGGCCTGACGCAGGTGCTGGACATCGAGCTGAGCCCGGGCCGGCAGATCGTGCAGTGTCAGGTCTACGTGTCGATGCACGACGTCGACGACCCGCGCCGGCGCGCCGTGCTCGAGCTGGTACTGACGTGCACGCCCGAACAGCTCGAGGAGGTCTTCGCCGACTTCCAGGCGTTCGTGCAGTCGGTCCGGCCCGCGGCGGCCCGGTCATAGCGCGGACCGGGTCGCTACGCGCGTCCGGATAGGACTAGAGGTGGCGCCGGCCGGCGACGCACCGTAGAACTCCTTGGCGTACCGAACGATCGGCGAGGGGCCCGGCGGCATCTGCGTCCGCCAGGCCCCTCGTTGCCGTCTCAGTGATGGTCAGAAGTCGCCGCCGCCACCACCGAAGTCGCCGCCACCGCCACCGAAGTCGCCGCCACCGCCACCGAAGTCGCCGCCGCCACCACCGAAGTCGCCGCTCGCGCCACCACCCCCGAAGTCGCCACCGCCACCACTGAAGCCACCATCGCC
>NZ_DATBKY010000236.1:0-37589 GCF_036555685.1 Actinophytocola sp. | reverse complement strand
CTCCAACGACTTCGTGCTGCGCCAGGGACGTACCGAGCTGCTGTCCACCGACATCGCCGACTGGACGATCACGTTCGCGGAGACCGGCATCGAGTCGCCGATCGGTGAGCGGCTGCGCCGGGTGCGGCACTACCTGGACGGCGACGAGATGTTCCTCGCCAACTACGCGGACGTCCTGACCGACGCCCCGCTGCCCGAGATGATCGACCGGTTCAAGAACGCCGACGTCGGCGCGTCGATGATGGTCGTGCCGCCGCAGTCGTCGTTCCACTGCGTCGAGATGGGCGAGGACAACCGGGTCGGCGCCATCACCGCGGTCAGCGAGATGCCGATGTGGGAGAACGGCGGCTACTTCGTGCTGCGGCAGGAGGTCTTCGACCACATCCCCGAGGGCGGCGACCTCGTCGCCGACGGCTGCGCCGAGCTCGCGAAGCGCGGCCGGCTGCTCGCCTACCCGTACCGCGGCTTCTGGAAGCCGACGGACACGGTCAAGGAGAAGGCCGCGCTCGACACCGGCTACGCCCGCGGCGAGCGGCCGTGGGCCCTGTGGGACGGTGACAGGAAGATCGACCGGGTCATCGACCGGGTGCCGGCGAGGACCGCGTGATCCGTCTGGGTTCGGACCGGATCGAGCGGATCGTCGCGCTCGGTGCGCACTGCGACGACATCGCCATCGGGGCGGGCGGCACGCTGCTCGCGGCGTGCTCGGCCCGCCCGGGCGTGCGCGTCGACGCGCTGGTGCTCTCCGGCGGTGGCACCGAGCGGGAGGACGAGGAACGCGCCGCGCTCGCGGCGTTCTGCCCTGCAGCGGACCTGGACGTGACCGTGCTGAAGCTGCCCGACGGGCGGCTGCCCGCGCACTGGGACGAGGCCAAGAACGCGCTCGAGGACCTGCGCCGGCGTGTCGACCCCGACGTGATCGTGGCGCCGCGCACCGACGACGCGCACCAGGACCACCGCGGGCTGGCGACGCTCGTGCCGACTGCGTTCCGTGATCACCTCGTGCTCGGGTACGAAATCGTCAAATGGGACGGCGACCTCGGCAGGCCCAACACCTACCAGCCGCTTTCTTCGGACATCGCCGAGAAAAAGGTCGCACTCCTGCAACAGCACTACCCCTCGCAGCGACACCGTCCGTGGTACGACCGGGAGGCCTTCCTCGGACTGGCACGGATCCGCGGGATCGAGTGCCAGGCCCGCTACGCGGAGGCCTTCCACGTCGCCAAGCAGATTCTCGACCTGGAGGGTTGAACGATGCGGGTCCTTCTGACGGGGCACAAGGGCTACCTGGGCACGGTGATGGCACCGGTGCTCAGCGCGGCCGGCCACGAGGTCGTCGGCCTCGACTCGGGGCTGTTCGCCGGCTGCGTGCTGGGTGACGCCCCGGCCGACCCGCCGGGGCACGAGGTCGACCTGCGGGACGTCACGCACGCCCATGTGTCCGATGTGGACGCCGTGATCCACCTGGCGGCCCTGTCGAACGACCCGCTCGGCGCGCTCGCCCCGGATCTCACCTACGACATCAACCACCGCGCGGCCGTCCGGCTCGCCCGGCTGGCCCGCGACAGCGGCGTCAAGCGGTTCCTGTACGCGTCGACCTGCTCGGTGTACGGCGCCTCCGGCGGCGGGGGCCTGGTCGACGAGGACGCGCCGCTGCGGCCGGTCACCCCATACGCGGAGTCCAAGGTCCGCGTCGAGGACGACCTGCACGAGCTCGCCGACGGCGACTTCACCCCGGTGTACCTGCGCAACGCCACCGCGTTCGGCTACTCGCCGCGCCTGCGGGCCGACATCGTGCTGAACAACCTGGTCGGCCACGCCTACCTCTCCGGCGAGGTCCTGGTCCTCTCCGACGGCACGCCCTGGCGCCCGCTGGTGCACGCGCGGGACATCGCCCAGGCCTTCCTCGCCGCGCTCACCGCGCCGCGCGAGGCCGTGCACGACGAGGCGTTCAACATCGGCACCGAGCGCAACAACGTCACGGTCGCGGAGATCGCGGCCGAGGTCGTCGAGGCCGTGCCCGGCTCGCGGCTGCGGATCACCGGCGAGGCCGGCAACGACCCGCGCTCCTACCGGGTCGACTTCGCCAAGTTCCGCAAGGCGATCCCCGGCTTCGAGTGCGCCTGGTCGGTCAAGGACGGTGCGATAGAACTGATCGAGGCCTACCAGAAGCACGGACTGACGACGGAGTCGTTCGAGCGCCGGTTCACCCGCCTGGCCTGGTTGAAGGGCCAGTCCGCGGGCGGCGTGGTCGACGAGACCCTGCGGCATCGGTGATGGAGCCCGGTTCCCGGATGCATGCTCTGGTGCGGCGGTTGTACCCGCTGTGCCGGAGCATCACCGGCGACGGCGTCCGCGCGACGCTCGACATCATCGGCGAGCACCTGCCGCTGACCGTGCACGAGGTGCCCACCGGTACCGACGTGCTCGACTGGACCGTGCCGCAGGAGTGGAACATCCGCGACGCGTACATCGCGGACGCCGACGGCAGGCGGGTGGTCGACTTCCGCGAGCATGCGCTGCACGTCGTGGGCTACAGCGTGCCGGTGCACGAGACGATGCCGCTGGCGCAGCTGCGCGAGCACCTGCACACGCTGCCCGGCCAGCCGTCGCTGATCCCGTACCGGACCAGCTACTACGCGCCGCGGTGGGGCTTCTGCCTCGCGCAGCAGACCCTCGACGCGCTGCCGGACGGCGACTACGAGGTGCGGATCGACTCGACCCTCGCCGACGGGCACCTGACCTACGCCGAGCACGTCGTGCCGGGCCAGGTCACCGAGGAGGTGATCGTCTCCTGCCACGTGTGCCACCCGGCGCTCGCCAACGACAACATGGCCGCCGTCGCGGTCGCGGTCGAGCTGGCGCGCTCGCTCGAGAACCCGTACTACACGTACCGGTTCATCTTCGCGCCGGGCACGATCGGTGCGATCACCTGGCTCGCCCGCAACGCCGCGCGCGTGGAGAAGGTCAAGCACGGGATCGTCCTCGCCTGCGCCGGCGACCGCGGTTCCCTCACCTACAAGCAGAGCCGCCGCGGCGACGCGGAGATCGACCGGGTGCTCGCACACGTGCTGCGCGACCGTCCACACGAGATCCGCCGGTTCTCGCCGTACGGCTACGACGAGCGCCAGTACTGCTCACCGGGGTTCAACCTCGGCGTCGGCTGCCTCACCCGCACGCCGTACGCGGAGTACCCCGAGTACCACACCTCCGGCGACGACCCGGACCTCGTCGCGCCGGAGTCCATGGTGGACACCCTCGCCGTGCTGCGCGAGGCGGTCGCCGTGCTGGACGTCAACCGGCACTACGTGAACCTGTCCCCGTACGGCGAGCCGCAGCTGGGCAAGCGCGGCCTGTACGACTCGCTCGGCGGCCGCAGCGACGCCAAGCAGGCCCAGCTCGCGATGCTGTGGGTGCTGAGCCTGTCCGACGGCGAGCACAGCCTGCTGGACATCGCCGAGCGCGCGGACCTGCCGTTCGACTCCGTGGCCGCCGCCGCGAAGGCCCTGGCCGACGCCGGCCTGGTGAAGGAGTAGCTGGATGGCAGGGTTGCGGGGGATGGCTCGCCGGCTCACCTGGGGGCTGGCCGACCAGGCCGTGTCGAGCATGACCAACTTCGCGGTAGGCGTATTCGTCGCCCGCGAGCTGGGTGTCACCGCGTTCGGCATCTTCAGCCTGGCGTGGGTCACCTACGGCGTGGTCATCAACGTCTCCCGCGGCCTCGCGACCGACCCCCTGGTGGTGCGGTTCAGCGGGGTCCGCGAGGCGACCTGGCGGGCGGCGGTCGGCCGGTCGGCGGGCACCGCGTTCGCCGTCGGTCTCGCGTTCGGCGTGGTGAGCCTGTTCGTCGGCATGGCGATCGGCGGCATGCTCGGGTCCGCGTTCGTGGCGCTCGGGATCATCCTGCCGATGCTGCTCACGCAGGACGCCTGGCGGTTCGCCTTCTTCGCCGCCGGGCTGGGCAAACGAGCGTTCCTGAACGACGTGGTCTGGGGCATCGCGCTGGTTCCGGCCATGTTCCTCGCCGCCGAGCAGGGCTCGGTCGTCGCGTTCCTGCTGGCGTGGGGACTGACCGCGGGTGTCGCGGCGATCTACGGCTGCGTCCAGACCGGCACCCTGCCGCGGTGGAGCGGCGTGTCCTCCTGGCTGCGGGACAACCGCGACCTCGGACCGCGCTACCTGGTCGAGAACGTCAGCAACAGCGGCTCCTCGCAGATCCGGATGTACGGCCTGGGCGCCATCGCCGGCGTCGCGTCAGTGGGCACCGTCCGGGGCGCCGAGCTGCTCATGGGCCCGTTCCTGGCCGTCCTCATGGGACTCTCGTTCGTGGCCGTGCCGGAGGCCGCCCGGGTGCTGCGCCGAGACGCCCGCCGGCTGCCGCTGTTCTGCGTGATCCTGGGCGGTGGCCAGGCCGCCGGCACGCTGCTGTGGGGCCTGTCGCTGCTGGTGTTCCTCAACGACCGGCTCGGCACGATGGTGCTCGGCTCGGTCTGGTACACGGCGTCGCTGCTGATCGTCCCCGCGACGCTCGGCGTGACCAACGCCAGCTTCATCACCGGCGCCGGGGCCGGGCTGCGTGCCCTCGGCAACGCCCGCCGGTCCATGCGCTGCCAGCTGATCTCGTCCGCCGCCTATGTCACGGGCGGGCTCGGCGGCGCGTTCCTCGGTGGCGCGGTCGGCTCGGCCTGGGGCGTCGCGGCGGCGACCGCGTTCGGCGCGATCGTGTACTGGCACCAGCTGTTCGCCGGGCTGCGGGCGCACCGGCCCGCCGAGGTCACCATCACCGAACCGGACGTGCACGAATCCCGCGACGAATCGAGGACGACATGACCAGCCCACGGCTGACGATCGGCCTTCCGGTCTACAACGGGGAGAACTACCTCGCGGAGTCGATCGACGCGCTGCTCGCCCAGACCTACACCGACTTCGAGCTCGTCATCTCCGACAACGCGTCGACCGACGGCACGGAGGAGATCTGCCGCAAGTACGCGGCCGGGGACGACCGGATCCGCTACGTCAAGCAGCCGAAGAACATCGGCGCCGCGCCGAACCACAACTTCCTCGTGACGCAGGCCCGCGGCGAGCTGTTCAAGTGGGCGGCGCACGACGACCTGTTCGCACCGAAGCTCGTGGAGAGCTGCATCGAGCTGCTGGACCGCAACCACGACGCGGCCCTCGCGCACGCGTACATGGCGATCGTGGACGAGGACGGCGAGGTCATCGAGACCTACGACTACACGCTGCGCACCGACTCGCCGTCCGCGCCGGTGCGGTTCCGGGACCTTTTGTTCACCGACGGCGGCGACGACTTCTACGGCGTCATCCGCACCGACGTGATGCGCCGCATCGCGCCACACGACAGCTACCACAACGCCGGCCGCAAGCTCGTCGCCGAGATGTCGCTGTACGGCCGGTTCCTGCAGGTGCCCGAGGTGATGTTCTACCGCCGCGAGCACCCCGGCCGCGGGGACCGGCTCGGCTCCGTGCAGGCGGTCTGCCGCAACCTCGACCCGCGCCGTGCCGGCCAGTCGGCCGCCCGGCTGATGAGCGAGTACATGACGAGCTACTTCACCGCCGTCGCCCGCGCGCCGCTGTCCGCGGCCGACCGGCGGCGCTGCTACGCGCTGCTCGCCCGGTGGCTGTCGGACCGGACCCTGGTGCGTTCCGTGCACAAGATCGAGGAAACCGTGCGGCGGGCTTCATGAGCGGACGGCACACGGCCGGGCCACGGGTCGGGCTGTTCGGCATCCTGGGTTCGGGCAACCTGGGCAACGACGGCTGCATGGACGCCATCGTGACGTTCCTGCGTGACCGGTACCCGGACGTGCGGCTCGACTTCATGTGCATGGGCCCGGAGCGGGTGGCCGAGGTCTACGGCGCGCCGTCCACCGCGCTGCAGTGGTACGAGCCACACGCCGGCGACGCGACGGGAGCGCACGCGGCCGCGCTCAAGGTGCTGGGCAAGCTGCTCGACCCGTTCCGGACCTTCCGGTGGGTGCGCGGCCAGGACGTGGTGATCGTGCCCGGCATGGGCGTGCTCGAGGCCACGCTGCCGCTGCGGCCGTGGGCGTTCCCGTACTCGCTGTTCTGGCTGACCGTCTGCGCCCGGCTGACCGGCGCGAAGGTGGCGCTGGTCAGCGTCGGCGCGAACGTGGTGCGCAAGCGGTTCACCCGGTGGTTCATCACGCGGGCCGCGCGGCTCGCGCACTACCGGTCCTACCGGGACGACCAGTCCAGGGACGCCCTGCGCACGATGGGCGTGCCGGTGCGCGGCGACGACGTCTACCCCGACCTGGCGTTCGCGCTGCCGTCCCCCGAGCGCCGGCCGGGCCACGGCGCGGTCGGGGTCGGCGTGATGTCCTACTACGGCGGCAACGACGACCGGGAGCGCGCCGACGAGCTGCACCTGCGGTACCGCACGGCGATCACGGGCTTCGTCCGCCACCTGGTCGACAGTGGACGGCCGGTCCGGCTGCTCAGCGGAGACGTGGCCGACGAGCCGATGGTCGAGCACATCCTCGCCGAGGTGCCGGGCGACGTCGTCGCCGAGCCGCTGACCACGCTGGACGACCTCATGCGCCAGATGTCCCAAGTGGACACCATGGTGGGCACCAGGTACCACAACGTGCTGTGCGGGTTGAAGGTCGGGCTGCCGACGCTGTCGATCGGGTACGCGGCCAAGCAGGACGTGCTGATGGCCGCGATGGGCCTCGGCGACTTCTGCCTGAAGGCCGGCTCGATCGAGCTCGGCGGGCTGCTGGAGCGGTTCGCGGAGCTGGAACGCCGGCACGCCGAGCTGACCGCGACGCTGGCCGAACGCAACCGGGTCACCCGGGAGCGGCTCGAGGACCAGTTCGCCGCGCTGGCCAAGGTGATCAGCTCCGACGAGAAGACGACACGGGAGACGACGTGAAAGCCACACCGGTGCCCGAGATCGTCGGCGCGTTCCTGTTCGAGCCGACCCCGCATGTCGACGCGCGCGGGTTCTTCAGCCGCACCTTCGACGCCGCCGTCGCCCGCTCGGTGTGCATCGACCCGGACGGGTTCGCCCAGGACTCGATCTCCCGGTCGGCGAAGGGCGTCATCCGCGGCATGCACCTGCGGTCCGGCCGCGGCGAGGCGAAGCTGGTGCGCTGCTCCTACGGCCGCGTCTTCGACGTGGTGGTCGACCTGCGGCCGGGCTCGTCGACCTACCGCAACATGCGGTTCTTCGACCTGTCCGGCGACACCCAGGCGACGCTGTACGTGCCGGCCGGCTGCGCGCACGGCTTCCAGGCGCTCACCGACCCCGCGGACGTGTCCTACCGCATCGACCGCCCGCACGACCCGTCCGAAGACGTGTCCATCGCCTTCGACGACCCGGAGCTGGCCATCCCGTGGCCGCTCCCGGTCGCGCTCGTGTCGGACCGCGACCGGCAGGCACCGCCGCTCGCGCAGGCCCTGGAAAGGGTGTGAGGGAGATGGACTTCACCCGCTCACGCGAGGCGAACAAGCGGCTGCACGACCTGGTGCCCGGCGGCGCGCACACCTACGCCAAGGGCGAGGACCAGTACCCCGAGGGCATGGCCCCGGTGATCTCCCACGGGCGCGGTGCGCACGTGTGGGACGTGGACGGCAACGAGTTCATCGAGTACGGCTCCGGCCTGCGCGCGGTCAGCCTGGGGCACGCGCACCCGCGGGTGACCCAGGCCGTGCGCGCGCAGCTCGACCTCGGCAGCAACTTCGTGCGGCCGGCCGCGATCGAGCTGGACGCGGCGGCGAAGTTCCTCGCCACGGTGCCGACCGCGGAGATGGTCAAGTTCGCCAAGAACGGCTCGGACGTGACCACCGCCGCGGTGCGGCTCGCCCGGGCCGCGACCGGCCGGCCGCTGGTGGCCCTGTGCAAGGACCAGCCGTTCTTCTCCACCGACGACTGGTTCATCGGCACCACGGGCATGCCCGCCGGCGTCCCGTCCGCCACGACCGACCTCACCGTGCGGTTCCCGTACGGCGACGTCGACGCGGTCGCCCAGGTTGTCGCGGGCGGCCAGGTGGCGTGCGTGATCCTCGAGGCGGCCACGCAGACCGACCCGCCGCCTGGGTACCTGCAGCGGGTGCGCGAGCTGTGCACCCGGCACGGCGTGGTGCTGATCTTCGACGAGATGATCACCGGGTTCCGCTGGTCCGAGGCGGGCGCGCAGGGCTTCTACGGGGTGACCCCGGACCTGTCGACGTTCGGCAAGGCGCTCGGCAACGGGTTCGCCGTGTCCGCGCTCGCGGGCCGGCGCGACCTGATGGAGCTCGGCGGGCTGCGCGACACCCGGGAGCGGGTGTTCCTGCTGTCCACCACGCACGGCGCCGAGACCCACGCGCTCGCCGCCGCGATGGCGGTGCTGGACACCTACGTCGAGGAGGGCATAGCCGACAGGCTGCACGCGATCGGCGCCCGGCTCGCGGCCGGCGTGCGTGCGGTGGCCGCGGACGCGGGCGTGGCCGACCACGTGGTCGTCCGGGGCCGCGACTCGAACCTGGTGTTCGCCACGCTCGATCCCGCCGGCAAGCCGTCCCAGGAGTACCGGACGCTGTTCCTGCGCCGGCTCATCGCGGGCGGCGTCGTCGGCCCGTCGTTCGTCGTGAGCGCCGCGCTGACGGACGCGGACGTCGACCGGACCATCGAGGTGGTGGCCGGGGCGTGCGAGGTCTACCGGGCGGCGCTGGACGCGGGCGACCCCACACCGTGGCTGGGCGGGCGGCCCGTCAAGCCGGTGTTCCGGCGCTATGCCTGACGTGCCTGCCGGACGCTCCACCAGGCGGCCGTGCGGTCGATGAGCCACGCGGTCGCCGGGACCACGGCGAGCGCGGTGCACCAGCCGCCGACCGTGTCCGTCGCGTAGTGCGCGGTCAGGCCGGCCTGCGCCCACGCGGCGAGGAGCCCCACCGCGAACGCCACGCCGTAGAGGAGTGCGAGCGCGGCGCCGGTGCTCAGCCGGTGCCAGAAGAGCATCACCGCGATCATGGCGAGCGCGGTGGCCGACGCGGTGTGCCCGCTCGGGTAGGACAGGTACACCTCGTGGATCGTGCGGCCGACGAGTGGCTTGAACGTGCTCGTCACCGTGATCGTGAGGCCCGTGCCGAGCACGGCCAGGGCGGCCACGCGCGGGCGGTGCCGCAGCAGCGACAGCACGACGAGCAGCACGATCAGCGACACCAGCCCCACCGGCTCGCCCGCGAAGTCCACGATCTTTCCGAACGGCTCGGTGGCCAGCACCATGCGTTCGAGCCGCGGGTCGAGCCGGCGGTCGAGCGCGGTACCGGAGTGGTCGTCGAACAGGAGCACCGCGAGCACGATCACGACCAGCGCCGCCGGCACGCCCACGAACGCGAGCGGCCGGCGCACGGCCGGCGGAAGGATCGGCTGTGCCTCCGGCGCGATCGTTCGGTTCACTCAGCTCCAGATGTCGCGATGGACGTTGAACATCACGCGGGAACCGACCGGCTCGAGCTTGATCGGCAGCTCTTTCATACCCGAGAGCTTCTCCCGCACCACCCGCTGGTTCTCGACCGGGCAGGTCACGAGCAGGAACCCGCCGCCGCCCGCACCGGTGACCTTCGCGCCGCTCGCGCCGGCGGCCAGGGCCGCCTCGACGGCCTCGTCGATCTGCCCGTTCGACACCCCGGACGCGAGCGCCCGCTTGGCCTGCCAGCTCTTCGCGAGCGCCGTGCCGAGCGCGCTCACGTCGCCGGCCCGCAGCCCGCCGGCCGCTTCGCCCGCGAGGTCGCGCAGCTGGTGCAGCTGCGGCAGCTTGTCGGCGATGTTCGCGTTCTGCTCGGAGAGGATCGTGTCGGCGCTTCGGGTGATGCCGGTGTAGAAGAGCAGCAGCTCCTCCTGCACCTGGCGGCGGTCGCCGGGGCTCAGCGCGACCTGGTCCACCACGACGCGGTCGCCCGGACCGAACCGGATGTCGCAGATCCCGCCGAACGCGGCCGCGTACTGGTCCTGCTTGCCGATGGGCTTGCGGCAGCGGTCGATCTCGATCGCGCACGCCCGTTCGGCGAGGTCCTCGGCGCAGACCTGCTTGCCCTGGTAGGCGAACAGCGCGTGCAGCAGGCCGACGGTCACCGACGACGACGAGCCCAGGCCCGAGCCCGCCGACGGGATGTCGGCGAGCGTGGTGATCTCCACGCCGCCGCGGACGCCGGCCATGTGCAGCGCCTCGCGGACGAGCTCGTGTTCGAGGTCCTCGACGCGCGACACGATCTCCTTTTTGGAGTAGTTCACGTAGATGTCGTTGTCGAAGCGCTGCTTGACCACGACGTAGACGTACTTGTCGATGGCCGCGTTGAGCACCCGGCCGCCGTGCTCGCGGTAGTAGGCGGGGAGGTCCGTCCCGCCGCCGACGAGCCCGACGCGCAGCGGGGTCTGCGTGATGATCATGATGCCGCCTTCGGGTGCCACTCGTCCCGGGCGCGGGCCAGCGCGGCCGGGGTGCCGATGTCGATGAAGTACGCGTCGCCCAAGTCGACCGTGTGCGCGCGCCCGACCAGCCGCGGCAGCAGGTCGAAGCCGAGGTCGCGGGGCAGGGGCTCGGGGACGAGGTCCAGCACCGCGGGAGAGAACGCGTACACGCCGGCGTTCGCGAGGTCGCCCGGCGGGTCCGCGGGCTTCTCCACGAAACCGGTCATCCGCCCGTCCGCCGCCACCTCGACGATGCCGCACGCGCGGGGGTCGGGCGCATGGAACAGCGTCAGGGTGGCGATCGGGTCGAGCGCGCGGTGCTCCTTGACGAGCAGGTCGAGGTCGAAGTCGGTGAGGTTGTCGGCGTTCACCGCGAGGAACATCTCCTCGCCGTCGACGAAGTCGCGGTTCGCGAGAAGCGTCCCGGCGCTACCCAGCAACGCGGGCTCGTGGGCGAGTCGCACCGCGGGGCCGCTCGCCCGCGCGGCCACGTGCTCGCGTACCAGGACCGCGAGGTGGTGGGTGTTCAGCAGGACCTCGGTCACGCCCGCGGCGGCGAGCGCGTCCAGCCAGATGTCGAGCAGCGTCCGGTCGCCGACGCGCAGCAGGCACTTCGGCGTGCTGTCGGTGATCGGCCGCAGGCGGGTCCCGAGGCCGGCCGCGAGCAGGAAGGCCTTCACGCGCCCGCCTTGCGAACCACGCCGAGCGCGCGCATCTTGGCGTCCGCGGCGGCCAGGATCTCGTCCAGACCGTCCATTCCGGACAGCCAGGCGGCGTACTCGGCGACCGAGTCGGCGGGGGTGCGCCGCGGCGTCCAGCCGAGCTGCTTGATCGCGTCGATGTCGGACAGGATGTGCCGGGTGTCGCCGAAGCGGTACTCGCCGCTGACCACGCCGGGCTTGTCCGAGCCGTACTGGTGCCGCACGACCTCCGCGAACTCCCGCGTGGTGTACGGGGTGCCGCCGCCGACGTTGAACACCTGGCCGTCCGCGCGGTCGTCGGTCAGCACGAGCACGTTCGCGTCGACGACGTCGTGGATGTTGACGTAGTCGCGGACGGCCTCGCCGTCCTCGTACAGCGTCGGCGCGCCGCCGAGCAGGTAGTGCAGGTTGAAGATGCGGCACGCCCCGGAGTAGGCGTTGTAGACCGACTGCCGCGGGCCCTGCACGATGCTGTACCGCAGCGCGGTGGTCGGGATTCCGTAGCGGCGGCCGAGGTTGACGGCCACCAGCTCCTCGCCGTACTTCGACATGCCGTAGGCGTTCTGCGGGTTGTGGATCCGCTCGGGCGTGGGCAGCATCTCGAGCGGTCCGCCGCACACCCGGCAGCGAATGTCCCATTCGGACCGGGCGAGCTGTGCCTCGGGGCGCATGTCCGGCGTCTGCTCGCCGTGCCCGGGGCACCGGTACAGCCCCTCGCCCAGCGCGGCCTGCGAGGAGGCGACCACGACCCGCATCATCTCGAGCCGCTCGGCGACGATGGTCTCGTAGACGAGCGCGGTCGAGGTGATGTTGACGTCGGTGAACGTCGAGAAGTCGGTCAGGTAGTCCTGGTAAGCGGCGAAGTGGTAGACGGCGTCCGTCCGGCGCAGCAGGTTCGCGAGCAGGTCGCGGTTGCGCACGTCGCCGACGTAGAGCTCCGCGCCCGGGGTGAGGTAGTTCGGCTTCCGGCCGCGGTGTACGGGCGCGGTGAGCGCGTCGAGCACGGTGACCTCGTGCCCGAGCGACACCAGCCGGTCGGCGGTGTGGGAGCCGATGAACCCGGCACCCCCGGTGACCAGAATCCTCATTGACGGACCTCCCCATCCGTTCGGGCAGCCTTGGGACGCGGCGCGAGCAGGCGGCGCAACCGCCGCCGCCACGGACGTTCGACGAGGTGGTAGAGCAGGATCGCCGCGCCGAAGGTCAGGACGATGTAGGTCGCGACGAGCAGGCCGGCCGGGATGGTGTCGAGCACGCCCGCCCTCTCGGCGGCGGCGCGGACGACGACGCGGACGACCCAGTGGATCATGTACACCGCGTACGAGACCTCGCCCAGGTAGACCATCCACCGCAGCGCGAAGAACCGGCACAGCCAGTCCCGCTCCGAGGACAGCACCAGGATCAGCCCGGCGAACAGCAGGATCCCGATCTCCAGGTGGGCGTTGCCGAGCACGGCCCAGACGACCACGAGCGCGAGGACCACCGTGCCGAGCATCGGCAGCTTCGCGAGCCGCTGGGCGTGCCGGGACACCTGGTAGGTCGCCATACCCACGAGGAAGCCGGCCATGACCCGGATGGGCACGTTGTCATCCGTCAGGTGCCATAGCAAGGCGAGGCCCGCGCCCAGGAGGGTGAAGACGAGGGGAGCGAAGCGCCGCAGGCGGATGATCGCCAGGCACAGCAACGGGAACAGCAGGTAGGCGAGCCACTCGGCGGAGATCGACCAGGCCGGGACGTTCGGGGTCGTCGTCGTGCCCGAACCCCACCAGGCGTGCGTCATCGTGAGCGTGGACAGGAACGTCCCGACGCTGTAGCGGCCCGAGTCCTGTGCCGTCGACGAGCCGGTGAGGATCGACTGGCCGAAGAACAGCACCACCATGATCGCGAACGTGACGATGTGCACCGGGTAGAGGCGGGCGAACCGGTAGCCGATGAACGACTGGAACTTCGGCCGGGTCATCCCGCCCGCGAACTGTGCGAAGTAGACGTGACAGAGGATGAAGCCGCTCAGCACGAAGAACAGGTCCACCGCGTACTGCCCGGAAAGGACGAACCGGTCGATCAGCGGGATCGGCCAGGTCCGGTGCTCGGAGACCGAGCGGAAGTGCAGGAGCATCACCCAGACCGCGGCGAAGATACGCACACCCGTCAGGCTGTCCAGCCGGGTGCGATCGGGTGCCGGGGCGACGGGCTTCGTCCTGCGGAGCAGCATGGTCAGCGGTTCCGGGTCCGCTGGTAGACCTCGCGGTAGACCTCGAGCGTCTGCTCCGCGGTGGCGGCCCAGGTGAACTCCGCGGCCCGCAAGGGGCCCTTCTCCCGCAGGCGCGCGCCCGCGCCGCCGCAGGCGTCGACGATCTTGTCCGCGATCGACTCCGGGTCCATCGGGTCGGCGAGCAGTGCCGCGCCGCCCGCGGTCTCCGGCATGGCGCTGGTGTCGGAGGTGACCACCGGGCAGCCGCAGGCCATCGCCTCGAGCAGCGGCAGGCCGAACGTCTCGTTCAGCGACGGGTACACGAACACGTCCGCGCAGCGGTAGAAGTGCACGGTCTCCTCGAGCGGCACGCCGCCCACCCACAGGACGTCGTCGGCGACACCGAGCTCGGCGGCCAGCGCGCGCAGCTCCCCCGCGTGCGCGCCGTCGCGGCCGGGCCCGACGATCACGAGCTGCCGGTCGCCGAGCTCCCCGCGTGCCGCGGCGAACGCCCGGATGAGCCCGGCGCCGTTCTTGTACGGCCACAGCGAGGAGATGAACAGCACGAACGGCTTCGTGACGCCGTAGGAGGCGCGAACCCGCTCCCACGCCTCGTCGCGGTCGCCCGGGCGGAACAGGTCGTGGTCGACCGCCTCCGGGATCAGCCGCAGCTTCGCCGGGTCCACGTCGAGGTAGTGCTGCACCTCGGCACGCAGGCTCTCGGAGTTGATGATGATCGCGTCCGCGGTGCGGGCCGTGCGCGGGTAGCTCGCCCGCCGGTAGGCCCGCACGAGCGGGTGGATCGAGGCCGGCTGGGTGTAGGCGTGCAGGGTCTTGAAATGCGCCACCAGCCCCGGCGCGGAGCGCACGGCCGGCGCCAGGAGCGTGTTGAGCACGTCGATCTTCGCCGCGCGCAGCCGCACCGGCGAGTACGCGTGCTCGGAGAGCGTGCGCAGGTGGCGCCGTTCGTTCGACCACGGGTAGGTGATGTAGTGGACGTTCTGCCCGTATCCCACGTGCATCGGCCGCGACTTCGGGCTCACGAGAAGGTGGAACTCCTCGCCGTCGACGAGCCGCTCGGCCATCAGCGGGATGATCCTCGTCCAGAACCAGTGCGCGCCGGACGGGTTGGCCGGGTCGTCGGTCAGCAGGTTGATGGCGACGCGCATGCTCAGAACACCTGCCCGGCGACGGCGTCCGCGGACAGCTGGGACTGCCGCACGTACTGGGCGAGCAGGTGCATCAGCGCCTGGTGGGCGTCCTCGATGATCCCGTAGTTGCGGGAGTCGACGTGGATCGGGACGTTCGCGCGCGCCCGGGTGTCGCCGCCCTCGAAACCGGTCAGCGCGATCGTGCGCATCCCGTTGGCGTTCGCCCAGTCCACCGCGCGGACGATGTTCGGCGAGCGGCCGGACGAGGACACCGCGATCAGCACGTCGCCGGGCCGGGCGATCGACTCCAGCTGGTAGGAGAAGACGTGCTCGTAGCCGATGTCGTTGGCGATGGCGCTGAACAGCTCCATGTTGGTCGACAGGCTCTGCACGCGGGCGAGCAGGCCGGTGCCGTTGCGCACGCCCTTCACGTGGTCGCACTGCAGGTGGTTGGCGATCGAGGCGGAACCGCCGTTGCCGCAGGCGAACACCGCGCCGTCGCGCAGGTAGGCGTCGGTGAGCAGCTCCGCCGCCGCGTGGACCCGGCTGAGGTCGACGGTGTCGAACGCGCGGGAGAGCTCGGCGACGTACGCGCCACCGTAGGAGTCCGCGCGGTCGAACTGCCGCGCCGGGAACTTGGGCGGCTCGATGTGTTGCCGGGCGCCGTTTTCCCGGCGGACGGACAGGACGTGCGCCACGGCCGCCGCGAGGTCGGGGAAGCGCGGTACGTCCGGTTCGGTCGTCCCGCCGGGGCCGAGGAACAACGGCGTGGCACCGACGGCCCGCGCGAGCCCGATGTCGGAGTCGCGGTCACCGATGACCCACGACGCGGCGAGGTCGAGGTCGAGCGCGTCGGCGGCGGCGAGTGCCATGCCGGGGGCCGGCTTGCGGTCCCAGCTCGCCCGCGCGAACGACGCGACGCTGCCATCCGGGTGGTACGGGCAGAACAGCCACAGATCCACGTGCGCGCCGCGGTTCGCGAGCTCGGCGATCATGTGCTTGTGCACCTGCTCGACGTCCTCGATGGCGTAGTGCCCCCGTGCCACGCCGGCCTGGTTGGTCACCACCGCGACGGGGATGCCGGCCCGGTTGAGCGACCCGATCGCCTCGATGGCGCCGTCGATGAACTCGACCCGGTCCACCGACCCGACGTAGCCGCTGTCGACGATGATCGTGCCGTCCCGATCCAGCAGTACCCCTGCCTGGCTCATCGTGTGACCGCCTTTCGAATCCTGCTTCGCGACCGGCCTGTCACTGTCAAGCCACGCGGTATGCGTCCCCACCAGACGGTCGCGACATGCGGGGACGCCGTTACGTCGAACCGTGCATACGCCGTCATTTCGTGGTCCTTTGTGGATGGTTAACCGCCCCGTCGGCGACCCGGTTGGCCGCCGACAGCAAGGCCGCGGCCAGCGTGAGGTTCAGCAGCATCGGTGACGCGTCCGCGAGGCTGGCCTCGGTGTACGACGCCGCGATCGCGTATACGACCAGGAAGAGCGCGCACGCGCGCGCCGGCGACGGCGGCCGCGCCACCGCGACGCCGAGCAGCACGGCGAGGAACAGCGCGACCAGCGTCACACCGACGAGGCCCTGTTCCTGGTATGCGGCGAACCAGCTGTTGTCGATCGGCAGGCCGTTGAAGGACTTGTTCGACAGGCCCGAGCCGAACACCTGCTCGAGCCAGGTCCGCGGGGCTGCCAGCAGGCTGTCCCAGACCTTCGCGCGGCCGGTGAACGTGCTCAGGTTCTGCTGGTCCTGCCCGCGAAGCATCCAGACCTGGATGGCCGGGCCGAGCACGACGGCGAGCACCCCGCCGCCGAGGATGGCCGCGCCGACCGCCCGGCGGGCACGTGCGTTGGTGAACGACATCGACAGCACGGCCACCGCGAGCCCGGCGACCAGGCCGATGATCGCGGTCCGGGTGTGGCTCAGCAGCAGCAGGCCGAACGGCACGAGTGCGAACACCACCGCGCTGCGCCGGTTCACCATTCGCGCGAGCCAGAGCAGGAACGTGAGCCCCGCGATGGTGGCCGAGTACTGGCCCACCTGCGGGGCGGTCAGCGGCCAGATCACGCCCACCAGCCGGCCGCTGTCGATGGCCGGCATCGCCAGGCCCGGCGCGATGACGAGGCCGAGGACGACGGTGGCGAGCACCGCACCGACCAGCCTGATGTGCGTGCGCACCAGCGACAGCGCGTTGTTCCACCAGGGGGTGAGCAGCCAGAGCGTGCTGATGAACAGCGCGAACCGCAGGCAGCGCACGATCGAGCCCAGCCCGGACTCCAGCGTCGCGGAGCCGGGCAGGCTCGCCACCAGCAGGAGGGTCAGGAGCAGCAGGTAGGCACTCGGCCGGATCTGGAGCCGGCGGTTGACCACCATCGCGAGCAGGAACGCGACGCCGACCGTGCCGATCGTGATCAGCTGCATGAGCGGCCGCGGAATCGCGACGATCGTCTGCACCGGCTGGGTGCCGAGCGTGTCGACGATCAGCAGCGCCCAGACCACCGTGACGAGCCGCGGGATGGACCGTCGCGGTTCGAGGAACGGTTCACCGGCCGCATGGTCGGGCATGAGGCCCAGGCGATCGTCACGTGTGCTCTGCCGTGGCCGCGCGCCGGTCTCGTTCATGCCTGCTCCTCTCTGCCCGCCGGGTCGGCTCAGTTGCCGCTGTCGGTGAACTCGCTGCCGCCGTCCTGGTTGTACGGGTCGGACTGCCAGCCGGTCTCGTCGACAACCGTGCTGGCGTCGAACACGACGAACCGCCACGGCCCGATGTACTGGTTGTCGTGCCACGCGTTGCCCTGGTGGAAGGTGATCGCCTGCTGCACCGTGTCGTCCTTGTACGGCGACCAGTCGGGGACGGTGCCCGAGTTCGACAGCACGGCCATCCGCGCGCACAGCGTGCTGCAGCGCACGACGTTGGCGTCGACCGCGAACCGGTTGCCATGGATGTCGACGCGCTGGGTCTTCCACCGGCAGTCGTCGAGCAGCGGCTTGTGGGCGATCGCGGGCGCGGCACACTTCGACAGGGTCGGCTGGACCAGCGTGCAGTAGCCGGTCGAGGAGTTCGCGGCACTGTTGCAGAACCGGTCGGCGTTCTCCCAGAGGGTGATGCCGGACCAGTTGTCCACCATGTCGTTGCCGTAGATCTCGATCTTGTTCGTGCGCGCGTGGACCCGCGGCTCGCCGCCCGACTCGGAGATGTAGATGGTCGGTGCCGGGAAGGTGTCGCCGCGCGAGGCGAAGTTGCGGCCCTCCACCCAGTTGTTCCGGCGGATCATGTTGTACCGGATGATCGCGTTGTAGCTGGTCTCGTAGATGACGGCGGGGCCGTCGTTCTCCTCGATCAGGTTCTTCTCGAACACGAAGTCGTTGTTGTTGGTGTCCGCCCACAACCCGCCGCCGCGGTTGTCGTGCACCCAGTTGCCCCTGATCGTGGCGCCGTCCACGGCCCAGAACTTGGCGCCCCCGGAGCAACCACATCCCTCTACTTTGGATTCCCAGTCGTCGGTGTTGTTGCCGGTGATCTCGTTGCCCTCGAGCAGGATGTCCTCGACGTTGCCGTTGACCGTGACCGCGTTCAGTCCGTACTGACCGTTGTCCCGCAGGCAGTTGCGGCGTACCTCGTCACGGGTGCCGACCATCAGGCCGGCCCCGGCGTTCTTCTCGATCGTGTTGTCCTCGATGACCCAGTGGTGGCCGGAGTCGTGGTTGACGACGCCCTCGTTGGCCGGCGCGACGAAGCCGGTCACGGTGAGGTGCTTGATCGTCACGTTGCTCGCGGTGAACACGAACGCGTACCGGTTCTTGCCGCGGCCGTCGAGGACCGCCCCGGGCGCGCCGATGTAGGTGTCACCCTTCTTGGGGGACACCGAGTTGTACTCGTTGGTGCCGAGCGTGTGCCTGCCGGGCGCCAGCCAGAACGTGGTGCCCGGGGGGTTCGACTGGGTCTTGTCGGCGAGGTCCTGGTCGACCGCGGGGTCGATCTCGACCGCATCCTCCGGGGCACCCTTCGGGCCCGGCTTGGTGTGGCCGCACACCGCGGCCACCTTGCCGGCCGGCGCGGCGCGGTAGGCGTCCGGACTGTTTGCGCCTGTCGCCGCCTCCTCGGCGGGGGACGCGGTGCACGCGAACAGCAGGGGCGACAGTGCACACAGCACCACCAGGCGGGCGGCGCGGGTCCACGGCCGAGTGTTCACAGCGATCCTCCAAGGGGTCAGCGGTCGAAGCGGAGCAAGGTGGTCAGGGATTCGCCGCCACGAACCCTGCCGCTGCCGGCGAGGGCCCAGGTGGGCTCGCGCCGGCCGAAACCCGGCGAGTACCAGCCCAGCGGGGGCTCGGTCTCGCCGCGGTGTGCGGACCAGGCGAGGTCCGCGGGGAGCGCGAGGACGGCGGTGTGCAAGCCGCCGTGCCCGGGCCAGGTCAGGTGCGCGGTGCGGCCGGCCAGCCGGACGTCGACCGCGGGGCCGAGGTGGAACAGGAGCAGCCCGTCGTGCTCGCCTTCGCCGCGTACCTCGTCGGTGACGTGCAGCTCGGCGCCGTCGAGGACGACCGTGCGGCGGTGCGTCGCCGGCCGGTAGCCGTCGTGCTCGGCCTGCCAGCGACCCTCGCCGGCGGCGAGCACGGTCGTGTTCGCGTGCCGGGTCCACAGGAAGGGCCCGCCGGACGTGGACTGGTCGGTGCCGTCCAGCTCGAGCGTGTTGTGCCCGCGGGTCGACCGGAAGTACGACCGCCACCGCGGCTGCCCGTGGTAGCAGTAGGTCCCCGGGTCGGCGAGCACGTCCACCCCGTCGTGGCGGACCTCCACCGACAGCGCGTCGGCGTGCGCGTGCGCGGCGATCGACAGGAAGCCGTGCGGCCCGCCGTCGCAGCGGCACCAGATCTCCCCGCCCGCGTCCGACCGCAGGATCGTCATGCCGGCGTCCGGCAGCACGGCGGGCCGCCTCGCCGGGCGCGGCGCGGTGACCCGGAACGCGCCGCCCGCGAGCGCGGACAGCAGCGGCGTGCGGACGTCCGTGCCGGTCACCTCCGGCCACCACGGGCGGCGCCCGAACAGCGCGTCGCCGGTGGCGAGCAGCGAGCCCCACCGGTGCGTGCCGGCCCCGTCGAGGACCAGCCCGAAGCCGTCGTCGGCGTCGCCCTGGCGCGGCGGGTGCAGCGTGGCGTCGACGATCGCGGCGAGCGCGTCGGACATCCGCAGCAGCGCGAGCGAGATCGTCTCCGGCACCGCCGCGCCCGCGGCGTGTGCCTCGAGCGCGCCCGCGAGCGCGAGCTCGAGCACGAGCCCGTGGTACTCGGTGGCGAGCTCGCGGTTGAGCCCGGAGCCGAACGTGTTGGCCCGCAGGTGCTCGTCGAGCGCGCGCATGGCCTCGGCCCGCCAGCCGGTCGACTGCGGGAACCACGGGAACGCCGCGGCGGCCGCGAGCCGGCCCGCAGCCTCGGCGATCACGTGGTTGTTGGCCGACGAGCCCTGGCTGCCGAACGCGGCGAGCCAGCGCTGGTGGTGCCAGATCTGGTGCAGCGCCTCGGGGTTGTCCTCGAAGAGCTCCGGCGCGCCGGCCCAGCCGTCGAGCAGCCGGCGCACCCACACCCACGTGATCAGCCGGATGCCGAGCTCGATGCCGCTCACCCAGTGCACGCCGGTGAGCGGCGGGTTGGCCGCCCACCAGTCACGCAGGTGGTCGGCGCAACGCTGCGCGTAGCGCTCGTCGCCGGTCAGCGCGTAGGCCGCGGCCAGCACGGTGAGGTGCTGGTGGCGCGACGGCTCCCAGATCTGCTTGATGTCGCCGACCGTGTCCTCGCTGCGGTAGGCGATGTCGAACGCGTACGCGTCCGCGGGCGCGCGCCGGCCGGTCTTCGGGTCGGCCGACCAGTCCGGCGCGACCATGTCGTCGCGCACGACGCCGAAGTACTCGGCGCGGCCGGCCAGGAGCTCCTCGGCCGACTCCACGAGCCGCTTCACCGCGTCGGCCGCCACCTCGGGCAGCGCCACGGCGGTGCCGAGACCGCTGGTGAACTCGCGGTGCCGCAAGGGGTTCGGCCGTTCCGGGTCGGCGTACACCCGGCGCCAGCGCCGCCTGCGCAGCACGTCCCCGGCGCGGCCGGCGACTTCGCGCGGCCCCATGCGGGAGAGCCGTCGCAGGTACCAGCCGGGCGACATCATGCCGGCGCGCCGTTCGGCACGGGCGCACGGGCGGGCAGCGCCAGGCGCACGGGCGCACCGGTGTTCAGGCTCGTCTGCACGGCGAGCGTGGCGAGCGTGGTCGCGACGAGCGAGTCCACCGGCACCGGCATCGGCGTGCCGTTCGCGACCGCGGCAAGGAACGCGTCCAGCTCGGCCCGCTGGCCCTTGTCCCGGCCCTTCGGCAGCCGCGAGGACAGCCAGCGCTTCTTCGCGTGCACGCTCGCCTTGACGAAGTCGTCCAGCCGCAGCACCTTGCGGTCCGCCAGCAGGTCCAGCGTCTCCTTGGGGAAGCCGGGGGCGCCGGAGGTGGCGTAGGTGATGGCGGCGGTCGAGCCGTCCGGGTAGCGCAGCAGGATCTGCAGGTCGTCCTGGCCGGGCGTGGCGGTCGCGAACACCGACACGGGGTCGGTGTCGAGCAGCCAGCTCACCGTGTCGACGAAGTGGCCGCCCTCGCCGGCGAACCGGGTGCCCTCGCTGCCGGCCTGGTTGTACCAGCTGTCCTGCTCGAGCTTGCCGGCGTTGACCAGGTAGCGCACCGACGCCGGGCCCACGCGGGTGCCGAACTCGGCCTTCGCCTGGCGCAGCAGCGGGGCGAAGCGGCGGTTGAAGCCGACCTGCAGCCGGTCGTTGCCGGACTCGGCGATCGCGTCCAGCACGACCGCGAGCTCGGCCTCGGAGAGCGCGAGCGGCTTCTCGACGAACACGGCCTTGCCGGCCCGCAGCGCGCGGGCCGCGAGGTCGGCGTGCGTGCTGTGCCGGGTCACCACGAACACCGCGTCGATGTCCTCATCGGACAGCACGGCGTCGAGGTCGGTGGACGCGTCGGCGAAGCCGAACTTGCGCCGCGCGTTGGCTCCCGACAGCGCGGACGTCGTGACGACGTGCTGCAGCCGCACGTCCGCGCGCTCGGTCAGGTGCGGCAGCAGCATCGAGGAGGCGTAGTTGCCGGCGCCGACGAAGCCGAGCCGCACCGGGCCGCTCCGCCGCCGGACGGCCGCGCGCGGGGCGGGGTCGGTGACGGTGACCGGGACGCGGACGACCGGCGGCTCCGGGTCGGCCGCTTCCGCGCCGGCGTACCGGAACAGCACGGCGACGGCTTTGAGCTCGCCCTCGTTGAGCGCCCGGTAGGTGTCCTCGGCCTCGGCGAAGTCCGCCACGTGGGAGATCAGCGGCTCGACGTCGATCTTGTCGCGCCCCGCGAGGTCGAGGAAGCACTCGAGGTTGCGGCGCTCGGTCCAGCGTACGTACCCGATCGGGTAGTCGCGGCCGTCCAGCTCGTACGACGGGTCGTAGCGGCCGGGGCCGTACGAGCGGGAGAACCGGACGTCCAGCTCCTTCTCGTAGTAGGCGTTCCACGGCAGGTTCAGCGAGCACTTGCCGATGTCGACGACCGTGCCGCGGTCACGCGCGAGCTTCGCGGCGAGCTCGACCGGGTCGTTCGAGGGCCCGCCGGCGGCCAGGTACACCTGGTCCACGCCGTGGCCACCGGTCAGCTCGCCGACCGCGGTGTCGGCCACGCCCGCGCCGGGGTGCGCGCACACCAGCGCGCCGAGCCGCTCGGCCAGCTCGCAGCGCGACGGGTCCGGGTCGACGCCGACCACCCGCACGCCGGACGCGACGAGCAGCTGCACCACCAGCTGCCCGATGAGCCCGAGCCCGATCACCAGCGCCACGTCGCCCAGCTGCGGCTCGCCGCGGCGCACGCCCTGCATGGCGATCGAACCGACCGTGGCGAACGCCGCGTGCCGCGGGTCGAGGCCGTCCGGCACGCGGGCGTAGAGGTTCTTCGGCACCCAGTTCAGCTCGGCGTGCAGCGCGTGCTCATTGCCCGCGCACGCCACGACGTCGCCGACCGCGACGTCGTCGATGCCGGCGCCGACGTCCGTCACAACGCCGCACAGCGAGTAGCCGAGCGGGGTGTAGGAGTCGAGCTTGCTGGTCACCTTGCGGTAGGTGGCCGCGAGGCCGTTGGTCGCCACGCTCTGCACGACCTTCGCGACCTGGTCGGGGCGGGCCTTCGCCTTGCCCAGCAACGACATGCTGGCCTCGGAGACCTTCATCATCTCGGTGCCCGTGGAGATCAGCGAGTACAGCGTGCGGACGACGACCCCACCGGGCTTGCACGCCGGCACGGGCACGTCGAGCAGGGTCAGCTCGCCGCTCTTGTAATTCTGTACTACTTGTTTCACGGAGTTTCCTTCTATGCGACGGAGGCGCGGTCGGCCTCGGTGGCGCCGCGGTACCAGTACTCGAGGGTCAGCACGTGCCAGAGGTGCTTGGCGCGGTCCTGCTGCCCGGCGGCGTCCTCGTCGACGAGCCGTTGCAGCGCTTCCTTGCGCAGGAAGCCGGACCGCACGAGCAGCCCGTCGTTGACGACCTCGCGCACCAGCGGGGCCAGGTCACGGCTCATCCACGCGCGCAGCGGCGCGGAGAACAGGCCCTTGGGGCGGTAGACGATCTCCTTGGGCAGGATCGACGTCGCCGCCTTCTTGAGCGCGGCCTTGCCCTGCCGGCCGGCGATCTTCTGCTTGCCGGGAATGCGGAACGCGGCCTTGACGACCTCGACGTCGACGAACGGCACGCGCACCTCGGTGGAGGCGGCCATGCTCGACCGGTCGGTGTAGGCGAGGTTCAGGCCGGGCAGGAACAGCCGGGCGTCGGCGAGGCACATCCGGTTGACGTGGTCGGCCAGCGCGTTGTCGTGGTAGGTGTCCGCGTGCTCGGCCAGCACGTCGTCGACTGTTCCGGCCAGGTCCGGGTTGACCAGGCCGAGCAGCTCGCCGCGGTCGTACATCGTGTAGCTGCGGCGGAACGCGGTCTCCTCCGGCAGCTCGGCGAAGGACAGGAACCGCTTGGCGAAGCGCACCGACCGGTAGCCGCGGCGCGCGGTGGCCACCGGCAGCCGGTCCACGACCGTCTCGACCGGACGGCGGAGCATGCCGGGCACCTGCTGGTAGCGCAGGGCGAGCAGGTTCGCGAAGTGCTTGCGGTAGCCGGCGAACAGCTCGTCGGCGCCCATCCCGGACAGCATCACCTTGACGCCGGCGTCGCGGGCGGCCGTGCAGATCAGGTAGGTGTTGATCGCGGCGGGGTCGCCGATCGGCTCGTCGAGGTGGTAGGTCATCTTCGGCAGCAGGTCGAGCACCTGCGGCGCGATCTCGATCTCGTGCAGGTCGACGCCGAACTTCCCGGCCACGATCCGGGCGTACTTGAGGTCGTCCGGCATCGCCTCGAACTTGGCGTCCTCGGCGCGGAAACCGATGGTGTACGCGGAGATCCCGGGCTGGAAGCCGGCCGCGAGCGCGGTCAGGTAGCTCGAGTCGAGGCCGCCGGAGAGGAACGTGGCGACCGGGACGTCGGAGAGCAGGTGCTTGCGGGTCGAGTCCGCGACCACCTCGGCGAGGTCGAGCGGGGGCAGGTGCTGCGCCTCGTTCGCGACCTCCTTGATGTCCCAGTAGACGCCGCGCTGCTCGCTGCCGTCCGGCCGCAGCCGCAGCCACGACCCGGGGCGCAGCTTCTCCGCCTCGCGGAACGCGCACCGCTGGTCGGGGACCCAGTAGTAGAGCAGCGACGCGACGAGCGCGCCGTCGTCGACCCGCAGCCCGCCACCCAACTCCGCGGCGAGTGCCTTGAGCTCGGAGGAGAACACCGTCGCGCCGCCGCGGCGCACGACGAACAGCGGCTTGATGCCGAGCTGGTCGCGGACCAGGGTCAGCTCGCCGGTGCGCTCGTCGAAGATGCCGAACGCGAACATGCCGCGCAGCCGGGGCAGGCAGCCGGTGCCCCACCGGCGGAACGCCTCCAGCACGACCTCGGTGTCCGACGTGCCGCGGAACCGCACGCCCGCCGACTCCAGCTCGCGCCGCAGCTCCGGCGAGTTGTACAGCTCGCCGTTGTAGGTGATGGCGAGCCCGTCGCAGACCATGGGCTGCGCCCCGGTCTCGGTCAGGTCGATGATCGACAGCCGCCTGTGTCCCAAGTGGACCTCGCCGGCGCCGGCGCGGTGCGCGTAGCGGCCGGCGCCGTCCGGCCCGCGGTGCGCGAGCGTGTCGGTCAGCCGGTCGGTCAGCGGACCGCCGTCGGTCCACAGATACGTGCCTGCGATGCCGCACATGGGTTTCCTCGGCCTCTCAGCTATTTCCTCTTGCGGTGGATGAGCTCATCCACGTCGTCCGGTCGCACCGGCGCGAACCGCTTGGTCGGCAGGTCGTGGACGGACTGCTCGGTCTTGTGGTCGCTCTTGTGCTCGGTCTGGTGGTCGCTTTGGTGGTCGCCGTCGCCGTTCATCAGGTGCGGCTGGACGGGCGCGAACCGCTTCGTGGGCAGGTCCGGGTCGTTGCGGGCGCCGTTGACGCCGTTGGCGGGCACCGGCGCGGGGTAGTGCGCCGGCTTCGGGACCGCCTTGCCCGCCGGGGCGGTCGGGCCAGAGGCCGTGACGGATTCGGGCTTCGCCGCGGGCTCGGCGTGCTCGGCCGGCCCGTCGGTCGCGGGCGCCGCATTGTCCGATGTGGACTCCTCGGCGTCCGCCTCGACGGCGGCCGCCGGGGTCGCCTTGGCCACCGGCTCGGGAACCCACTCCGGCTTGCGCGGCGGGTAGGGCTTGGGCCGCGCGACCGGCTCCGCGGGCTTCGGCTCGTTCGCCGGCTCCGGCGCGGCCTCGAGCTCGGCGGCCGGGCGGCCGCGCCCGCGCAGCGCGGTGTGCAGGCCGTCCCACAGCGTGCCGTCGGACTTGTCCCGCGGGTCCGGATCGACCAGCACGACACCGATGATCGGGATCTGCAGGTCGGCGAGCTGGCGGGCCACGGTGTGCAACCACGCGGTGTTCGCGAACCCGGTCCGCACCACGAGCAGCGTCTCGCCGCCGAGGTGGCGCAGGTCGGTCCACGCGGTGCCCGGGTTGATCGAACCGATGCCCAGGCGGAGCTCACCGGGGCCGGCCTGCACGATCCCCACCGCGCCGTCGTCCGCGCCTACGATCCGGATAGGACGATCGGCGCGGCCGGTGAGCTCGTCGAGGTTGCGGCCGGGCAGGTCGTCGGCGACCACGCGCCCGGCCGGGTCCTCCACGATGACCACGTCGTGGTCGGCGGCGAGGTTGGTCGCGACGTCCAGCGTGAGCGCGGCCGCGACGCGCGGGGCACCGAGCTCCAGCACGGACACCGGCGTGGTGCCGCCGCGCACGAGGCGCGCCAGCGTGCCGGCGACGCGTTTGCGCTCGCGCTGCGTCCGGGATCCCCGCCACAGGCGGGACAGCCCGCGCCGCGGGGTCAGGCACTGCCCGACCACCGAGGCGCCCAGGTGCGCGGAGATGTCGGCGCGCAGCACCGGCTTGTCCCGCACGACACCGCCGACCAGGGCGAGCGTGATGCCCGCGGCGAACCCGACGGCCAGGCCGATGCCGGCGGTGATCGCTGTGTTCATCAGCCTCGACTCGCGCACCGCGCGCGGCGGATCGACGATCTGGGTGCCGGCCTTGACCTGGGGCGCGCCGATACTCGCCGTCTCCGCGCGGTTCGTCAGGTCCGAGATCTTCGAGGTGAGCTCTGCCCGGCGGGCGTACAGCGACTCGGTGTCGGCGGCGCTGACACCGCCCGAGCCGTCGGGGACGCCGTCGCCGTCGTTGTCCTGGTTGGCCTGGTCGAGCTTGCGCTGCGCCGCGGTGATCGCGGAGTTGACCTTGGCCAGCTCGGCCTGGGTGCGGGTGCGCTCGTCGAGCAGGGCCTGCGCGTTGGCGTTCGCGGTCTTCTGGGTGCGGGACACGTGATCGGCGATGAACGCGTCGGCGAGCGCCTGCGCGTGGCGCACCGCGGCCGCCGTGGAGGCGGCCTCGACCTGAATCTCCATCACGTTGTTCGTCAGGCCGTTGCCCTTGTAGGTCTTGAGGAACTCCTCCGGGTCCTCGTGCGACTTGAGCCGCTTCAGCGCGTCGCCCGCGATCCGGGTGGTCTGGAGGACCGCGACGTCGGTCCGCATGAGCGTGCCGGTCTCCGACGGAAGGTCGTTCTCGTGCACGACCAGGACCGTGACGACCGCGGTCGGCGCCGGCGGCATCAGCACCGACACCAGCCCGCCGGCGATCATGCCGAGCAGGCTCAGCGTGAGCCACATCCGGCGCTTGCGGCGCACGGCGAGCACGATGCGCGTCAGGTCGAGCAGGGACTCGCCCTGCGCGACGGGCGCCGTGCGGCGAGGCGCGCCAGGCCGTTGGCGGCTCACCGCGCACCTGCGAGGGCGTCATCGGAAACGGAGGCCGGCGGTGCGGCGGGTCCGGCCGGGGCCGCGGCCGGGCGGGACCGGTGGACGATCATCGCGCCGAGCACCGGGTACCCGGCGTCGACGCAGGCCTGGGTGAGCCCGTCGAGCTGCCAGTCGGTACGGGTGCCCGCCGTCGTCACGAGCACCACGCCCGCCTCGTCCGCCGGCTCGGGCACGGTCGGCAGCTCGGCGGAGACCTCCACCAGCCGCAGGATCGTTCGGTTGCCGGCCGGCGTCGTCTCGGCGCGCTCCCGGACGACGGGGCGGCTCGGGCCCGCGTCGAGCTGCTCGACGACGTTCGCGAAGCCGGGGATGTCGGTGATCACCTCGGTCGGCTCGCCGGCCGAGCCGGTCTCGGCCGCGAGCCGCGCGACGCCGGAGAGTGCCTCGGGGTCGTCGTCGGCGACGACGGCCAGGATGTGCAGGGGCGTGCCGGCCGTCTCGTGGAGCCGGTGCACCAGCCGCCGGTACCGCACGGCCTGGTCGCGCTCGTCACCGGCGTCGGGTAGCTGCTCGACGAACCACGGCCGGTCGAGCCCGAGCAGCTGGCGGCCGAGCGCCACCAGGTGCGGCCGGTCGGCCTCGCCGGGGTTGCGCGCGTGCTCGTGCGGCACGGTCACGGTGCCGAGGATGTTCGCGCCGAGCGCGGACGCGATGTCGGAGTCGGCGTACACGCGCCTGCGCCGGCTCGCGGAGATCAGGTGGGCGAAGACGCCGACGAGGATCCCGACGAGGGCGCCGCCGATCACGAGCTGGGTCAAGGTCGGTGCGGCCTTCGCGGTCGGCAGCTCCGCCGAGCCCATCACGACGAGGTTCGACCGGATCGAGGAGCTCTCCGACTCGGCGAGCGTGGTCATCGCCTCCGTGAGCGAGCTGCGCACCTCCTGGAGCTGGGTGCGCACCTGCACGCTCTCCACGTTGTCGCCGTTCGCCCGCCTGCTCAGCTGGGAGATCATGTCGTTCGTCTGCTCGATCTGGTCGCGCAGCGCGTCTTGCTGGTCCTTCGCGAGGCTCGTGGACGCATCCGTCTGCTGGGCGGCGAGCTCGGTCGAGAACGCCACGTACTCGCGCGCCATGCGGTCGGCCAGCTTCTTGGCCTTCTCCGGGCTGTCGGCCCGCGCGGTGATCGCGATGACGTTGCCGTCGAGGACGCTCGCGGCGACCGAGTCCGCCAGTTCGGTCCCCGTGACCCCCCAGCGCAGTGCCTTCGCCGTCCGGTCCAGCACGGTGGAGCTGGTGGCGACGGTCGTCTCGGTGGTCAGCTCGTCGGCTTGGTGGGAGCCCTGCAGCAGGACGTCGGCGGAGGTCTGGTAGCCGGGTGACAGGACCGACGACGCGCCGGCGCCGACGATCGCGCCCGCGATCGCGAACACGATGAGTAACTGCCAGCGGCGTCGGAAGACCTGTCCAACCATGGACAGCCGAACGGTGTCGTCGTTCACTACCAGGGACCCCCTTTCGAGGAACGTCGGCCGCTGTCGGGAGCTGACAGGGGGCCGGTCCTCACGAACCCCGTCGCCAGGCCACTGGCGGGGGTTACATCTGGTCGGTGACTCTTAGTCAAATCGGGACGTAGGCCTTTACGCTCGGTCGTCGACCGCTGAGGCGTATGCCGCCAGCAGTGCCTCGCTCGACCTGGCCCACGACAGCTCGCCCGCCACCCGCTCGCGGCCGAGTTCGCCCATCCGGACCCGCTCGTCCGGATCGTCGAGCAGCTGGGCGGTGAGCTTCGCGAACTCCGACACGTCGTTGGCCCGCGCGTACACGGCCGCCGCGCCGGCGGACACCCGCGCCTCACGCAGCTCGAACGACACGATCGGCTTGCCCATGGCCATGTACTCCATGACCTTGTTCATCGTGGACACGTCGTTGAGGGGGTTCTTGGGGTCCGGCGACAGGCACACGTCCGCAGTGGACAGATAGCGCACGAGGTCCGCGTCCGGGATGCGGCCGGTGAACTCCACCTGGTCGGCCAGGCCGAGCGTGTCCGCGAGCCGGACCATGTCGTCGAACGTGTCGCCGGCGCCGACGAACACCGCGTGCCAGTCGGTGCGGCCCTGTTCGTCACGCAGCGCGGCGAGCGAGCGCAGCGCGTAGTCCACGCCGTCCTGCGGGCCCATCACGCCGAGGTAGCAGAGCAGGTGCGGCCTGCCCTTCTTGAGCGCCGGCTCCGGCGGCACCTGCTGGAAGCGCTCGACCGCGGGTGCGCTGCGGACCACGAACACCTTGCCCGGGGCCATCTTCCCGCGGGTGAGCGCGACCTCGCGGTAGCTCTCGTTGGTCGCGATCACGACGTCCGCCGCGCGGTAGGTGGCCCGCTCGGCCCGCAGCACCGCGCGGTAGAGGAAGTCCTCGCCGCGGTCGAAGCGGGACAGGTACAGCTCCGGCACGAGGTCGTGCTGGTCGAAGACGAACCTGGTGCCCTGCCGCTTGAGCATGCGGGCGACGACGAACAGCAGGTCGGGCGGGTTGCACGCGTGCACCACGTCGACCTTGCCCGCGGTCTTGACGATGCGGCGGGCGAGCCGCAGCTGGTGCCAGACCGCCGAGCCGTACTCCTTGAGGTAGCCCGACGGGCCGCCGGACGCCTCGCGCCACGGGTAGCGGTGGATGCGCACCCCGTCCAGCTCGACGTACGGCTCGGTGTCCCGCTTCGTCCCCTGTGGACAGATGACGTGGACCTCCCAGCCCGCGTCCCGCAGCGTGGTGCACTCCTGCCACACCCTGCGGTCGAACGGGACCGATAGGTTCTCGACGAGAATCAGTGCTCTACCAGGCAAGTCCCAGATACCCCGACTCGGCCCGGCGCTGTCCGGCGCCGGGGATGCGGACCAGGTCGACGATCGTCTTCTCGCCGCCGTGCGGGAGCGCGGCGAGGACGGCGGGGTCCTTGCAGCCGACCAGGAGCACGTCGGCGTGGTCGAGGACCTCTTCGATGGACGGGCTCAGCAGCTGGCCGAGGTGCGGCAGCTTGCCCTCGATGAACTCGCGGTTCGCCCCGAGCAGCCGCGACAGGCTCACGTTGGCGTCGTGGATGCGCAGGTCGTAGCCCTTGCCCAGGAGCCGTTCGGCGAGCTCGACGAGCGGGCTCTCGCGCAGGTCGTCGGTGCCCGGCTTGAACGACAGGCCGAACAGGCCGACCTTGCGCTTGCCGGTGCGGGCGACGAGCTCGAACGCCCGGCGCAGGTGCTCCTCGTTGGAGGGCAGCAGGTGCGAGAGCAGCGGCACCGACACGTCCGCGCGGTGCGCGGCGTACACGAGCCCGCGCACGTCCTTGGGCAGGCACGAGCCGCCGAACGCGAAGCCGGGCCGCAGGTAGGCGGGGCTGACGTTGAGCTTGGTGTCGGCGAGGAAGACGTCCATCACCTTGTGCGAGTCCAGGCCGAGCGCCGCGCAGATCGCGCCGATCTCGTTCGCGAAGCCGACCTTCAGCGCGTGGAAGGAGTTGTCCGCGTACTTGGTGATCTCCGCGACCGGGATCGGCACCCGGAACACCTCGCCGGGCAGGCCCTCGTACAGCGCGGCCACCACGTCGCCGCTCGCGCCGTCCAGCTCGCCGATCACGGTCTTCGGCGGCTCGAAGAAGTCGCGGACGCTGGTGCCCTCGCGCAGGAACTCCGGGTTCACCGCGACGCCGAAGTCGACGCCCGCCGTCTTCCCGGACGCCTTCTCCAGGATCGGCACGAGCAGCTCCAGGCAGGTGCCCGGCAGCATCGTGCTGCGGAAGACGATCGTGTGCCGGTGCGTGACCTCGGTGAGCGCACCGCCGATCTCCTCGGCGACCCGCTCCAGGTACGCGGTGGACAGGCTGCCGTTCGGCGCGGATGGCGTGCCGACGCAGACCAGGGACACCTCGGTCGCGGCGACCGCCTCGGCCACGTCGGTGGTGGCGCGCAGCGCACCGCTCTCGACGACCTCGGCGGTCAGCTCCCCGATGCGCTCCTCGACGACCGGAGCGTGCCCGCTCGTGATGAGGTCGATCTTCGTCGGGTTGACGTCGACGCCGACGACCTCGTTCCCCCGCGCGGCAAGGCAGGCCGCCGAAACGCAGCCGACATACCCCAGGCCAAAGACGCTGATCTTCATGCGCTCACCCGTTTCCGGGCAGCACAAAACAGGCGTGACGTCACCACGCTGCATCCTCCGTCGGATTTGGACCCGGTCCCCGAACCGGGCACGTCGTGCGGTGACATCGACGCCGCACCTGACTTGTTCAGTAGGTCGGCGCACGCGCGCGTCCCGTTACCGGGTTCACCCCACGGAGCGTCACCGGTACCCGGTCGCCAGGCCCGCGACACGGAGATCTCACCTGGCCCCTGTAGCTTCGTCGGGGACAAGTCGGCCACGAAGGGGAGTGACCGTGTTCGTACGACGGATCGCGGTGATCGGTACCGGCTACGTGGGGCTCACCACGGGCGCGTGCCTTGCCTCGCTCGGCCACCACGTGGTCTGCGCCGACGTGGACGCGGAGAAGGTGAAGCGGCTGTCCGCGGGCGAGGTCGACATCCTCGAGCCCGGGCTCGCGGAGCTGGTGGCGGCGGGCCTGGCGGCCGGCCGCCTCTCGTTCGTGCTGGGTGCGCCCGCGGCCGTCGACGGCTGCGAGGTCGTGTTCCTGTGCGTGCCGACCCCGATGGGCGTCGGCGGCGTGGCCGACCTCTCCGTGGTCGAGTCGGTCCTCGAGGAGGTCGCCGACCTGCTGCCGGCCAACTCCGTCGTGGTCAACAAGTCGACCGTGCCGGTGGGCACCGCGCAGCGGACCGCCGAGCTGCTCGGCCGCGACGACGTGGCCGTCGTGTCCAACCCGGAGTTCCTCCGCGAGGGCTCCGCGGTGAACGACTTCCTGCACCCGGACCGCATCGTGGTCGGCTGCGACCAGCAGGACGCCGCCGAGCGGGTCGCCGCGCTCTACGCCCGGCTGGGCGCCCCGACCGTGCTGACCGACGCGGCTAGCGCGGAGCTCGTGAAGTACGCGGCGAACTGCTTCCTCGCGATGAAGCTGTCCTATGTGAACGCGATCGCCGAGCTGTGCGACCGGCTCGGCGCGGACATCTCCGACGTCACCGAGGGCATGGGCTACGACAAGCGCATCGGCCAGGCCTTCCTGCAGCCGGGGCCGGGCTGGGGCGGGTCCTGCCTGCCGAAGGACACCTCGGCGATGCTGCAGCTCGCGGACGCGGCGGACTTCGAGTTCCGGCTGATCCGCGCCACGATCGACACGAACAACCGGCAGCGCCAGCGCATGGTGGAGAAGGTGCGCATGGCGGTGACCGGCAAGCGCGGCGGCTCCCTGTCGAAGGTGCGGCTCGGCGTGCTCGGCCTGACGTTCAAGGCCGGCACCGACGACCTGCGCGACTCACCGGCCCTCGCGGTCGCCGCGCTGCTGCGCCAGGCCGGGGCGAAGCTCATCGGCTACGACCCGGCGCTGCGTTCCGGCGACACCAGCCCGGACCTGGACGGCATCACGCTCGCCGACGACCCGTACGTCGCCGCCGAGGGCGTGGAGGCCCTGGTCGTGCTGACCGAATGGCCGGAGTTCCGCGCACTGGACTGGGCGAAGCTCGCCGGCGTCGTGGCCCGCCCGGTCGTGGTCGACACCCGCAACCTGCTCGACCCGGACGTGGTCCGCCGCGCGGGCTTCCAGTGGGAGGGCCTCGGCCGCCACTAGCTCGCGCCGCCCGGCCGGTCCACCTTCCTGACGGTCGACCGCACCCGAGGGGAACGGGACGCGACCCAGCCTCCGGTACGTGCGAAATGACGGCACCTACCGATGGTGACCCGCAGGGTCAGTTCCGGGGAGACGGCGCGGCGCAGAACTCGTTGCCCTCCGGGTCCCGCATCACCCACCAGTGACCCGCCGGACCCTGGTCCACCTCGCGGACGCGGGTGGCGCCCAGGCTCTCCAGCCGCTCGACCAGCGTGTCGAGCCCGCCCGCATCGCCGTGCACGTCGACGTGCAGCCGGTTCTTGACGGTCTTGGGTTCCGGCACGTCCTGGAACAGGATCCACCTGCCCCGGCCGACTCCGGTGGCCTCGTCGTACGGGTCGTCGGGGTGGCGGATCGCCGCGAGGCCGCGGAAGTGGCGCCTGCCGCGGTGCTCGGCGACCATGTCCTCGCCGATCCGGCCGGCCGCCAGCAGGCCGGCGATGAGCTCGCTCTGATCCTCCACCTCGTACTCCAGCGCGGCGGCCCAGAACTCCGCGAGCGCGGCCGCGTCGCGCGTGTCGACGACCAGCTTCCAGTGCAATGCCATGCGCGCCGTTATACCGGGCCGCACCGACATTTCCGGCTCAGCGGAACGCCACGACCGCCAGCGCCTGGTCGTCGTGGCGCTTCGGGCGGGGCCAGCGGGCACCGTCCGGGTCGGACTCCTCGGCCGCGCGCACCGCGTCGAGGACCGCGTCCGCGCCCATGTCCGCGGCAATGGCGAACACGGCGTCCCAGTCCGGGAAGATCCCGTAGTCGTCGACCCCGCAGGCCACCCCGTCGCTCGCGAGCAGGATCCTGCGCACGGTCCCGCGGGGCCAGCTCGCCCGCCGGGCCTCGTACGCGGCGTCCGGGTCGGCCTCCGCCACCCAGAAGCCGTCGTCGGTGTTGCGGAACCTGCCGACCTCCGTCGCGGACGACCGCAGCGCGGTCACGTGCTCCTCGCCGTACCCGGCGCCTTCGCGCAGCCGCCGGCGGTAGCCCGGGCCGGAGCGGCGCAGGTTCGCGATGCGGTCGTCCTCGAGCACCCGCACGCCGACGGCTGTGTCCGCCACGACCGGGCTGTCGGCCAGCACCAGGCCCTCGACGACCTCGTCGGTCCAGCGCAGCAGCGCGACCGTGCTCGACGGCGACTCGCCCGGCGTGAGGTCGTGTTCGCGGGCGACCGCGCGGATCGCCGCGGCCAGCAGGTCGGCGAGGTCCATGTCCGGGTAGCCGGTGAGCCGGCCGGCGAGCTGGCCCGCGAGCACGCCCGCGTACCAGCCGCCGCTGCGCAGGCCGGGGAGCAGCGAGGTCGCGCCGTCGAGCAGCACCACGGCGTTCGGCAGTACCGACACCACGTCCTCGCTCGGCCGCGGCTTGCCGTCCACGCCGACGCCGGGCCGCTCGGCGACCTCGACCTCGACGTCCACAGTCATGATCCACACTGTAACTGTCAACCCAGGTTGACAGCACGGATCTGTCAACGTAGGTTGACAACATGAGTGACGCGACGGAGCTGGCGAGCGCCGCGAGCGACCGGGACCCGCGGGTTGGCCTGCGGGCGGTGGCCGCGCTGCGCACGCTGCTGGAACGGCTCGAGGCGGTGCAGGTACGCAACGCCCGGACGAGCGGCTGGTCGTGGCAGGAGATCGCCGCCGAGCTGGGGGTCAGCCGGCAGGCGGTGCACAAGAAGCACGGGAGGTCCTGACATGTTCGAACGGTTCACCAAGCCGGCCCGCCAGATCGTGACCGACGCGGTCGGCGAGGCCGAGCGGGAGCGTGCGCCGAAGGTCACCGGCGAGCACGTCATGCTGGCCTTGCTGGGCAAGCAGACCCGCTCGGCCGAGGTCCTGAGCGCGGCCGGGGTGACCCGCGAGGTGCTGCTCGACGCGTTCGGCACGACGCGGCGCCGCGGTGGGGTCACCGGTGCGGAGGCCGACGCGCTGCGGCTGCTGGGCATCGACGTCGACGCGATCGTCGAACGGGTCGAGCGCACGCACGGGGTGAACGCGCTGGCCGACCAGCGGCGGGACCGGGCGGGCCACACCCCGTTCGCCGACGAGACCAAGGCGCTGCTCGCACGGACGCTGCGCCAGGCGGTGGACCGCCGCGACCGCCGGATCAGCGACGAGCACGTGCTGCTGGCGCTGGCGGCCGGCGGCGGGAGCACCGGCGAGGTGCTCGCGAGGCACGGCCTGACCTACCCCGAGGTGCGGGCGCGGCTCGCGAGCTAGAGCGGGGTCGAGAGGTAGGCGTCGGTTAGCCAGCCGCGGACCTGCTCGTCGACGTCGTCCGGGGCGCGGAGCTTCGTCTCGTGGTAGACGCGGTTGCCGGAGACCGTGACGCGGCGGGAGATCCGGGGGTCGGCCAACGACCGCGACAGGATGAACGAGAGCTTCATCCAGCGCGTCATCGGCCGCAGTTCGGCGAAGGTCCGCGACCGCTTGAAGAACACCCCGACCGACACCGGCTCGAGGTGCAGCGGGCCGAGGGTGGTGAGGTGGCCGTGGACGGCGTCGAAGATCGGGCGCTCGAACGGCGGGCCGTCGGCGGCGAAGTAGTCCTCGAGCGTCATCGCGGGCGCGCACTCGTGCGACTGGTTGCGCCGGCCGAACCGGCGGTCGCAGTTCGGGCACGTCCACGCGGTCACCGCTCGATTGTGCCGCGCTGATCTCCCCGCCACCGCACGAGGGGAAGGAGGGCCTGCGTGAGCGGGCCGATGGCCAGGGCGTACACGACGGTGCCGACGCCGACCGTGCCGCCGAGCAGCCAGCCGGTGGCGAGCACGGTCAGCTCGATCCCGGTGCGGATCACCCGGAGCGAGACCCCGGTACGCGCGTTGAGGCCGGTCATCAGCCCGTCCCGCGGGCCGGGGCCCAGCCGCACGCCGATGTAGGCGGCCGTGGCAAGCGCGTTGAGCGCGACACCGCCGACCATGAGCAGGATCCGTACGGGCATGGCGTGGGCCGGGCCGAGGAGCGCGAGCGTCGCGTCGACGGCGAGCGCGATCAGCACGATGTTGGCCACCGTGCCGACGCCCGGGCGCTGCCGCAGCGGGATCCAGCACAGCAGCACCATCGCGCCGGTGATCGCGGTGATCGTGCCGAACGTCAGCCCGGACCGCCGCGAGAGCGCCTCGTGCAGCACGTCCCACGGGTCCAGGCCGAGCCCGCCGCGGATCATCAGGCCCATGCTGACGCCGTAGAGCGCGAGGCCGCCGGCGAGCTGCGGCAGCCGGCGCAGCGGCCGGGTCGAGACGGGGACGGGTCTCAGGTTTATCGATGCCACGTGGCCATCTTCAGGACCGGATACCTTCTCCATCAATGACCAATCTGAAAGTATTGGTCACATGACGGCCAGTGTCCCACCAAGTGGACGGGTGAACGCCCGGAGATTGGCTCAGTTGCTGGGCGAGTGGCGCCGCCGTGGCTCCCGGCACGGTGCCACGGACCTCGCCGCCGGCATCCGGCTCCTTGTTCTCGACGGCCGGCTGCCGGCCGGGACCGGCCTGCCACCCGAGCGCGAGGTGGCCGCCGCGCTCGACGTGAGCCGGACGATGGTCGCCTCCGCATGGGACCGGCTGCGTGCCGACGGGCTCGTGGCGAGCCGGCGCGGGGCGGGCTCGTGGACGGCGCTGCCGCGGGGTGCGGGCGGTGGGGGCGTGCTCGACGACAGCGACCCGCCGCCTCGGGTCATCGACCTCGCCCGCGCCGTGCCGCAGGCGATCCCCGGCGTGGCCGCGGCTGCCGAGGCCGTGCTGCCCCGGCTCGGCGCGGAGCTCGCCGGCCACGGTTACCACGAGCGCGGCCTGCCGGAGCTGCGCGAGCGGATCGCCGCGCGCTACACCGAGCGCGGATTGCCGACCTCGCCCGGCGAGGTGCTCGTGACCAACGGCGCCCATCAGGGCTTCGCGCTCGCCGTGCGGCTGCTGACCGGGCCCGGCGACCGCGTGCTGATCGAGCAGCCGACCTACCCGAACGCCATCGAGGCGGTCCGGGCCGCGCACGCGATCCCCGTGCCGGTGGCGATGACCGAGCACGGCTGGGACCTCGACGGCCTGGAGGCGACGCTGCGCCAGGCCGCACCACGGCTCGCCTACCTGATCACCGACTTCCAGAACCCCACCGGCTTCCGGCTCGACGAGGCCGGCCGGGAGCGGCTCGGCGCGGCGCTGCGCCGGGCGCGCACGCCGGTCGTCGTCGACGAGACCCAGATCGAGCTGGACTACACGGACGGGCCGGCGCCGCCCCCGCTCGGTGCGTTCGCGGGCGACCTGGTGCTCGCCACCGGCTCGGCCGGCAAGTCGCACTGGGGCGGCCTGCGGATCGGCTGGGTGCGCGCGCCGGCGGAGGTGGTCAACCGGCTGCTCGCCGCCCGGCGCGGGCTGGACCTCGGCTCGCCGGTGCTGGACCAGCTGGTGCTCGCCGAGCTGCTGGCTGGCTCGCGGAACGCCCTCGGCGAGCGCCGGGCGATGCTCGCCGCCCGGCGCGACGCGCTCGCGACCGCGGTGCGGACGCAGTGCCCGGACTGGTCGTTCCGGTCACCACCCGGCGGGCTGTCGCTGTGGTGCCGGCTGCCGGCGCCGGTGAGCACGCGAATCGCGGCGGTGGCGCAGAACTTCGGCGTGCGGGTGGTTCCCGGGTCGTTCTTCGCCCCGCACGGCGGACTGGAGCACTGGCTGCGGCTGCCGTTCGCCGAGCCGGAGGAGACGCTGGTGGAGGCGGTGCGGCGGCTCTCGCTCGCGGCGACCTCGGTCGCGGAGAGTCGTACGCCGGATACCGAGAATGGGCCGATTCCCGTCACGTGACTAGCGCCGCGGACGGTATACACGGTAGAACAGTGCGCTGGATGGCGTAGTCGAATGCGGCCATCCAGCGCACCGCTCGCCTCTGGTGGCTCGGCAGGTCCTGCCGGCGCAGCCCCTCGTTGTGCCGGCCGATCGAGTGCCAGAGGGGGAGCCCCGGCGCCGCGGGGGCATCGCGGCGC
>NZ_DATBKY010000235.1:0-44591 GCF_036555685.1 Actinophytocola sp. | reverse complement strand
GCGCGCACGCCTCGAGCGTCGGCGCGGTGCGGTCGTCGTCGAGGTCGACGCGGAGCAGCATCTTGCCGCCGTCGTAGCCGAACATGGCGATCGCGTCGACGTCGTAGCCGGTGAACCGGTCGTCGAGCTCGAAGGACGCGCCGGCCAGCCCTCCCCGGTTCATCGACGCGAACACGCTGCGTTCCTCGAGCGCGCCGAGCAGCAGCAGATCCTCGAGGATGTCGGCGGTGCCGAGCACGCCGGTGACCCCGGGCCGGTCGAGCGCCGTGCGCAGCCGGTCGAGCAGGTCCGCCCGGTCGGCCATCGCCATCGGCTCGGCGCCGGCGCGCAGCGAACCGCGAGCGGGGTGGTCGGCCGCGATGATCAGTGGGCGGCCGGTGCCGAACGGCTCGGGCCGCTTGCGGGCGGCGGCCAGCTCCGCGATGCGGCCGGGGTCCGTGGCGCGCGTGTCGGTGATCATCCGCACGTCATCCCGCACCCGACATCAGCTCCTCGACCTCGCGGGTGGTCGGCATGGCCGCCGAGCACGACAGCCGGGACGCCACGATGGCCCCGGCCGCGTTCGCGAACCGCATCGTCCGCTCGGTGTCCCAATCGGACAGCAGGCCGTGGCAGAGCGCGCCGCCGAAGCTGTCGCCGGCGCCGAGGCCGTTCACCACGTCGACCGGCAGCGGCGGGACCTCGACCGCGCCCGAGCCGTCGACGGCGAGCACGCCGGCCGGACCCTGCTTGACCACCGCGAGCGAGACTCCCTTGTCCCGCAACGCCTTCGCCGCCTCCCGCGGGTCGCGGGTGCCGACCGCGGTGTCGACCTCGTCGAGGTTGCCGACCGAGACCGTGACGTGCTCGAGTGCCTGCTGGACCCAGCGCCGGGCCTCCTCGCGGGAGGACCAGAACACCGGCCGGTAGTCCAGGTCCAGCACGGTGATCGCGTCGCGCGGCCGGGCGGCGAGCGCGGCGAGCGTCGCCGACCGGGACGGCTCCTCGGACAGGCCGGTGACGGTGACCCAGAAGATCCGCGCGGCGCGGATCTCGGCCAGGTCGAGCTCGTCGGTGTTGATCACGAGGTCGGGGGCCTTGGGGTAGCGGTAGAAGTAGATGGGGAAGTCGTCCGGCGGGAAGATCTCGCAGAACGTCACCGGCGTCGGCAGGCCGGAGACGCCGGAGACGAACCGGTCGTCCACGCCGAACTCGCGCAGCGCCCGGTGCACGTAGTCGCCGAACGGGTCCTCGCCGGTGCGCGTGATCACCGCGGTCCGGTGCCCGTGCCGCGCGACCGCGACGGCCACGTTGGTGGCGCTGCCGCCGAGGTACTTGCCGAACGACGTGACATCCGCGAGCCCGACGCCGGTCTGCTCGGGATAGATGTCCACCCCGACCCGCCCCATCGTGATCACGTCGAACGCTGCGTTCATGGTTCGCTCCGCTCCTTCGCGGACGCTGCGTCGCTCCCGCTCACGAGTGGTAGACCTCCACCGGCTTCAGCGCCTCGTCCGCCCTGGTGAGCCAGCCTCGCCAGCTGGCCGCGGCCATGGCCGGCTCGGTCCATGGCTGGGAGCATCGAACCATCCGGGTGCCCGGTCGATCCAGCCAGCGCAGCACCACGCCGACCTCCTCCGGTGGCGCGCCGCGCAGCGGGCCAGGCTCGGGCAGGACGGTCTCCGCGCCGGCGGCGAGCGCGTCGACCACCGGCATCGGGGGCACGCCACGCGGCGCCACCCCCGCCGACGCCAGCCGCCCGTGGCGTACCACCGCGAACTGCCAGCCGCCGTTGCCGTCCGGCCGGGCCGCGATCAGCTCCGGCACGGCCGCGAGCGCCGCCAGCCGCTGGCCCCGGTCCAGCGTGCGGAGCAGCACGCGCATCCGGTCGCGGTCGAGCCGGGCCTGCTCGTAGCGCTGCGCCGCGGCGTGCTCGGTGAGCCGGTTCGCCAGGCGGCGTAACGGATCCACCCGGCGCCCGGCCACCAGCGCGGCGAACGAGCCGACCGCGGGGGAGTACTCGACGACGCTCTGCCGCCCCGCGCAGGGCGCCGCGCAGCGGCCCAGCTCGGCGAGCGCGCACGGCCGCGCGTGCGCCCGCTGTGCCGGGATCCGCACCGTGCAGGGCCGGATGCCGGTGGCGTCCTGCAGCGCCACCATCGCGTCCTCCGCGAGCGAGCGCGACCGGAACGGGCCCAGCGCGCCCTCGCGGGCCAGCCGGACCAGCGACAGCCGCGGGAACGCCTCGTCGGTGAGCGTGATCCACCACGACTGCTTCGGGTTCTTCGAGCGCCGGTTGTACGCCGGCTTGTGGGTAGCGAGCAGCCGCAGCTCGCGTACCTGCGCCTCCAGCGGGTGCGCACAGGTGACGTGGTCGACCCTGGTGGCGAGCGCGACCATCTCGCGCAGCCTGCGGCGGGTCTCGCTGGCGGTGAAGTACTGCCGGACGCGCCGCTTGAGGTCGGTCGCGGTGCCGACGTAGAGCACCTCGTCGCCCGGCCCGCGGAACAGGTACACGCCCGGCTCGTTGGGCAGCTCGGCGGCCATCGAGCGCTTGCGCCGCTGCTCGGGCGTGACCTCCGGGATGTAGTCGAGCAGCTCCTCGAGCGACTGCACGCCGATCGAGCCGACCCGCTCCAGCAGCGCGTGGAAGACGTCGACCGTGGCCCGCGCGTCGGCCAGTGCCCGGTGGACCGGCCTGGTCCGCGCGCCGAGCAGCTCGGCCAGGAACGACAGCCGGCAGGACGGCGCCTCCTCGCGGGTCAGCACCCGGCGGGCCAGCTGGACGGTGCACACGACGGTCGGGCGCGGCCAGCGGTGCCCGTGCCGCTCACAGGCCTTGCGCATGAAGTTGGTGTCGAAGCCGGCGTTGTGCGCGACCAGGACCGCGCCCCGGACGAACTCCAGGAACGCGGGCAGGACCGTGTCCAGCCGGGGCGCGGCGTACACCATCGCGTTGGTGATCCCCGTGAGCGAGACGACCTCGGGCGGGATGCCGCGGCCCGGGTCGACCAGGGTGGCGAACTCCCCCACGACCTCGCCGCCACGGATCTTCACCGCGCCGATCTCGGTGACCGTGTCCTCGTCGCTGACGCCGGTGGTCTCCAGGTCGAACACGACGAAGGTGGTGGCGCGCAAGGGCGTGCCGAGCTCGTCGAAGGCCAGCTGGCCTTCCGCCTTCGTCATGATCCGGAAGCTAACGGAGGGCACCGACAAAAAGCCGTCGAGTGACCTTCGGTCGTCCCGGCTAGCCTATGTGGATGGCACCGTCGAGCGAGCCGGTCGGACCGGACGAGCTGGCACACCAGCCCGTCGAGTCCACTGTGGACTGGTCGGCGCTGCCCGACGCCGTGCGGGGGCGCATCGCCGAGCTCGGCGCCGAGGCGATCGGCGCGCTGCCGCCGGTCGACATTCCCCAGCAGCTGCGCGCGGTCGCCCGGTTCACCCCGGCCAAGCGCGCCCGGCTCGGCGGGGCGCCGCTGATCGCGAGCCTGCGCGACTCGATGGCGTTCCGGACCGCGGTCGTCGAGTGGTGCCGCCAGCACCGACCGAGTGCACTCGACCTGACCGGTGACGACCCGGTCGCCGTCGCCGCCGCGGCGGTGCTGCTCGGCGAGGAGACCGCGGGCCACTACCTGGAGCTGGTGTCGCGCCGGGCGTCGGACGCCTCGCTGCGCGCGCAGCGGGACGCGGCCGTGGTGCGCGCGGAGAAGGCGGAGAACGAGCTCGCCAAGGTGCGCGCCGAGCTGGACTCCGTGCAGGGCGCCATCGGCAAGGTGCGCCAGGAGGGCGAGGTCGAGCTGGAGCGGCTGCGCAAGCGGCTGCGCGAGCAGGGCGTCAAGGTGCGCGAGGCACGCGACGCCGCCACGAAGGCGGGCTTGGAGATGGACCGGGTCGGCGCGGACGCGAAGGCGCAGCTGGCCGCGCTGGCCGAGCAGCGGGACCGCGAGCGCGAGCGGGCGGACACCGAGCGGGCCCGGGCCGAGCGCGCCGAGGCCGACGCGGAGATCGCCCGCCAGTCCGCACGCGAGGCCAGGCAGGCCGACGAGGTCCGGCTCGCACTGCTGGTCGACACGCTCGACGGGGCCGTGACCGGCCTGCGCCGCGAGCTGGCGCTCGGCGGGTCCGGGCCGCGGCCCGCGGACCTCGTGCGCGGGGCGACGGAGGCGCAGGGCTCGGTGAGCCGGGTGGAGGACCCGGCCGCGCTGGAGCGGTTGCTGGCGTTGCCGTCGGTGCACCTGGTGGTGGACGGCTACAACGTGACGAAGACCGGCTATCCGGAGCTGTCGCTGTCCGACCAGCGGGAACGGCTGATCCGCCAGCTGGCGGCGCTCGCCGCCCGCACGTCGGCCGAGGTGACGCTGGTGTTCGACGGCGCGGGCGTGGTGGCCGTGCCGACGACCGCGCCACGCGGGGTACGCGTGCTGTTCAGCGACCCGGGCGTGCTGGCCGACGACGTGATCCGCGCGCTGGTCACGGCGGAACCCGAGGGGCGCCCGGTCGTCGTGGTCACCTCCGACCGGGCGGTGGCCGACTCGGTCCGGCGGCGCGGCGCGCACCCGGTCCCGTCCGCGGTGCTGCTCGCCCGGCTGGGCCGCTCGTAGAAAACCGCTGGCTGCGGCGGTTACGTTGGAGCCATGGGGGAGCTTCGGTTGCGGCCGCCGCGCATGGCCGACGAGTTCGCGTTCCGGGCCGCGCACGAGGTGATGGCCGCGGAGAACTTCGTCTTCGGCCTCGGGCTGGCGCCCGGCATGTCGTGGGCGGACTACCTCGGCTCGCTCACGGGGCAGCGGACGGGCATGGCGGTGCCGGACGGCCTCGTGGCGGCGACGTTCCTCGTGGCCGAGGTCAAGGGCGAGATCGTCGGCCGCGCCTCGATCCGCCACGAGCTCAACGACTTCCTGTGGCGCGAGGGCGGGCACGTCGGCTACTGCGTGCTGCCCCCGTACCGCGGTCGTGGCCACGCCACCGAGATCCTCCGCCAGAGCCTGGTCGTGGCCCGGGCGGCGGGCGTCGACCGCGTGCTCGTCACATGCGCCGAGGACAACGTCGCCTCGCGGCGGGTCATCGAGACCTGCGGGGGCGTATTCGACCCGCTGCCCGCAAGCTCGTACCGGCGTTACTGGATCGGGTGACGCAACCGGACTCGCCCCGGCCCGTTGTACGAGCAAGGGGACGAGCGTGGAGGCGTGGTTGCGGATCATCAAAGCGGTGTGCGCCGCCGTGCTCGTCGTGCTCGTCGCGGTGCCGGTCCAGGCCGGTGCCGATCCGGAGGCCGGCGCGCCGGGTGAGCCGCGGACGGACCCGCGGCCCGGCGAGGCGTTCGCCGGTCCGAAGGTCGCCCAGCTCCAGCACACCGCGGCCGGCGTGCAGCGCGAGCTCGGCGACCTCGCCGCGAAGATCCACGACGCGGAGCACGAGCTGCGCACCGCCACCGCCGCGGCCACCGCCGCGCGCGACGCTCGCGAGCAGTCCGACCGGGTGGTCGCCGCACAGCAGGCGGATGTGGATGCCTACTCGGCGACGTTGTACGCCACCCTGGCCCAGCCGTCCGAGATCCGCGCCCTTATGTCGGGTGGGCCGGAGAACTTCCTCGACGGCTCGGGACTGCTCGACCGGCTGCGCGCGGACCAGGACGTCCGGCTGGCCGGTGCCATCCGCCGGCAGGCCGCGGCGGAACGAGCCGAGCGTACCGCGAACGAGGCCCGCTCGGATGCCGCCGAACGTAGGGCCGACCTGGAGGATCGCACCGCGGACGCGAGCGAGCGGGCGGCCGCGGTCGCCAGCGAGCTGGCCGGGGCCGTGGCGGACACCGACGCCGCCGTGCTCAAGGCCCAGCGCGACCAGCGGCGGCGCAACGACCGGACCGCCGCGAGCTGGCGGTCCTACGTCGGCCGGCTCGCCGAGGCGGGCGTGGTCCCGCCGCCGGCTGCCGCCCTCCGGGACCTCGTCCGGCTGCCCGCGGGCCTCACCGCCCTGGTGGGGAAGCACGGACCGCAGCGTGGTGTGGCAAGCGTCACACTGCCTTCCGGCGAGGTCCTGCGCGTGTTGCCGAAGGAGACGATCGCCGCGGTCACGGCCGCCGTCGACGCGCTGGGCACGCCCTACGTGCCCGGGCGCGGCGCGACCGGCCCGGACGCGTACTCGTGCGAGGGCCTCGTGCGGTCGGCGTTCGGCAAGGCCGGCGTGCGGCTGCCGGCCGGCGCCGCGGACCAGCTGGCGACCGGTACGCCGGTCCCGCCGACTGACGCGCAGCCCGGTGACCTGGTGTTTCTCGGTCCGGCGAAGTACGGCGTGCAGGGCGTGGGCATCGTGCTGGACGAGCGGACCATGCTCACCGCGGACGCCCGGCTCGCCGGCGTCGTGGTCACCGACCGCCCCGCGGCCGCCGACGTCCTCGGCGTCACCCGGCCCTCGCTGCCGGCCGTCCCGCGGCGCGGCGTGCCGAAGGCGAATGACGGGGGCTTGACCTGGCGCTGCGGCGGGGTGGAGCTCCCGCCCGCCCGCAGCGGCGAGGCGGCCGGCGCCTGGGGCGGCTACCCCAACGGCTTCATCCCGGGCGGCGCGCTCTGCCCGATCGGGGTCGGCCGGCACGCGCTGCGCTGCGACGCCGCGGCCGCGTTCCGGGCGCTGAACAGCGCGTACGCCGCCGCGTTCGGCCGCCCGATCTGCGTGACCGACTCCTACCGCACCTTCGCCGAACAGATCCGGCTCTACGGCGTGAAACCCGCGCTCGCGGCGGTGCCCGGCACCAGCAACCACGGCTGGGCGCTGGCTGTCGACCTGTGCGGCGGCGCGCAGTCGTTCGCGAGCCGCGAGTACGCGTGGCTGGCCACGCACGCGCCGGCTTTCGGCTGGTCGAACCCCCCGTGGGCGCGGCCCGGCGAGGGCCGCGAGGAGCCCTGGCACTGGGAGTTCACCGGCTGAGGTCCGAAATTGTCGGACCCCCTCCCTAGCCTTCGGTTCATGAGGAGCTCGGACCGCAAGGAGCAGGGAATGATCATCGACTGTGACAGCTGCGTGGTGCGCGGACTGGCCTGCGGCGACTGCGTGGTCAGCGTGCTGCTGGGCGCGCCGCCGAACGTGGAGCTGGACGCATCGGAGCAGCGCGCCATCGATGCCCTTGGCAGGGCGGGCATAGTACCGCGACTACGCCTGGAACATATTGACAAATCCGCGTGACCACCCGACACGCGTGGCGACGGCAACCGTTCGGTAAACGGTCGTTCCCTGTCGACGAATGGTTGTGAAGAACTCCCCACACCGGGTGAGCTGCGGTGTTGCCCTGATCACAGGGTGGAGTTGACGCTGCTCCATTGGTGTCCGCCGAGGTCCGATCCACTTTTTTCGGGGGAGTCGGTAGACGCACGGACGCACTTTTCGTAACCTGTCCGAGATCTCGCGGCCCACAGCGGCCCACCCCGGGGCAGCTACGCGGGATCGCCGCCGAGCCAGCCTTTGTCGGGAAGGTTGGGCCGGAGTCCCCCACGGTGGGGCGAGAGCACTGCGATCGCGCGTGGCCGTTGCGGCCACTTGCGGTCGAACTCGTGCCTCGAGCCCTCAGGCGGTTGGATAACGAAGGAGACCCGCGCGAACGTGGCGTCGCATCGAATGAAGCGCGCATTCCGGGTAGCAGCGAGCGTCACCGCGGCGGTCGCCGTGGTGAGCATCTCCTCCCCCACCCCGGCTCTCGCGCTTACCCCCGCGCACCAGCAGCCCCCGCCCGACACGGCCTCAGAGGCGCTGGCCCAGTACAAGAAGCTGACCGCGCAGGCGGACCAGGTGAACGAGGACCTCCTCGCCGCCCGGACCGACCTGGACAAGAAGCGCAAGCAGCTGTCCAAGGCGACCGCCGACCTGAAGAACGCCAAGGCGTCGATGAAGCAGGCGGCCGCCGACGAGGAGGCGTTCCGCGACAAGGTCGACGTGCTGACCAACGCCTCGTTCCAGGGCGCGCGCTTCAACAAGCTCTCGGCACTGCTCACCGGGTCGTCCGCGGACGACTTCCTGGAGCGTGCGTCCGCTCTCGGCGTGCTCGCCTCGGACAACGAGGAAGCGCTGTCGAAGCTGACCGGCGCGGTCAACATGGCCGCCGACGCGCAGGCCAAGGCCTCCTCCGCGCAGAAGAGCGCGCGGGACGCGACGGCCGCCGCCAAGACGCTGCTGGCCAAGGTCACCAAGACGAAGACCGACCTGGACAAGAAGATCCAGAAGGTCCAGTCGGCCTACAACAACCTCAGCGGCGCCGACCAGAGCGCGCTCGCCGGTCCGGAGGACAACAGCGTCTACCTCGGTCCGCCCGGCGCTGGTGGCACCGCCGCCGAGGTCGCCATGCAGCAGCGCGGCAAGCCGTACGTCTACGGCGCCGACGGCCCGGACACGTTCGACTGCTCCGGCCTGACGATGTACGCCTACAACGCCGCCGGCATCTCGCTGCCGCACTCCAGCCGCGCGCAGTTCACGATGGGCAAGTCCGTGGCCAACGGCGACTTCCAGGTCGGCGACCTGCTGTTCTACGGCAGCAGCGCGGGCTCGATCCACCACGTGGCCATGTACATCGGCGACGGCATGCTCGTGCACGCGTCCACATCCGGTGTCCCGGTGAAGACCGCCGAGGCCCCGTACGGCGCGGGCAGCGACTTCCTGGGCGCCAAGCGGATCGCCGGCTGAGGCCGGCCAGACGAAGATCGGACCAACTCGGGGCCGGTGCGGTGGCGCACCGGCCCCGAGTCGTACGTCTACCCCTAGCATCTGTCTACGTGACTCCAAGGGCGAGCCTGCGGATCTGGCTGGGCGCGGCTTTGGCCGTCGTGATCCTCGGCGCGCTCGTGTTCGTCGCGATCCCCGGCCAGTCGCCCTTCCCGGCGGCGCCGGGGCCTGGCCAGCCGCTCGGCGCGGCCACCCCGAAGCGACCGTCCGACAAGGCCGACGACTCGCGCACCGCGGCGGTCGAGGACCTGCTGAACCGGCGGGCCGACGCGGTCCGCAGGCACGACGAGCAGGCGTTCATGGCCACCGTCGACCCGGGCGCGGACAAGATCTTCGCCGGCAACCAGCGCCGGCTGTTCCAGAACCTCGCGAAGGTCCCGTTCACCGCGTGGTCCTACGAGCTCCACGCCGACGACACCGTGGACGTCGACGACCTGCCCGGCAAGGACAAGGCCGGCGCGGACGAGCTGTGGGCGCCCGCCGTCGACCTCCGCTACGCCCTGCGCGGCGGCGACGTCACGCCCACCAGCCGCGCCCTCGGCTACCTCTTCGCGCGCCACCGCGACGCCGACGGCGGCGGCTGGTTCGTCCGCTCCGACACCGCCCTCGACTCGCTCGGCAGGCGCACCTGGCGCGGGCCGTGGGACTTCGGGCCGTGCCAGGTCACCGCCACCCGATCCGGCATCGTCGTGAGCCACCCGCGCAACGACCAGATCGTCGACCGCCTCGCCCGCGAGCTGGACCCGTCCGTCCAGGCCGTCGGCGACATCTGGCCCACCTCCTGGTCGAAGCGCGTCGTGCTGATGCTGCCCGACTCCGCTGGCGAGATGAAGGCGCTGGTCGGCCCCGACTTCCCGGTGGAGTCCGTGGTCGCGGTGGCGGTGGCCGACCGGGTGGACAACGCCAGCCGCACGGTGACCGGCCAGCGGGTCGTGCTGAGTCCGAACGGCGTGCGCGCGCTGTCGATCCCCTCCCTGCGCGTCGTGCTGCGCCACGAGATCACCCACCTCGCCGCCCGCGCCGACACCGTCGACGGCTCGCCCACGTGGCTGCTGGAGGGCTTCGCGGACTACGTGGGCTACCGCGACAGCGGCCTGACGCTCGAGGAGGGCGCCCCGGACCTCGCCAAGAAGGTCCGCGAGGACGGCCCGCCCACGGCGCTGCCGGAGGACCGGGCGTTCCGCGCCAGCGGCACGGACCTCGACCTGGCCTACCAGCAGAGCTGGTCGCTCGCCCGCTTCGTCGCCGAGCGGTACGGCGAGAAGAAGCTGGTCAGGCTGTACCGCAAGCTCGCCGCGGTGGGTCCGGCGTCCGCGCGGCAGACCGACGACCTGCTGCGTGACGTGCTCGGCATGGACCGCGCGGAGCTGGTGGGGGACTGGCGGGACTACCTGCGCGTTGCCCTCAAGTAGGGTTTGCCGGTGGCTCGGACCTTGGTGGTGACGAACGACTTCCCGCCCCGCCCGGGCGGGATCCAGTCGTACCTGCACGCTCTCGCGACGCGGCTGCCCGACCAGGACCTGGTCGTCTACGCGCCGTCCTGGCAGCACAGCTCAGGCTCGCACCCCGAGTTCGACGCCGGGCAGCCCTTTCCGGTGATCCGCCACGACGGCGGGCTCATGCTGCCGACCCCGGCCGTCGCCCGCCGCGCGAAGGAGATCCTGCGGGCCGAGCGGTGCGACGCCGTCTGGTTCGGCGCGGCCGCACCCCTGGCGCTGCTTACCCCCCAGCTGCGGGCCGCCGGTGCGCGCCGGGTGATCGCGAGCACGCACGGGCACGAGGTCGGCTGGTCGATGCTGCCGGTCGCGCGCCAGGCGCTGCGCCGCATCGGCTCGACGACCGACGTGGTGACGTTCGTGTCGAAGTACACCCGCTCCCGCTTCGCCGCGGCGTTCGGGCCGATGGCGGCACTGGAGTACCTGCCGTCCGGTGTGGACACTCAGCAGTTCCAGCCGAACCCGGCCGCGGGCAAGGAGATCCGCGCCCGCTACGGCCTCGGCGACCGCCCGGTCGCGGTGTGCGTGTCGCGCCTGTGGCCACGCAAGGGACAGGACATGCTGATCAAGGCCCTGCCCGGGATCCGCAGGCGCGTCCCCGAGGCGGCGCTGCTGCTGGTGGGCGGCGGCCCGTACGAGGACCGGCTGCGCGCGCTCGCCGGCCAGCTCGGCGTGGGCGACCACGTGATCATGACGGGCCGGGTGCCGTGGGAGGAGCTGCCGGCTCACTTCGTGGCGGGCGACGTGTTCGCGATGCCGTGCCGCACGCACGGCCGCGGCCTGGACGTCGAGGGCCTGGGCATCGTCTACCTGGAGGCGTCCGCGTCCGGCCTGCCCGTGGTGGCCGGCCGCTCGGGTGGCGCCCCGGAGACCGTGCTGGACGGCGTGACGGGCAACGTCGTGGACGGCCGGGACCTCGACGAGATCACGGACAAGGTGGCCACGCTGCTGGCCGACCCGACCCTCGCGGGCGAGATGGGCGAGGCGGGCCGGCGGTGGGTGTCGCGGCACTGGCGCTGGGAGGACATCGCCGCGCGCCTGGCCCGGCTGCTGGACGGCAGCGCCTTCTAGTGGCCGCCGACCGCGCGTAGCTCCTCGGCGTCCAGGGCCGGCTGGGTCTCGTCCGTGCCGGCCTGCTGGACGGCGGCCACGCGGGCCTGGACGTCCGCCGGCAGCGGGACGTGCATGATCTCCACGCCGTGCGGGATCTTGCCGTCCATCGCGATCATGAACATCGCGTGGAACTCCGGCGACGTCAGCACCAGGATCTTGCGGTGCGCGCGCACGAGCGACAGGAAGTACAGCGCCGCGAGGCAGTTGGATATCGTGCCGGCCGGATGCCGGCCGTTGCCCGCCGCGGTCTTCACCGAAGCCACGATGCGGCCGTTGTCCGACACCGCCTCGAACTCGTGGTAACCGCCCGGCTGAAGCCGCATCCGCCGGTTGTGGAAGACCGTCTGGTACTGCGCCGACAACACATCCCGCACGTGATCCACGACCGCGGTCGTCAGGTTGCGGGTGTTGGCCATGCGGGCCCTCGCTTCCGGTTCGTCCCATCTACTCGGATGGTCGGTTGCGATGGGCGACCGTTACGTTACCGAGGTAGAGCCCAGGACTCGACGGCCGAGAAGTCCTCCTGATCGTCGAGCGCCTCGAACGTGCGCGTCCGCAGCGGCTCGACCGGTACGTGGATCATCTCGAGCGGCTGCGTGGGACGGGGCCGCGGGCGCGCGGCGATGAGCTCCGACAGGTCCGCCGTCAGCTCCTCGCCGGCGACCGGCTCGAGCGCGGCGAGCCCCTCGGACAGCGCCGCGGCCGACGCCTCCTGGGCCAGCCGGAAGATCTCCGCCGCCAGCTCCTCGGGCTCCAGGCCCATCGCCTCCACGGACAGGTCCAGCGAGACCAGCCGGCCCTCCAGGTTCACCCGCACCTCGATGCCGCGGTCGGCGGCGGCCGACGAGATGCGGCCCAACCGCTCGAACAGCCCGTCGGCCCGCTCGTTCATCGCGGCGTTCGCGTCGAGCAGCTCCTCGACCGTGTAGGTGTCGTAACTCATGACGCTCCCTCGCGGGCTCCGTGGCGCCGCTCGCGGTCGCCCTGTGTCTGATCGTTCGCTCCGCAGGCTCGGCTCACGATGCCCTCCAGGAGTCCGGTGTGGTCGACTCCGCGCGTTCGGTCGTGGCGTTGTCCTGCGTGAGGCCGAGCATCGTCAGCTCGTCCTCGCCGAGCCCGTCCAGCGCCTCGCGCAGCACCGCCTTCGTCCGCTGGTTCGCGACCGCGGTGGCGTCGCCGACCGCCGCGAGGATCGCGGCGCTGAGCCCTTGCGAGCCGAGCGCCATGGCCCGCCGGTCCAGCGTCAGCGACGACAGCGCGCCGCCCGGGTAGACCTCGACCCGGATCCCGCGGTCCGCCGCACTTCCGGTGATCTCACTCATCGCGGGTGCACCCCTCCGTAGAACGTCGAGCTGGACAGGGTGTGGGTCACCCGCTGCACCCTGTCGGACGAGTTGCCCTCGATCAGCGTCACCTTGTCGCCGTGGACGCTCTCCACGATCCCGATGTGCGTGCTCGTCGACGGGCTGTTCGGGCTCGTGCCGAACAGCAGCACGTCGCCCGGCCGCGCTGCGTCGAGGTTGTGCTTGCCGTAGGCCAGGCCGTGCTCCTGGCCCCAGTGATAGACATCGCCGGTGAACGGGAGGATCCCGATGTGCACGCCGGACTTCTTCCAGACCCAGGTGGCGAAGTTCGAGCACCACGGGCCGGTCGGGCCGTACTTGTTCTGGTTGCCCGGGCCCTCGTGGTAGCCGAGCTGGCCGCGCGCGATCTTCTTGATCTTGTTGCTCAGGCCGGACTTCGTCTTCGGCGGCTTGGCCGCGTGGTGGCTCTTGGTGTGCCGCTTGCGGTGCGTCGGGTCGGCGAAGCCGTCGTGCTCGACGTTCTTCTCGAGCTTGCCCAGCTCCTGTGCCGCGTCCTTCATCTGGTGCTGGACGCGCCGCAGGTGCTTGACCGACTCGTTGGTGTAGTCGCGGGCGAGGTCGACGACCTGGCCGACCGCCCGCACCAGCGCGCCCTGGGAGCCGGCACCGGTCACGCCGCGGGCCGCGTCGAGCAGCCGGGTCGCCTTGTCGGTGTACTCGTCGACGAGCGTGGCGACGGCCTTGTGGTTGGTGTCCAGCGACGCGGCCGTCGTCGCCACGATGTCCGCCGCCTTCCCGGCGACGGACGACGTCGTGCCGAGCACCTTGGTCACCTTGCGCGCCCGGCGGTCGAACGCGGCCGCGTTCTTGCCCTCCCAGTGGCTGGTCGCGGTGGCGGCGGCCGACTTGTGGTCGTGCTGGTGGCGGTCCATCGTCTTCGCGGTGGTGTCCAGCGCGGCGTGCACCAGGTAGGCGTCCTCGGCCTTGCCGGCCAGCTTGTTGCGGTGCGCGACCAGCTGCTCGGCCGCCTTGCGCGCGATTGCCCGACTGTCCACGACCCCGTCCTCTCCCCGTGTGGGCGACAAGGTCACTCTCTGACCCGCGACCACCTCGGGGAAAGCAGCGCTGCACGGATGGGCACATCGGGTGCACCGGTGCGCACGTCAGCGCGCCGGCTCACCCGCCGGAGCCGGCCGGACGGCGATGCCGATGCCGCGGTAGTAGCGCACCAGGTCGTCCGCGAGCGGTTCGCCCGTGGTGAGCGCGGCGACGCAGCGGCCGCCGAACAGCGCGCGGAGCTTGGGGTAGACCGCCTTGTCCGCGACCGCGTGCTGCAGGCGCAGCCCGAGCGACGGCCGCCCGCCGGCGCCGAACCGCACGGCGATGCCCGAGGCCGTGTCGAACACGGCGGTGCGGCCCTCGGCGGCGGCCTTGTCCCGGGCGGCCGCGTGCAGGTCGCGGAGCAGGCCCGTACCGGTGACGATCGTGCGCGGGCGGAACATGCCGAGGTCGGTGGTCAGGTTCCCGGAGTCGGGCACGTGGCCGAGCGTCGTCCGGGTGTACACGCAGGCGATCGTCAGGATCCGCGCGCCGAGGCCGGCCAGGGAGCTCAGCACGAGCAGCGAGCTGCCCGCGCGCAGCATCGGCGAGTACGCCGTGACGGCGGCGCGGACCTCGGCGAGCAGCTCGCCGTGTGTCAGCTCGACGCGCTTGGCGTGCCGGTCGCCGGAGGGGTAGACGAGCGTGGCCACGGCGTCGGCGGGCACGGCCTGCCGGCGGTCGTCGGCGACCGTGTCGGTGATCTCGCGGCCCAGCTCGGTGAGCTCGGCGACCGCCGGCACGACGTCCGCGTCCGCCTCGCTCGCGTCGAGCTGCCACACCCAGCCGAGCTCGGGCAGCCGGTCGACGATCCGGCGCAGCGTCTCGCGATGGGCGGAGTTCTCCAGCACGATCGCGCAGGCGCCGGAGTCGGACAGGACCCACTCGACGTCCTCGGCCGGGGCCGTGGCGTCGATGGGCACGGTCTGGCAGCCGGCCGTCCAGGCGGCGAAGTCGAACAGGGTCCACTCGTAGCGGGTGGACGCGTGGAGCGCGATCCGGTCGCCGGGCCGCAGCCCGGCCGCGATCAGCCCCTTGGCGACGTCGAGCACGGCGCGCGCGAACTCGCGCGTGGTGACGTCCAGCCAGGAGCCGTCGGTCCGGCGGCGCACCCCGATGGTGCCCCCGAACCGCTCGGCGTTAGCCCGGACCATGTCGGTCAGGCTCTCCGGTGCGGTCACACGGAAAACGTAGCGCGAACGGCGCATGACATGCTGCACGGGTGCCCGCCGTGGATGTGATCGACGAGACGTTCCTGGCCGTGCCGCCCGGGTCGGTCGCGAAGGCGTTCGCCGATCCCGACGCCTGGCGGCGGTACTGGCCGGACCTGCGGCTCGAGGTCTACGCCGACCGCGGTGACGAGGGGCTGCGCTGGACCGTGCGCGGCGCGCTGGTCGGCACGATGGAGGTCTGGCTCGAGCCGGTGCTCGACGGGACCCTGCTGCACTATTTCCTGCGTGCCGACCCCCCGCCCGGGGCGCAGGTGCGCCCCACCCGGCTGCGCCGCGAGAGAACCCGACGTCAGCTGGCCGCGAAGGCCGTCGCGCTCGACCTCAAGACCGAGCTCGAGGGCGGCCGCAGGCCGGGGTGCCCGCCGGCCAACGGCTAACCTGCGATCGTGCGGGTTCACGTGGTCTCAGATGTGCACGGCAACGCCGAGGCACTGGCCAAGGCCGGGGACGGCGCGGACGCGCTCGTGGTCCTCGGCGACCTGATCGACTTCGTCGACTACCACGACCACGCGGGCGGGATCATGGGCGCGGTGTTCGGCCCGGATGCCATGGCGACGTTCGCCCGGCTGCGCCGCGAGCGCGCGCACAACGAGGTGGCCGCGTTCGCCCGGTCGCTGTGGACGAGCCTCGACGACCCGGGCGCGGTGGTCGAGTCGGCGATCCGCGAACAGTACACCCGCCTGTTCGCGGCGATGACCGTGCCGACCTACGCCACCCCCGGCAACGTCGACGTGCCGGCGCTGTGGCCGGAGTACGCGGGCGAGAACGTCCGGATCCTGGACGGCGCGACGGCCGAGCTCGGCGGGCTGCGGTTCGGCTTCGTCGGTGGCGCGCTGCTGCCGCCCGGCGCGATCCGCCGCCGCGGCGGGGCGTTCCGCCCGTACCTGCGCACCGAGGACGAGGTCGCGGCCGACGTCGCGAAGCTCGGCGAGGTGGACGTGCTGTGCAGCCACATGCCGCCGGACGTGCCGGAGCTGACCTACGACGTCGTGTCCCGCCGCCAGGAGCTCGGCTCGCCGACGCTGCTGCGCGTGATCAGCGAGCAGTCGCCGCGGTGGGCGGTGTTCGGGCACGTGCACCAGCCGCTCGCACAGCGGATGCGGCTCGGGTATACCGAATGCGCCAACGTGGGCCATTTCCAGCGGACACAGCGGCCTTACGTGCTTCGCTGGTGACCCAACCGGGTAGCCTCCCCGGCATGGCCGATGAGTCCACCCAGTCCATCGTGGTCGACGCGCCGCCTGCGGACATCATGCCGGTGATCGCTGACTTTCCCGCGTACCCGGAATGGGCCAACGCCGTGAAGCGGACCGAGGTCCTCGAGGAGGGCACGGACGGGCACGCGAAGCAGGTGCGGTTCACGCTCGACGCGGGTCCGTTCAAGGACGTCTACACGCTGGAGTACGACTGGGCTCCCGACGGGCTCTCGGTCACGTGGAACCTCGTGAAGGGGCAGATGCAGCGCGCGCAGAACGGCCGCTACCTGCTGACACCCGAAGGCGACAAGACCCGGGTCACCTACACGCTGTCGGTCCAGCTGGCCGTGCCGATGATCGGCCTGTTCCGCCGCAAGGCCGAGAAAATGATCATGGACATCGCGCTGAAGGAGCTCAAGCGCCGGGTCGAGGGCAGCTAGGCCCGGGGCTCCATGGCGGGCGTGCGCATACTGCTGTTCACCGGCAAGGGCGGGGTCGGCAAGACCACCCTCGCCGCGGCGACGGCTGCGCGCCTCGCGGTGAGCGGCCGCAAGGTGCTCGTCGCCTCCACGGATCCGGCGCACTCGCTCGGCGACGTGTTCGGCGCGCCACTGACCGGTGAGCCGTCCGAAGTAGACACCTGCCTGTACGCGGCCCATGTGGACGCTCGCGGCCTCGTCGACAAGTCCTGGCAGGACATCCGGCGCCAGCTGCGGGACTGGCTCGCCGGCGTCGGCCTCGACGAGCTGGACGCCGAGGAGCTGACCGTGCTGCCCGGCGTGGACGAGCTGCTCGCGCTGAGCGAGGTCGCCCGGCTCGCCGGGCAGGGGCGGTGGGAGGTCGTGGTCGTCGACTGTGGACCGACCGCGGAGACGCTGCGGCTGCTGGCCCTGCCGGAGGCGATCGCGGACTATGTGGACCGGCTGTTCATGCCCTCCTTGCGCGCCAAGGCTTCCGCGCTCGGCCGGCTCGCCGAGCACCTCGGCCGGCTGCGGCGGCTGCTCACCGATCCGTCGGTGACGAGCGTGCGGCTGGTGACGACGCCGGAGCGGCTGGTCGTCGCGGAGACCCGGCGCACGCTCGCCGCGCTGGCGTTGCGCGGCATCCGGGTCGACAGCCTCGTGGCGAACCGGCTCGTGCCGCGGGGCCGGATGTGGCAGGGCCCGGCGGCGAGCTGGCTGCGGACGCGGCGGGCCGAGCAGGACGCGGTGCTCGAGGAGCTGGCGGCGTCGACGCCGCTGCGGGTGCACCTCGTCGAGCACCGGCCGGCCGAGCCGGTGGGCGTCCACGCGCTGCTGGAGCTCGCCGGCGATCTCTACGGCGACGCCGACCCGCTCGCGGAGCCGCACGGCGGCGACGATGCCGTGCGGCCGCTGGTGGACCTGCGCCCGCTCGACGAGGGTGGCTACGAGCTCGCGATCGCGCTGCCGCTGACCGACACGGCCGAGCTCGACCTCGCCCGGGTGGGCGACGACCTCGCGGTGACGGTCGACGGCGTGCGCCGGCTCGTGGCGGTCCCGGTCCTGCTGCGGCGCCACGAGGTGACCGACGCGTTCATCGACGAGCGCGGGCTGGTGCTGCGCTTCGAGGGGGAGGCATGACCGAGCCTCCCATCGAGCCCGGTACCCGGCTGGTGGAAGAGCTGCGGCTGCTCCTCGACGCGGTCGCCGACCGGGCCGGGCCGTGGCTGGACCGGGTGTCGGCCTCCGCGCCGCCCGGCGGTTCGTGCCGGTGCCCGGCGTGCGCGGTGGTGGCGCTGGTGCGCGGCGAGCCGAACGAGCTGGCGGCGCGGAGCCTGGACCGGGCGGCGGACGCGGTGGCGCTGCTGCGCGCGGTGCTCGCCGACCGGTGGCAGCCGGGCGCGCCGCACATGCCGGGCTTCACCCCGCCGCCGCGCCCGGCGCGGACCGGCGAGCGGCCGCGGGTGCAGCGGATCCCGGTGCGGCGCAAGGGAGAGCCGCAGGCTTGAGGACGAAGACGACGATCGGCGTGGACATCGGGGGCACGAGCGTGCGGGCCGGTGTCGTGGACCGGTACGGCACGGTGCTGGACACCGCCCGCGCCCCGACCCCGACGAGCGAGCGGGCGCTCGAGGACGCGATCGTGCAGGCCGTCGGCACGCTCGCGCTGCGCCACCGGGTCACGGCGGTAGGCCTCGCGGTGGCCGGCTTCGTCACGACCGACCGCCGGTCGGTGATGTTCGCCCCGCACCTCGCGTGGCGCGAGGCACCGGTGGCGGACCGCATCTCGGCGCGGCTGAGCCTGCCGGTGGTCCTGGAGCACGACGCCAACGCGGCCGTCCTGGCGGAGCACCGGTTCGGCGCCGCACGGGGCGCCCGGGTGGCGCTGCTGGTGGCGATCGGCACGGGCATCGGCGGCGGGCTGCTGCTGGACGGCAAGCTGTTCCGCGGCGCGTACGGGGTGGCGCCGGAGCTGGGCCACCTGTCGCTGGTGCCGAACGGCCGGCCGTGTCCGTGCGGGAAGTCGGGCTGCTGGGAGCGGTACTGCAGCGGTACGGCCCTGTCGGCGACGGCGGTGGAGCTGCTGGCGCGGTTCCCCGGCCGCTCCACGGTGCTTGGCCGCGAGGTGGCGACGGACAAGCGGGCGGTGACGGGCCGCAAGGTGGCGGCGGCCGCCCGGGACGGCGACCCGCTGGCCCAGCGCGCGATGGCGGACCTGGCGACGTGGCTGGGCGAGGGCCTGGCCCTGGTGGCGGACATCTACGACCCGGAGATCGTGGTCATCGCGGGCGGCGTCTCGGAGTCGGCCCCGCTGTTCCTCGACGACGCGCGGGATCACTACAAGAAGCTGGTCACCGGCGCCGGCTACCGCCCCCTGGCCCGGATCAGGACGGCCCAGCTCGGGGACGAAGCAGCCATGGTGGGCGCCGCGTCGTTGGCGGCGAACGGCGGATAGCGCCGGCGGCCGGGGTCAGATCTGGGCGCCGTCGTCGCGGCCGTCCTCTGGTTCCTTCGGGGTCTGGCGGATGCGCAGCAGCAGCATGGCGCCGCCACACGTCAGTGCGACCAGGGCGATCGGGGTGCCGATGCGGGCGTCCAGGCCGATCACGCCCGGCAGCACCAGCAGCACGACCGCCGCGAGGATGAGGACCAGCGCCACGATCGTCAGCGGCCGCAGCCGCGGCAGGGGCGGGGGCTCCGGCGGGACGTAGTGCTCGTCGTCCGTGCCCCAGGTCCAGTCCCACTCCGTCTCCTGCCCTCGCCACGCGGCCGGCGGGGGGCTCGACTGCGGCTTGGGTGCCGGCGCGGGTGGGGGTGCCGGCGCTGTGGTCTCCTCCGCCGAGCCGGGATCGTCGAGGTCGGATAGGTTGCTGCCCAGCCCCTCGCGTTCGAGGTCGGCCACTATCGCCGCGAACGCGGCGTCGACGTCCTCCGGGCGGTCGGACACCTGGGCCTCCTCACGATCAGGCACACGAGCAGGTGATGTGGCCATCGTCGCACGAACCCGCGACCGGATGGCCGGATCACACTGGCTTGTTTACTCGTTGGGTACCGTGGCAGCCAAGGGAGTCTTCTGAGTGGTGTCGCCTGTTACATGTTCCGACATTCGGGTGGCGAAGGATTGTGTCCGCAACACACCCTTCGTACCCTCGACAAACGGGTGACCGGCCGGCAAAGCGAGAGGCGCGGGTAGCGGTGCTGTACTGGTTGATGAAGCATGTGTTCCTCGGTCCGCTTCTCCGGCTCTTCTTCCGTCCGGAGGTCGAGGGTGGCGAGAACATCCCGGCCGACGGTGGGGCGATCCTCGCCAGCAACCACCTCGCCGTCGCGGACTCCTTCTTCCTCCCGCTGATGCTCAGGCGCCGCGTGACGTTCCCGGCGAAGCTGGAGTACTTCACGCAGCCCGGCCTCAAGGGCCGGTTCAAGAAGTGGTTCTTCACCGGCATGGGCCAGATCCCGATCGACCGCTCCGGCGGCGCCGCCGCGCAGGCCGCGCTCGACACCGGCATCCGGCTGCTGCGTGAGGGCCACCTGCTCGGCATCTATCCCGAGGGCACCCGCTCCCCGGACGGCCGGCTCTACAAGGGCAAGACCGGCCTGGCCCGCATGGTGCTCGAGGCGCGCGTCAAGGTCATCCCGGTGGCCATGTTCGACACGGACAAGGCCAACCCCATCGGTTCCAAGATGTGGAAGCCGCACAAGATCCGCATCAAGATCGGCAAGCCGATGGACTTCTCGCGCTACGAGGGCCTCGCCGGCGACCGCTTCGTGGAGCGGTCGATCACCGACGAGATCATGTACGCGCTGATGGAGCTGTCCGGCCAGGAGTACGTCGACATCTACGCGGCCAAGGCCAAGGAACTGCTCGCCGCGCAGGCGAACGGCGAGGCCGCCGAGGTGCCGGCCCAGCAACGCCGCCGCACGGCCGCCGACGCCGACCGCATCCCCGAGACAGAGGCCGGCTGAGGCCGGCTGAGGCCGGCTGAACGACCCCACCCGTGTCGACCGTTCGCAGTCCGGACGGCGGGCGCGGCTGCGCTCTCGCTGACCACTAATCTGCATCGGTGCGGTTCTTCTACGACACCGAGTTCATCGAGGACGGAACGACAATCGACCTGGTCTCGATCGGTGTCGTGGACGAGGAAGGCCGCGAGTTCTACGCCGTCTCCACCGAGTTCGACCCCGACCGGGCCGGCCAGTGGGTGCGCGAGAACGTGCTCGACAAGCTCCCGCCGCCGTCGGACTCCGCCTGGTGCGACCGCGCCACCATGCGCGAGCGGCTGCTCAGGTTCTTGAACCGCGGTCGCGACAAGATCGAGCTGTGGGCCTGGTTCGCCGCCTACGACCATGTCGCGCTCGCCCAGCTCTGGGGCGACATGCCGGCCCTGCCGCGCGAGCTGCCGCGCTTCACCCGCGAGCTTCGGCAACGCTGGGAGGACGTGGGCAAGCCCGCGCTCCCGGCGCCGCCGCGCGACGCGCACGACGCGCTCGCCGACGCCCGGCACAACCTCGCGCGCTGGCGGGTGATCGAGGCGGAACGGGTTCGCCGAGGATTCCCGAACCGTTAGGCGACGACCGGTTGCTGCACCGATCCAGAAGGTGGCACCCTGTGCGCGTACGACCGGGTTAGGACCACAGCTCTAGCAGCCGGATGGAGGATCGGGCACATGCGCGTCGGCTTGCTCACTGGTGGCGGTGACTGTCCAGGACTGAACGCGGTCATCCGGGCCGCGGTCCGCAAGGGCATCGAGGTCCACGGCTGGGAGACCGTCGGCTTCCGCAACGGCTGGCAGGGCCCGATCGAGGGCCTGCTCAAGCCGATCGGCCTCGACGACGTCGAGGACATCCTGACCCGCGGCGGCACGATCCTTGGCTCCTCGCGGACCAACCCGTACAAGGTCGACGGCGGCGTGGACCGCATCAGGCAGGTCCTCACCGACAACGGCGTCGACGCGCTCGTCGCGATCGGCGGCGAGGACACGCTCGGCGTCGCGAAGCGGCTCACCGACGACGGCGTCGGCGTGGTCGGCGTGCCGAAGACGATCGACAACGACCTCAGCGCCACCGACTACACGTTCGGCTTCGACACCGCGGTGCACATCGCGACCGAGGCCATCGACCGGCTGCGCACCACCGCCGAGTCGCACCACCGCGCGCTCGTCGTCGAGGTGATGGGCCGGCACGCCGGCTGGATCGCGCTGCACTCCGGACTCGCCGGCGGCGCGAACGTCATCCTCGTACCAGAGCGGCCGTTCAGCGTGGACAAGGTCGTCGAGTGGGTCACCCGCCGCTTCGAGCGGCAGTTCGCGCCGATCATCGTCGTCGCCGAGGGGGCGCTGCCCGAGGGCGGCGCCGAGGTGCTGGCGAGCGGCGAGAAGGACGCCTTCGGCCACGTCCGCCTCGGCGGCGTCGGGACCTGGCTCGCCGAGGAGATCGCGCAGCGCACCGGCAAGGAGTCGCGCGCGGTCGTGCTCGGGCACGTCCAGCGCGGCGGCACGCCGACTGCCTACGACCGCGTCCTCGCGACCCGGTTCGGCCTGCACGCGGTGGACGCCGTGCAGGACGGCGACTTCGGCGTGATGGTCGCGCTGCGCGGCACGGACATCGTCCGCGTGAAGCTGTCCGAGGCGACGGCCGAGCTCAAGACGGTGCCGCCGGAGCGCTACGCCGAGGCCGAGGTCTTCTTCGGCTAGTCCGCCTCCCCGGAATTCAAAGTGTTGGTCGCCTCCCAGCGGATGGTGCAATTGTTCACGTACACGTGGCTGGGTGACGTCACGTTCCCCTGAGGTTGCGTTGGCTGGTCCAAGACTCATGATCACCCACGAAACAGGGCCTAGTGTTGGCGCATGGACCTCGATGAGCTGTTGTGGGCGGGCGCGGACGCGCAGGCGCAGGCGTTGCGGGACGGCACGGTCAGCGCGCCCGATCTGCTCGAGGCGGTGCTGCGCCGCCTCGACGCGGTCAACTCGCGGCTGAACCTCTTCCGCATCGTCTACACCGACGAAGCGCGGGCGCAGGCCGCCGCCGCGCAGCGGCGGCTCGAGGCGGGGGAGCGCACGCCGCTGCTGGGTGTGCCGCTCGCGGTCAAGGACGACCTCGACGTCACCGGCGACATCACCGGCATGGGCGGGCGCGCGCAGTTCGCCCCGGCCGAGGAGGACGCCCCCGCCGTGGCGCGGCTGCGTGCGGCCGGCGCCGTGCTCGTCGGGCACACGAACACACCCGACCGCTGCCTGTGGCCGTTCACCGAGACGCTCACCCACGGCGCGACCCGAAATCCCTGGAACCTCGACCACACGCCCGGCGGCTCGTCCGGCGGCTCGGCGGCGGCGGTCGCGGCCGGGGTCGTCGGCGCGGCGACGGGGTCCGACGGTGGTGGCTCGGTGCGCATCCCGGCGGGGTTCTGCGGCATCTTCGGCCTGAAGACCACGCGTGGCCTGATCGACATGGGTCCGGAGGAGCACTGGCACGGCCTCGCCGGGGTCGGCCCGCTCGGCCGGCGGGTGGCCGACGCGGCCGCGATGCTCGACGTCGTCGCGGAGGAGGACCACCCGGGTGGGCTGTACCGCGACTCGGCCGACGCGGACCCCGGCCGGCTGCGGATCGCGCTCTCGTGGTGGACGCCGCTGGGCAAGCCGCCCGTGGAGGCGCAGCGCAAGCAGGCCGTGCGGGAGACCGCGGAGCGGCTGCGCGCGCTCGGCCACGAGGTCGTCGACGCCGACCCGCCGCTGGGACCCCGGCCGAGCCCGCAGTTCCTCGTGCGCTACCTGCGCGGCGTCGCCGACGACGTCGCCCAGCTGCCGCACCCGGAGTGGCTCGAGCCGCGCACCCGCCGGATCGCCGCGATGGGCCGGCGCATCCCGGACCGCGTGCTCGCCCGGGCGCGGGCCGCGGAGTCCGACTTGGACGATCGGATGCGCGGGTTCTTCGCCGACCACGACGTGATCCTGCAGCCCGGCTGGACCGGCCGGCAGCCGCGGATCGGCCGCTACCACGGAAGCGGCGCGTCCGCGACGCTCGCGGGAGTGTCGATCGGCATCCCGTACTTCCCGACCTGGAACGTGCTCGGCTACCCGGTGGCCGCCGTGCCGGCTGGCCGGGACTCCGGCGGCCTGCCGATGGGCGTGCAACTGGTCGGCCCGTCGTTCAGCGAGCACCGGCTGCTCTCGCTCGCCGGCCAGCTCGAGCGCGCGCACCCGTGGGCGGGCGAGCGGCCGCCGCTGTAGGCCCACCGGCCGGCGTCACTGTCGGCGGAAAGGCGGATGACCGGGATGGCTACGCTATGGCCGTGAACTGGACTGTCGATGTTCCGGTGGACGATCTTCCCGAGTTGCCACCGCTTTCGCCCGAGCTGCGTGCCCGCCTCGACGACGCCCTCGCCCGCCGTGCGGCGCAGCAGCCGGAGTGGCCCGACGCCGACGCGGTCCGCCAGGTCCGGACGGTACTCGAGAGCGTGCCGCCGATCACGGTGCCGTCCGAGGTCGACCGGCTGCGCAACAAGCTCGCCGAGGTCGCGCGCGGCCAGGCGTTCATGCTGCAGGGCGGCGACTGCGCGGAGACCTTCGCCGACAACACCGAGCCGCACATCCGCGGCAACATCCGCACGCTGCTGCAGATGGCCGTGGTCCTGACCTACGGCGCGAGCATGCCGGTCGTCAAGGTCGCCCGCATCGCCGGCCAGTACGCCAAGCCCCGCTCCAGCTCGACCGACGCGCTGGGCCTGCCGGTCTACCGCGGCGACATCGTCAACTCGCTGGTCGCGACGCCCGAGGCGCGGGTGCCGGACCCGGGCCGCATGATCCGCGCGTACGCCAACGCCGGTGCCGCCATGAACCTGGTCCGCGCCCTGACCGCGGCCGGCGAGGCGGACCTGACGCGGGTCCACGAGTGGAACAAGAACTTCGTCTCCAACTCCGCGGCCGGAGAGCGGTACGAGGCCCTGGCCACGGAGATCGACCGTGGCCTGCGCTTCATGTCGGCGTGCGGGGTCGAGGACTCGTCCCTGCACACGACGGAGATCTTCGCTAGCCACGAGGCGCTGTTGCTGGACTACGAGCGCGCGATGCTGCGGCTGGACAGCGCGGAGCCCGACGCGAAGCTGTACGACCTGTCGTCGCACTTCATCTGGGTCGGCGAGCGCACGAGGCAGCTCGATGGTGCGCATGTCGCGCTGGTGGAGCTGCTGGCGAACCCGATCGGCCTCAAGATCGGGCCGTCGACCACGCCGGAGATGGCCGTCGAGTACGTCGAGCGCCTGGACCCGAAGAACACCCCGGGCCGGCTCACGCTCGTCAGCCGCATGGGCAACCAGAAGGTGCGCGACGTGCTGCCGCCGATCATCGAGAAGGTGACCGCGTCGGGCCACCAGGTGATCTGGCAGTGCGACCCGATGCACGGCAACACCCACGAGTCGTCGACGGGCTACAAGACCCGCCACTTCGACCGGATCGTGGACGAGGTGCAGGGCTTCTTCGAGGTGCACCGGCACCTGGGCACGCACCCCGGCGGCATCCACATCGAGCTCACGGGCGAGGACGTGACGGAGTGCCTGGGCGGCGCCCAGGAGATCTCGGACAAGGACCTGCACGGCCGCTACGAGACGGCCTGCGACCCGAGGCTGAACACGCAGCAGAGCCTCGAGCTGGCCTTCCTGGTAGCGGAGATGCTCCGCTCGTAACGAAGGCCGGAAACGCGCCACGTCGACCGACGCGCCCCGGCCAGGACCGCACGACGAGGGCCTAAGCACACCTCTCGTGCAGCGTGTTGGCCGCCTTCGTCAGACAGGCCGCGAGCACGTCCAAGTCCGGCACCGCGTCATGGTCGGCTTGTAGTCCTATGTGGACGGAATCGCGGTAGGCGGAGATCGCCACGCCCAGCCCGTGCCCGGCGGCGAGCGGCGCGAAGGGATAGACCTCCCGCAGCTCCGCCCCGGCCAGTGCCAACCCTCGGGGCGGCAGGGGCACGTTGGTGACGACCGTGTCGAACAGCAGCGGCGCCGCCGCTCCCGCGGCCGGCGTGCAGACCCGATGCAGCGCGGACGGGATGAGATTCGCCAGGATCGGCACCGCCCCGGGCCCGGCCGACGGCCCGGCCGCCTTGTTCCGGTCCATCGCCGACCGCACGAACCGCAACCGCTCCAACGGATCCGCGAGCCCGACCGGCAGGTCACACAGATACGCCGACAACCGGTTCGCGCCGTCCGCACCACCCCGCGCCCGCGTGTTGACCGGGATCAGCGCCCGCAACGTCACCCCGTCGACGGGCTTGTTCCGCAGCGCGAGCCACTGCCGCAGCGCCCCGGCGACCACCGTGAGTGCCACGTCGTTCGTCGTGCCGCCGTGCTGTTTGCGGATCTGCCGCACGTCGTCGAGGTCCAGCCGCACGAACGCGAGCCGGCGGCGTGCCGAGCTCCCGGTGACCAGCGACGGCGCGGGCGGGCGACGCGCCGCGAGCAGCACCGTGCCCGCGCGGGTGAGCAGCTCCCGGCCCTGGCTCAGCAGGTCCAGGGTCGGTGGGAGGGACGGCTGGAGGGACGGTGGGAGGGACGGCGGGGCCGGCCGGGCGGGCGCCGACTGGTCGAACAGCCTGCCGGCCACCTCGACCGCCCCGGCGCCGTCCGCGAGCGAGTGGTGCAGCTTCAGCAACACGGCGAACTCGTCGTCCGGCAGGCCGGTCACCACGTGGATCTCCCACGGCGGCCGGGACAGATCGAGCGGCGTGGCCATCCAGCCGGACGCGTACGCCTCGAAGGTCCGCCGGTCCGGCACGTGGTAGCCACGAACGTGCTCAGCCGCGCGGAAGCGGTCGTCCACGCGCCACTCCGCGCCGCCCGGCGGGAACCAGACGGGATGCGCTCGCTGCCGCAGTAGCGGCGTGGCGGCCGCCCGCGACGCGAGCAACTCCCGTAGTTCGCCGAGGTCGACTGGCCCGGCCGGCCGGAACACGCCGATCGCACCGAGGTGCATCGGCCGGGTGCGCGTCTCGAGACAGAGGAACGCGACGTCCAGTCCGCTGAGTCGTGCCATGCGTTCCACCTCACCAGGGACGCGTGACCCTCGCATGGTCAGCACGTTAAGACTGTGCGTCGGCGGCGATTTTCTCGCTGTCGTGCTGGTCAGAGAATTGTGAAGAGGATGACGGTCGAGCCGGCCTGCACGCGGGTGTTGGCGACGGGGTTCTGCCCGAACACCCGGTTCGCGCCGCCGAACTGCTGGATCTGGACCTGTAGGCCCAGCCCCTGCAGAAGTGCCTGTGCGTCCTGCGGAGATCTGTTCATCAGGTCGGGCACGGTGATCGCGTTCGACGTGACCACCTTTATCTCGGTGCCCGGCGCGGGGGTCACGTTCGCCGGCGGGTCGGTGCCGATGACCTTACCGTTGTCGATGTCCGGATCGAACTGCTGTGGCGCGTCGACCGGGGCGTAGCCCAGCTGCTGGAGCGTGGCGAACGCCTCGTCGCGGGTCTTGCCACGCAGGTCCGGGATCGGCTTGGGCGCGGCGCCCTTGCTCACGATGATGTCGACGCGCTCGCCGAGTTTCAGCTGGGTGCCCGGCTCCGGATCGAGGCGGATGACCTTGCCCTTGGCCACCTCGTCGCTGAAGTCCTGCTTGCTGTCGTCGACGCCGGGCTGCAGGCCGTGATCCTTGATCGCCTGCTTGGCGGAGTCGACCGACGAGCCGGCCCGCACGTCCGGGACGACCGGCGGGCCGTTGGACAGCGTGACGGTGATCGTCTCGCCGCGCAGCACCTCCGCGCCGCCGGCCGGGTTCGTCTCGATCACCTGGCCGGACTCGACGTCGTCGCTGTAGGCGTGCTCGTACTTCGGCTGGAGGTCGCTGTCGTTGAGGATCTTCTCGGCCGCGGCACGGTCCTTGCCCGCCACGTTCGGCACGGTGCTGTACCGGCCGGAGGTGAACCACCACGTGGTCGTCCCGATCAGCGCGATCGCCAGCACGGCGGCGAGGACGAGCAGCACGATGTTGCCGCTCCGCTTGTTCGGCTGCAGGCCCGGTGGGCGCTGCCGCCGCGGCGGGGGTGGCATCGGCGGGAGTGCGTTGCCCATCGCGGGCGAGCCCATGGCGGGCGAGCCCATCGGCGTACCCATGCTCGGCGGGCCGAGCACCGGCTGCTGCATGCCGTACGGGTTCGACGGCGGGGGCGGGTCCAGGTCGGTGCGCAGCATGGCGCGGGTGCCCCGCGGGCCCATCGCCTGGAAGCCGGCGGGCGCCTGGCGCACGACCGTGGCATGCGCGAGCGGCCGGCCTGCGTCGACGACGTCCAGGCCGGTCGCGGTGGCCTCCGGGTCCTCCTCGCCAGTCGGCCGGCCGCCGATCCGGTTGCCCACCGGCGTCACCGGCACGGTGCGGTCCTGGATGGTCGGCTCGGGGACCGGCACCGCGACCCGCGCCAAGCCCAGCTGCGTGCGGAGGTTGGCCAGCTCGGCGAGGAACGCGGCGCCGTCGGCGGGCCGGGCGGCCGGGTCCCGCCGCGTGGCCCGCACGACCAGCTCGTCCAGCGCGGGCGGCAGGCCGGCGACGCGTGAGCTCGGCGCCGGCACGTCCTCGTTCACGTGCCGGTAGGCGATCGAGAGCGGGTTGTCGCCGGTGTAGGGCGTGGTGCCGGTGAGCGACTCCCACAGCAGGATGCCGGCCGAGTAGACGTCGCCGCGGGCGGTCGCGTTGCCGGTGGTGACCTGCTCGGGGGACAGGTACGCGACGGTGCCGAGGATGATGCTCGAGCTCGTCGTGCCGGCGCTGGACACGGCGCGCACCAGGCCGAAGTCACCGACCTTGACGATCGTGCCCTGCTCGCCGCCGTGCCCGATCAGCACGTTCTCCGGCTTGACGTCGCGGTGGATCAGGCCGGCCCGGTGCGCCGCGGCGAGCGCGCCCAGCACCGGTTCCATGATCGAGAGGGCCAGCTGCGGCTCGAGCGCGCCACGCTCGGTGATGAGGTCCCGCAGGGTGCCGCCGTCGACCAGCTCCATCACCAGGTAGACCAGCGCACCCTCGGGGTTGGCGTCCACGCCCTGGTCGTGGACGGCGACGACGTTGGGGTGGTGGATCTTCGCGGCGGAGCGGGCCTCGCGCTCGAAGCGGTCGACGAAGGCGCGGTCGTCGGCGAAGCGCGCGTCCATCACCTTGATCGCGACGCGCCGGTCGAGCCGGGTGTCGAGCCCCCGGTAAACCGACGACATCCCGCCGCGTGCGAGCAGCGCGTCGATCCGGTACCGCCGCTCGAGCAGCGTGCCGATCAGCCGGGCTCCCCTTTCGTCCACGACCGTGATGGTACGGAGCCCGCAGCCGGCGCGTGGTGAAGCCGTCGATTATGTGACCGTCGATCTGCCCGCGAGGGCCGTCGAACGGCTCGCACCGGCCGAAATCGTCCAGGCACGGCGGTGTCCGGTGTGGCATCGTGAGGGGCGTGAGTGCGACACCCTCCGCCGACGACGTGCTCGATCCCGGAGTCGAGGTGCTGGCGCTGCCCGATGTGGCCGAGCGGCTGAGACTCCCGGTGACGAAGGTGCGCCAGGCGTTGCGGGACGGCCAGCTGGTCGCGGTCCGCCGCGACGGGGTGCTGTGCGTGCCCGCGGAATTCCTCACCAGCGAAGGCTCGATCGTCAAGGGTCTGCCCGGCACGTTGACCGTCCTCGCCGACGCGGGCTTCGCGCCGGACGAGATGGTCCGCTGGCTGTTCACCGCGGACGACTCGCTGCCCGGCCGGCCCATCGACCAGCTGCGCGCCACCGGCGGCCGCGAGGTCAAGCGCCGCGCCCAGGCCCTGGCGCTCTGAGACAAGCGCACTGTTCGGGGTGCGGGCGTCGGGTCCGCACCGGTTCCGGGCTGCCCGGCGCAGGGTGACCGCCGCCAAGAACGGCGGTCACCGGCACCGGTCCGAACGGCGGACGACGGGCCGCGCGGGCGAGCTCCCGGCGCTCGGCAGCCGGCCGTCACCGTCCGGACCATCGGTTTGATCGGTGCGGGAGCCTCGTTCGTTTCTCCGTCGTCGGGTCTGCGCCTTCTCAGCGTGACGCCAGCTCGCGCCGGCGGCCGCCGGCCCGGCTCACGGCCCGGGTCACGGCCCGGCTCGCCACCGCGGCGATGAGGCCCGGCACGGCGATGCGCAGCCGCCGGTGGACGGGCACCGCGATGCGGCGGCCCAGCACGGCGTAGTCGCTCGCCTCGATCTCGTCGAGGATCCGGCGGTAGAGCGTGAACGCGGTCCGCACGCACGGCCGCGACTCGCGGCGCAGCAGCGCGATCCCGGGCTCGGCCCGCCGGTACACGGCGTGGTTGTACGCGACGAGGTGCGCGAGCGCCCGCCGGATCGCGGGATCCGGCCGGCCGGTGCGGTGCGCACGCAGCAGCCGCGCGCGGTCCACGCCGAACGCGGCCAGCTCGTCGGCCGGCAGGTAGAGCCGCCCGCGGTCGAGGTCCTCGCCGACGTCGCGGAGGAAGTTGGTCAGCTGGAACGCCTCGCCGAGCGCGGCCGCGTACGGCGCTGCGTCCGCCGCCGGACCGGCGGTGCCGAGCACCGGCAAGAGCTGCAGCCCGATGACCCCGGCCGAGCCGTGCATGTACTCGCCGAGGTCGGCGAAGGTCCGGTAGCCGGTGACGGTCAGGTCCATCCGCATCGAGGCGAGGAACTCGGCGAACAGGTCCGGCTCGATCGCGTGGCGGCGCACCGTGTCGGCGAGGGCGAGCAGCACCGGGCTCGCCGGCTCGCCGCCCCGCAGCGCCGTGCCGACCTGCTGTTCGAACGCGGCGAGCGCGCGGGCCCGCCCGTCGGCGGACGTGCGGGCCACGTCGTCGACGATCTCGTCGGCGAGCCGGGCGAAGCCGTACAGCGCGTGCACCGCGGGCCGCCGGTCCGCCGGGAGCAGGCGGGTGGCGAGGAAATAGGTACGCCCGTGGTGCGCGTTGATCCGGCGGCACGCCTGGTAGGCCTCCGCCAGCTCGGCGCCCGAGGTCACTTCGTGCAGCTCACCCACTGGCCGGCGGGGCAGCCGTCGTGCTCGGACACGTAGTCGGCGATCAGCTTCGTGGCCAGGGCGTGCGCCGACACCGGGTCGTCGGCCACGGTCACCCGCGACACGGTGCAGGCGGACCTGCTGTCGGCCATGCACGCGCGCCGCTGGTCGTTCGCGTGGTCGCGCCAGTACCGGTTGGGCACCACGCCGTACTTCCACGGCGTGCCGCTCGCGCTGATCTCGTACACCGCGTGGGTGCCGTCGGTCTTGTGGTCGTCCGCGGCGGCGGGCTTGGCGGCCGCCCAGGTCTTGAGGTCGGCGACGTCCGGCGGCTCGGCGAGGACGAGCGCGGACCACTGCGCGCCGTACGGATGCGTGCCCGGCACCGAGTTCGCCTTCTGGTAGAAGCTCTTCCACTGCGCGGACGTGATCCGGCAGCTGATCTTGCTGCTGGCGCCGGGCGCCACCGGGCCGATCTTCGACTCGCAGCCGCCGAGCTTGGTGCCGTCGCCGGTCCAGTTGGCCCGCAGGTGCACGCGCACGGCGCTCTTCGCGGTGTTCTTGATGTCCACGATCAGCGTGCAGCTGGGCGCGCCGCACTTGTCGAACCGGTGGGCGCCCTGCTGGATGCCGGTCAGCGCGTCGACCGCCGTGCCGAGCCCGGCCGCGGCCTTGTTCAGCGACTGGTAGATCGCGACGACGTTCGGCGAGACGTCGGTGACGTCGAGCAGCGCGCTCGTGACCGCGGTGTTCTCGCCGCTGCCCAGCTTGTCGAGGTCGAAGCGGAGCACGCCGTGCGGCTGGGTGGTCGCGAAGTACACCGTGCCGCCGTCAACCTCGATCGCGTACGCGTCGACCCCGGCGATGCTCTCCTCGGCGTTGTGCCGCAGCCCCAGATCGGCGGTCTGCTTGGTGACCTTGCCGGCCGTCTGGGCCACGACGTCGGGCGTGAAGATCTCGCCGAACTCCACGCCGATCAGCGACGTGGGCAGCTTGACCCAGCGGTTCGCGAGTGCGCTGCCGTCGCCGGAGGTCACGCCGAACCGGGCGACCATGCCGCTCCAGAAGTTGGTGTTCGCCTTGAGGTAGAGCGTCTTGCCGACGTAGAGGACGGTCGCGGGCAGGGCGTCGATCGTGATGCCGCCGGACACCTCGCCGGTGAGCGTGGCGGTGAGGTCGACGGTGAGCTCGGCACCGTCCGCGGCGACCAGCGAGCCGGTGTAGCGCACGGCGGCGGCCTCGGCGAAGTCGGTCAGGGCCTGGGACGTTGCCTCGGCCGTGGTGAGCGGGCCGATGTTCACGCCCCGGGGCTCGCCGGCGACGTCGTTGCTGCAGCCGGCGGTCACGAGGGCGAGCGCCGCCGCGAACCCGGCGAACATCAGCCGGCGTCTCACCGCGACCGCCCGCCGCCCGGCTTCCTGTGCCCGCATGGTGACTCCCCATCCGGCGCGCTCATCCATGGGCGTGCCCAGTTCCGGGTCGCAGTATCCCAACTCACGCGAGTGGGGTGTGGAGTATCCACCTGACGGCTTGGCTACGAATTGACGCACCCGCCTTTGCGTTCCCCGTGATCCTGGCCGCGGCGAGCCGGCCGGAGATCAGCACGGGTGGCACGCCGACGCCCGGTGTGGTGCCGCAGCCCGCCAGCACGACGTTGGCCACGCCGCGCACCAGGTTCCGCGGCCGGAACGGGCCGGTCTGGCGGAACGTGTGGGCCAGCGAGAACGGCGTACCGGCCGCGTGGCCGCCCGCCTCCCAGTCGGCCGGCGTGACGAGCCGCGAGACCTCGACCGACGCGCGCAGGCCGGTCAGCCCGCGGTCCTCGAGGACGCGGGTGAGCTCCTCGGCGTAGGCGGGCCCGACGCGGCGCCAGTCGATCGGACCGGTCGCGAGGTTCGGGCACGGCGCGAGCACCGACACCAGCTCGCGGCCGGCCGGGGCGAGCCGGGGGTCGGTCGCGGTGGGCCGGGTGACCAGCAGCGACGGGTCGCTCATCAGCCTGCCGCGGGTCAGGATCTCGTCGAACGTCCGCGTCCACGCGTCGCCGAAGTACACCGTGTGGTGGGCGAGCTCGGGCCGGGGCCGGGTGAGCCCGGCGTGCAGCACGACGGCCGACGGCGACCAGTGCGCCCGGACGGGCCGGCGCGGCGCCCGGCCGAGGAGCCGGTAGCTGACCGGCAGGTCCGGCGTCAGCACGACCGCGTCGCACGCGATCCGCTCGCCGTGGCTGGTGCGCACCGCGGTGACCCGCTCCCCGGAACGCTCGAGCCACGCCGCGCCCGTGCGGTACCGCATGGCCGCCCCGTGCGCGGCGGCCGCGTCGGCGAGCGCCGAAGCGAGCGCCCCGACGCCGCCGCGCGGGAAGTACACGCCGGCCACGGTGTCCATGTAGGCGATGACCCCGTACGCGGCGAGGGCCCGGTGCGGCGCGAGCCCGGCGTAGAGGGACTGGAACGTGAACACGCGGCGCAGCCGCTCGTCGTGCAGGAACCGGCCGACCGCGGGGCCGAGCCGGCCGAACCCGCCGATCGCCGCGAGCCGGGCCAGCGCGGGGGTGGCGAGGTCGAGCGGGGAGTCGAAGTCGGCGCCGATGAACCGGTCCCGCTGCAGGCGGTACAGCTCGGTGAGCCAGGCCCGCAGCCGCCGGTAGCCGTCGGCCTCGCGCGGGCCGGCGAAGCGGCGCACCTCGTCGGCCATCGCGTCCGCGTCGGCGTGCACGTCCAGCACCGACCCGTCCGCGAACCGCGCGCGGTAGGCCGGGTCGAGCCGGGTCAGGTGGACGCGGTCCGCGAGCGACTCGCCGACCGCGGCGAGCGCCTCGTCGGCCAGCTCGGGCATGGTCAGCACGGACGCGCCGGTGTCGATCCGGTAGCCGTCCAGCAGCGCGGACCCGGCCCGGCCGCCCGGCCCGGAAGCGGACTCCAGCACGGTGACCGATCGCCCGGCGCCGAGCAGGTGCAGCGTGGCGGACAGGCCCGCGAGCCCGGCGCCGACCACGACGACGTGGTCGGTCGGGCCCGCGATGGATCTCGGACCGGTCCGCACTACCTGTCCCGCCGGGTCGCGGCGAGCGCCAGGTCCCGCAGGCGCGTGACGCCCGGGTCCGCGAGCCCGGCCGCGTCGAGCGTGGCCAGCGCGGCCGAGGTGAGGGCCTCGATGCGCCGTTCCAGCTCCTGCACCACGCCCAGGTCGATGAGCAGCTCGCGGACCCGGACGAGCGTCCGCGGCCGCAGGTCGGGGTCGCCGAGCGCACGGCGCATGAGGTCGGCGTCGGCGTGCCGGCCGGCGCGGGTGGCGTAGTCCAGGCCGAGCGCCATCAGCAGCGTCCGCTTGCCCTCGCGCAGGTCGTCGCCCGCGGGCTTGCCGGTGACCTCGGTGTCGCCGAACATCCCCAGCACGTCGTCGCGCAGCTGGAACGCGACCCCGATGTCCGTGCCGAACGTCTTGATGGCCTCGACGGTGTCCGGCCCGGCGCCGGCGAACGCGACGCCCATGTGCAGTGGCCGCTCCACGGTGTAGGCGGCGGTCTTGAGCCGCGCCACGCCGAGCGCCCGCTCCTCGGACTCGTCGCCCTCCGCCTGGGCGAGCACGTCGAGGTACTGGCCGGCGAACATCTCCGCCCGCATCGCCTGCCACGGCCCGCGTGCGGCCGCCCGCATCGCCGGCTCGAGCTCCGCGCTTTCGAACATGTCGTCCGCCCAGGCCAGCGCCAGGTCGCCGAGCAGGATCGCGGCCGCCGTGCCGAACCGCTCGGGATCGCCCAGCCACGCGCCGGCGCGGTGCGCCTCGCGGAACCGGACGTGCACGGTCGGCCGGCCGCGGCGCAGCTCGGAGGCGTCCATGATGTCGTCGTGCACGAGCGCGCACGTCTGGATCAGCTCCAGGGCGGTGATGGCGTGCAGCACGGCTCGCGCCCGCGGCCCGTCCGCCTCCCCGCCGGCCGCGCGCCAGCCCCACCAGGCGAACGTCGGCCGCAGCCGCTTGCCGCCCCGCAGCGCGAAGTCGGACAGGGCGTCGACGGCCTGGGCGAAGGTGCGGGCGAGCTCGGGGAGCTCCGCGCGGCGCTCGGTCAGGTAGCGCGCGAGGAAGTCCTCGACGTGCCGGTGCACCGCGGCGTCGATGGACTGCTCGACGGTGGGGAGATCAGGAGCCGGGGCCACGGGGACCATGGTGCGTGGTCGGCCCGGCTCGCATGTCAGCGGGGGGTTGTTCCGTGTTCCTGGTTACGTTGCCCGGCACGGGAGCTCGCAATCGTCCACGAGCCGGGTCCTAGTCGGTTCCTGCTGGGAGCCGAGTTGCGTCATATGGTCCTTCACTACCCTGGACCCATGACTTCGGTGGTGGCGCGTATCCCGGGTGGCCGGCCGGTGTTCTCCGTCGAGTTCATGCCTCCGCGCGACGACGCCGACGAGCAGCGGCTGTGGAACTCCATCCGCTCGCTGGAGGGGCTGGACCCGGCGTTCGTCTCGGTCACCTACGGCGCGGGCGGCTCCAGCCGGGACCGCACGATCCGCACGACCGGCCGCGTGGTCAGGGAGACCACGCTGGTGTCGATGGCCCACCTCACGGCCGTCGACCACTCGGTCGCCGACCTGCGCAACGTCATCGGCTGGTACGCCGAGCTGGGGGTGAAGAACGTCCTCGCGCTGCGTGGCGACCCACCGGGCGATCCGATGGGCGAGTGGATCCGCCATCCCGAGGGCCTGGCGTACGCCGAGGAGCTGGTGCGCCTGGTGCGCGAGCTGGGCGACTTCTGCGTGGGCGTGTCGGCGTTTCCGTACGGCCACCCGCGCTCGGCCGACCTGGACACCGACACCGAGTACCTGGTCCGCAAGCTGCGCGCGGGCGCCGACTTCGCGATCGCCCAGCTGTTCTTCGAGGCCGACGACTTCCTGCGGATGCGTGACCGGGTGGCCGCCCGCGGCTGCGACTCGCTGCTGCTGCCCGGCGTGATGCCGCTGACCACGCCGAAGATCCTGTCGAAGACCGTGGAGCTGTCCGGCGCGCAGGTGCCGGCGTGGATGGCCGACCGGCTGGGCCCGCTGACCGAGGACCCGAAGGCGTTCCGCGCGGCGGGCATGGACGTCACCGAGGAGCTGTCCCGGCGGCTGCTCGCCGAGGGCGTGCCGTGCCTGCACTTCTACACGTTCAACCTGTCGAAGGCGACCAAGGAGATGGTGGCGCGCCTCGACCTCGCCCCGGAACGGACGGCCGTGCGGGCGAACTTGCGGTCCGTCGGCTAGTGTCCCGCGCCGGAAATCTGGCACATAATTCGCTGGCCCAGCTTCCTGCTGGCGGCGTTGCCGATCCACCCAGGTACGGTCCAGTACGAGGGCGAATCGGCGCCTTGCCAGCAGAAACCTGGATCCACCGACTTACGCACGGAATTTCCGGCGCGGGACACTAATAGGCCGGCCGGCGCTGCTGCGCGCGCTCCAGCCGCAGGCTGCGCCGGTGGGTGAACAGGGCGAGCAGCACGACGAGCACCGACACGCCGATCGCGCCGCCGCCGACCATCGCCACCCACTGGCTCCACGAGATGCCGGACGCGTCCGAGTACTGCGCGGTCGCGCTGAACTCGGTGACCGCCTGCGGTTTGGGCGACCAGCTGATGGTGCCGTCGACGTTGTCGCCGTTGGTGCGCGTGATCCGGCCGGGGAAGGCGATCTTGACCTGCACGTCGGCCCGCTCCTTGGGCACGCGGGTCAGGTCGATCGAGCCGGCGAGCGTGACCAGCTCGCCCGAGCGGCGGAACGAGAGCCGGTACTGCTGCAGCGTGGAGATCGAGTCGACGAGCAGCGTGACGTCGGCGAACCGCAGGCCGTTGAGCGTGACCCGCTGGCCGACGTAGCCGTCCGCGGTGTAGGGCTCGGTGTGGACCTTCTCGGCGAGCTCGGGCGGCACGGTGAGGCTGGGCCCGTCGTCGTCCTTGTTCACCGGGAGCGCGGCGATGACGAGGTCGCCGGAGATCAGGTCGTCGGAGGAGACGGCGAGCGCCGCGTGGATGCGGACGCAGCCGGTGAGCGTGGTCAGCAGGACGCCGCACAACACGACGAGCCCGAGTACACGGCGAGTTCGGTCGCGGCCGGCGGTGCGCACGGGCCCATCCTGCCAGCAACCGGCGGCTCCACGGACAGCAGGCGATTTTCTGTTCGAAAATAACGGGACGACCCGGGTAGCGTCCGGTGCCATGGACACCCCGGTGCACCGACTCTGTGATTCCTTTGTGGACGACTACGTCTCGCTCGAGCCGACCATCGCGACCGCGCTGGGCATCTCCGGCCACGACGACCGGTTGCCGGACCTCTCCCCGGCCGGGCACGCCGAGCGGGCGGCGCTGATCTCGAACGCCCTGCGTGCGATCGACGGGCTGGACCCCGTCGACGACGGCGAGCGGGACGCGAAGGCGGTGTTCACCGAGCGGATGGGCGTCGAGAAGGAGGTCCACGACGCCGGCCTGGTGGTGTCCTCGCTGAACGTGCTGGCCAGTCCCGCGCAGGACGTGCGCCAGGCGTTCGACCTGATGCCGACGGAGTCGGCGGACGACTGGCGGGTGATCGCGACCCGGATGGCCGCGGTGCCGGCGGCGCTCGCGAGCTACCGGGAGAGCCTGCGGCACGCGGCAGCACAGGGCCGGGTCTCGGCGGTCCGGCAGGTGCGCAAGGTCGCCGAGCAGTGCGCGACGTGGGCCGGGGCGGGCAGCGGCCCGGCGTTCTTCGCGACGATGGTGGCGCAGGCGCCCGACGAGCCCGCGCTGCGCGCGGACCTCGACGCCGCCGCGGCCGCGGCGGGACAGGCGTACGCGGAGCTCGGCACGTTCCTGACCGACGAGCTGCTGCCCAAGGCGCCCGAGCGGGACGCGGTCGGTGCGGACGTCTACGGCCTGTGGTCGCGGATGTACCTGGGCGCGCGGGTGGACCTGCGGGAGGCCTACGAGTGGGGGTGGGCGGAGTTCACCCGGCTCGAGGCGGAGATGAAGGAGGTGTCCGGCCGGGTCAAGCCGGGCGCGGACATCCGCGAGGCGAGCGACGCGCTCGACGCGGACCCCCGGTACCGGATCGGCGGGGTGGGCGAGTTCCGCGACTGGATGCAGCGCTTGTCGGACCAGGCGCTCGCCGACCTGCGCGGGGTGCACTTCGACATCCCGGCCGAGATCATGCGGCTGGACTGCAGGATCGCCCCGCCGGGCGGCGGGTCGGGCGCCTACTACACGGGCCCGTCGGACGACTTCTCCCGCGCGGGCGCGATGTGGTGGGCGCTGCCGCCGGACAAGTCGGAGTTCACGACGTGGCGCGAGGTCAGCGTCGTCTACCACGAGGGCGTGCCGGGCCATCACATGCAGATCGCGACGGCGACCTTCGAGTCGCAGCGGCTGAACAAGTTCCAGCGGCTGCTGGCCTGGGTGCCGGCCTACAGCGAGGGCTGGGCGCTGTACGCGGAGCGGCTGATGCGCGAGTTCGGCTACCTGTCCGACGACGGGAACCTGCTCGGCATGCTGAACGAGAACCTGTTCCGCGCCGCGCGGGTCATCGTCGACATCGGCATGCACCTGGAGCTGGAGATCCCGCGCGGCACCGGTTTCCACGAGGGCGAGCGGTGGACCCCGGACCTGGGCCTGGAGTTCATGCTGAGCCGCACGGTCACCGAGGAGGCCCTGGTCCGCGACGAGATCGACCGCTACCTGGGCTGGCCGGGCCAGGCTCCGGCGTACAAGCTGGGCGAGCGCCTGTGGCTGCAGGCCCGCGACGACGCCCGCGCCCGGGCCGGTTCTGCCTTCGACCTCAAGGACTTCCACATGCGGGCACTGCGCATGGGACAGATGGGCCTGGACACCCTGCGCGAGCGCCTGGCCGCGCTGTAGCTCAGAGCGGGAGGCTGCGGCCCAGCACGCCGAACGGCCGCGGGTCGCCGGTGAAGCGGTAGTCGCGGAGCACGTCCGTGAAGCCCAGGCGGTAGTACAGCCGCCACGCCCGCGACGGGCCTTCCGGCGTGGAGAGCAGGACCTTGCTGGACCGGACGTCGGCGAGCAGGCGCCGCAGCAGGTCCTCGCCGACGCCGCGGCCCTGGGCGGCCGGGCGGACGTGCACCTCGGTCAGCTCGAAGTAGTCGTCGAGCCAGCGGTCGGCGAACTCCGGGCCCGACCGCTCGACGACGCCGCGCCGCACCTGCTCGTGCCACCACTGGCCCTTCGCGCCGCGGTAGCCGTACGCGATGCCGACCATCGTGTCGTCCGGGTCGAGCGCGGCCACGCAACGCCAGTCGGCGCGCAGCATGTGCGCGAGCCACATCGGCGCGCGCTGCTCGGCCGTGCCCAGCGGGTAGCGCATCGCCGTGACATACAGGGAAAGCGCCTCGGGCAGGCGGGTGCGCAGCTCGTCCTGGTTGAGGTCGACGAACCGCTCGACCCGAGGTGGAACCGCGGTCACGACACGTGATTCTCCTCCCCGTCCGCCACGTCCGCAGCCACGCCCCCTGTCAGCGCGACCAGGTCGGCGAACGTCGTCGGGAACACGGCCTTCGGGTGTCCGGCCGCGGCCCAGACAATCTCGTACGCGGCGAGCGCGTTGTCCACCAGCGTCGTGATCGGCCGGGGATGCCCGACCGGGGCCACCCCGCCGATCACCTGCCCGGTGTGCTCGCGGACGAACGACGGGTCCGCGCGGCCGACCGACGTCGCGCCGGCCAGCGTCGCCAGGCGGGTCGTGGAGGCGCGGTGGGCGCCGGACGTCAGGGCCAGCAGCGGGAAGCTCCGGTCACCCTCGGTAGCCCGGAAGACGAGGCTGTTCGCGATCGCGCCGACCGGCACGCCGAGAGCCGCCGCGGCGGCCGCCGCGGTGCGCACCTCGTCGTCGAGGACGCGGATCCCGTCGGCGGCGGCCGGCATCCCGGCCTCGCGCAGTGCGGCGGAGATCTTGCTGATCGCGGGGTGGTCCAGAGACGTCATGGGCACATCAGAGCACACATGTGGCCGGCGTCGCCGCTGAAAATCCGGGCCGAGGTTGAGTCTGTCGGTGCCCGGAGCTAAGCTCGAATCGTTCGAACACCAGTTCGAACACTGCCCGGTGGTGGGGTGGGGGAAGCGCCTCACCACCGGGCACCGCCGGCTTCCCCACGGCGTGTCGTCACGACCGGTGACGATCCCGGACCGCGAGGAGGCGTCAGGTGACCACAACTCTGGACTACCGCGACAACGAGCCCCTGTCCGTGCCGGAGCCGGCGCTCCACCTGCTGTCCCAGGCCGAGCGCGGCCTCGCGCACGCGTCGCTCGATCCCGAGCCGGCTCAGCGGTTCGCCCAGGCATACCTCGCGGCGCTGCGTGCGGCGGCCGCCCTGCTCGCGGTGCGCGGCCGCCCGCACCGGGCGCATTCGCGGCCGATGAGCGTGTGGACGCTGCTCGCCTCGGTGGCACCCGAGCTGCGCGAGTGGGCGGCGTTCTTCGCGTCGTGGTCGTCGACCCGTGCCTCGGTGCAGGCCGGCATCACGCGCGCGGTCACCCCGCGGTCCGCGGACGACCTCGTGCGCCAGTCCGGCCAGTTCCTCGACCTCGTGACGCGTGCGATCCACGGCACGTCATGACCGGTCGGGCACTGGCCGACTACGGCCGCTTGCTCGGGGTCCTGCGGGTGGAGGGTGAGCTGCTGGCGACGTCGGCGATGGGGACGGATCCGAACCTGCCGGTGCGCTACGCCGAGGGCATGACGCTGGGCGACACGGTCCGGCACGTCGGCAGCGTCTACCGGATGGTGCTGGCGTGGCTGCGGTCGGGCGACCAGCCGACCCGCTGGCAGCGCGCGCCGGTCCCCGGGCAGTCGCTCGCGGAGTACCTGCGGGTGGGGCTGCGGGACATCGTGGCCGAGCTGTCCGCGCACGATCCGGCGGACGCGGCGCCGTCGTGGTGGCCGATCGATCAGACCTACGGGTTCTGGTACCGCCGCCTCGCCCACGAGACGACCGTGCACCGCTACGACGCGCAGACCACGGCGGCGGCGATGACCGTGACCGCGCGGTTCGACGAGGACATCGCGTACGACGGCATCGACGAGGTGCTGTCGCTGTGGTTCACGCACCGGCTCGGGGTGCTGGGCGTGACGAACACGTGGACCGGCCGCGTCGCGGTGGTCGCCGGCCGGCGGCGGTGGATCGCGCAGATGACGGCCGACGGCACGGCGTCGTGGCCGGCCGAACCGGGCGAGGAAGCGGACGCGTCCGTGTCGACGGATCCGTCCGGGATGTATCTGTGGCTGTGGGGCCGGCGTCCGATCGGCACGGCCACGCCGGACGGCGAGCGGGAGGCGATCGAGCAGCTGTGGTACCTGCTGCGGCTCGCGACGCGTTGATTTGTCGGTGGGGTCGGCTAGCGTGCCGATCATGTCCACGCGACTGGTCAATGTGGTCGTCGACGCGGCCGATCCGCCCGCGCTGGCCCGGTTCTGGCGGGACCTGCTGGGCTGGGGAATCAGCCTGGAGGAGCCGGACGAGGTGGACCTCCAGGCCCCGGCCGACGACGGCTGGCGGTTCGACCTGGTATTCGTCCCGGTCTCGAAGCCGAAGACGGTGCAGAACCGCGTGCATCTCGACCTCGCGAGCGCTTCGGCGGACCAGCAGATGGCGATGCTCGACCACGCGCTGGGCCTCGGTGCCGTACGCGTCGACATCGGCCAGCGCAACGTGCCGTGGTTCGTACTCGCCGACCCGGGCGGCAACGAGTTCTGCGTCCTGGATCCCCGCCCGGAGTACATGAACACCGGCGCCATCGCGGCGATCGTCGTCCAGGCCGCCGATCCGCGGGCGCTGTCCGCCTTCTGGTCGGCGGCGTCCGGCTGGCCTGTCGTGCGCGGCGCGGAGGACTACGCCTCCCTGCGCGACCCCGACGGCCGCGGCCCATGGCTGGAGCTCATCCACTCGGCCGACCCCCACGTGGTGAAGAACCGCGTACACCTGGACGTGGCCCCGTTCCCGGCCGGCTCGGTGCCCGGCGAGGTGGCCCGCCTGGAGGCCCTGGGCGCCCACCGAGTCGACATAGGCCAGGGCGACGTCCCGTGGGAGGTAATGGCCGACCCGGAGGACAACGAGTTCTGCATCCTCACCCCTCGCTGACACCCGGAATCGTCAGCCCCGCCAAGTAATGTGGAAATCGGGGGCCCAAGCGTTATCCACAGGCTTGATCAACACCGCTCGGAAATGTCGGCGCTGCGTGGTATCTAGCGGATTTCCTTGGCGTGTCTGGGAGTCCGTCCCGCTGTTCGCGCCAGGAACCGTCGGTGTTCGCGGCTATGCTTGAAATCGGGGGCCGCGAAGTTGTCCACAGGCTTGATCGACATCGCGCTGGATTGTCGGTGCGCCGTGGTAGGGCCCGACTGTCGCCTTAGGACCTCACGCCGAACCAGCGGGGCGGGCTCGAACAACTCGGCTGGGCCGTGGCTACGTCAGCCATCGGCGGCGGGGTTGGCGGGAGGCGGCCCCGGGCGGCGCCGGCGCAGGCGGTCGTGCACTACGCGGCGGACCAGTAGTGCGGCCTTGCTGACGTCCTTGCCCTCGGCCTCGCCTTCGGGGCGCAGCAGGCGCGTCAGCTCGAGCAGCGTCTCGTTCACCCGGGTCCACAGTGGAACGAAGCGGCCGATGACCGGACCCTTCGCGCGGATCGGGCCCTCGCCGGTGAGCTCGTTGACCGCGCGCGCCAGGCCGAGCGTGCCCTCGTCGCGGAAGACCAGGTGCACCTCCTCGCCCTCGATACGGATCTCCATCTGGCGCGCGGCCGTCTCCTGCGGCGTGGCATCCGTGGTCTGGTCGGCGTCGAGCTCGTCGACCTTGTCGGCGACCTCGTCCGCGCTCACACCGAGCTGGGCGAGCACGGTGGCGGCCATGCTGCCCTCGGCCCGGATCAGCGCCTCGAGCAGGTGGTGGCTGCCCATCGGCGCGCCACCCGCGAGCGCCTCGGCCGCGGTGACGACATCGTCCGCCGCGGTGGTGCGCTTCGGCCTGCTCGAGGCGCTGCTCCCACCCCCGGTGTGCTCGGCGATCAACGCCTTGACCGTCCGCGACACGTCCTTCATGTTCTCGACGTGGCTCGCGAAGATCTTCGCGGCCACGCCGTCCCCCTCGCGTTCGAGCGCCAGCAGGATGTGCTCGGTGCCGATGTAGTTGTGGCTCAGCTGCAACGCCTCTCGCAGCGCGAGCTCGAGCACCTTCTTCGCGCGCGGGGTGAACGGGATGTGCCCGCCCGGCGCGCCTTTGCCCGTGCCGGTCATCGACACGACATCGGCGCGCACCATCTCGGCGGTGATTCCCAGCTGGTGCAGCGCCTCCGCCGCGATGCCGCTGGGGGAGCTGAAGAGGCCGAGCAGGATGTGCTCGGTGCCGATGTAGTCGTGCTGCAGCGACCGCGCCTCGTTCTGCGCCGAGACAACGACCGCCCGCGCGTTGTCGGTGAACCGCTCGAACATGCCGCTGATGCTGCACGTTGTCTTCGACCCTGTCAATACAGTGCCAGTGATAGGGTGACGGTGTGAGTGCCTCGGATTGGGACGACCGCCTTTCGCGCTGGCGGGACGAGCTGGAGCTGTTCGCGCAGCTGGAGGACACGCCGTGGGTGACGCTCGCGCAGGCCGAGCAGGAGACCGGAGTGTCGCGGTCCGCGCTGCGCTCGTGGTACCGCAACGGCGAGGTTCGTTCGCGCCTGGTCGACGGGCCCAACGGTCCGCAGCGGCTGGTGCCGCTGGACGCCGTCGTCGAGCGGGCGGCGCGGTCGCCGCGGATCCAGCGGCGGGCGGAGCGCGAGCTCAGCCTGGAGGCGCAGGTGACCTTGCTCCGCAGTCGCCTCGACCAGCTCGAGATGCGCCTCGCCGCCCTGGAGTCGCGCGGCTGACCTCAACCCCGGCTCTGCCGCTCCGGCTCGATGAGCGCGACCACCCGCTCCTCGCTGCGGGAGTACGGGCCGCCGATGTACTTCTCCGCCATCCGGTCGACGATCTCCCAGGCAGCGTCACCCTCGAGCCACTCGACGACCCGGCCGCGGATGATGACCGGCTGGAACGGGTTGTCGGCCGGTGTCACGGAGAGCGCGACGCGTGGGTCGCGCCGCAGGTTGCGCGCCTTGCGGCTCTCCGGACCGGTGAGGACCGTGATGTGGTCGCCGTGCGTGCCGACCCAGACCGGGACGGAGTGCGGAGCGCCGTCGGGCAGGACGGTGGCGAGGTGGGCGATCGAGGTGCTGTCGAGAACCTGGCGGACGTCTTGGTCGAGCATGTCGTCATCTCCTGGCAGGGGTTGGTGTGTGGGTCAGCGCTCGAGCTCGTAGTGGAGGTGGGTGACACCTGGCGCGGGGACGGCTTCGACGAGGCGCAGCCGGATGTGCTCGGGAAGCGTCTGGAAGAACGGCCGGCCGCCGCCGAGCAGGATCGGCACCTGGTGCAGGACCAGTTCGTCGACGAGGCCGGCCCGCAGCGCCGACGTCACGACGCCGCCGCCCATGAGGCCGACGTCCCGGTCGCCGGCGGCCTTGCGGGCCGCGGCGATCGCGTCCTCGATGCCGGTCGTCACCAGGGTCTGCCGGTCGCTGATCTCCGGTGCCGGGCGGTGGCTGACCAGGAACAGCGGTGCTGTCGGGTGCGGGCTGCCGCCGCCGAAGTTCTCGGAGTCGTCGTAGGTGTTGCGGCCCACCACCACCGCACCCACGCGGCCGGCCACCGCGTCGAAGACCCGGGCGCTGGGTGCGCTCAGCCGGAAACCGTCGAACACCTCGCTGGGCGTGTCGCCGTCGACGTACCAGTCGAAGAGCATCCCGCCGTCGCCGAGTCCACGCCCGGGGCCGGGGCCGCGACCGGTGATGTAACCGTCGACCGACACCGCGAGCGCCGCGAAGATCTTGCCCATCATGCCCTCCTCCGAGTTCCGTCAAGAGACGTCACGACCATAACAGTTTGAGTTCCCTAAGGGAACCCCGCATGCTAGAGTCGTCCCATGCAGCGCACGAACTTCGGCGAGATGGTGTGCTCGATCGCGCGCACGCTGGACGTCTTCGGGGAGCCCTGGACG
>NZ_DATBKY010000234.1:0-21865 GCF_036555685.1 Actinophytocola sp. | reverse complement strand
GGGTTACAGCCTGGGTGAGTACGTGGCGGCGTGTCTGGCGGGTGTGCTCTCGCCGGCGGACGCGATGGCGCTGGTGGCGTACCGCGCCAAGTTGATCGGGGAGCTGCCCGGCGGCGTCATGGTCGCGGTGTCGCTCACCCCCGACCAGCTGCGCCGGTACAAGCTCGGCAAGCGGGGCCTGGACATCGCCGCGGTCAACGGCCCGCAGGTGACCGTGGTCGCCGGGCCGGCGGACGCGATGGAGTCCTTCACCGCGGAGCTGACCGCGGGCGAGGTGCCGCACCGTCCACTGCAGACCACGCACGCGTTCCACAGCCGGATGCTCGAGGGCGTCGGCGACCAGCTCACCGAGTGGGTGCGGGCCAACGTCACGCTGAACGCCCCGCAGATCCCGTACATCTCCAACGTCACGGGCACGAGGATCACCACCGAGCAGGCGACGAACCCGGCGTACTGGGCGCGGCACATGTGCCAGACCGTCCAGTTCGGCACCGCGATCTCGACGCTGCTCGCGGACGAGGAGCTCGCGATCGTGGAGATCGGGCCGGGGCAGTCGCTCGGCGCGATGATCCGCGGCGCGGGCGCCACGCCGGAGCGGTGGCCGCTGATCCTGTCGACCCTGCCCGCGGGCAGCGACTCGCGACCGGACGACGCGGCGTTCGCGGACTGCCTCGCCCGCCTGTGGCTGTGCGGCGTCGAGCTGGACTGGACGACGTATCAGAACCGCGATGCCGGCGCGGTCGTCACCGACCCCGCGCTGGTGCCGAACCGGATCCCGCTGCCCACCTACCCGTTCCAGCGGCAGCGCTACTGGATCGACCCGCCGGACCGGTCCGCGTCGGCCGGCCTCGGCAACGGGGCGGCCGGGGTGGCAGGCGAGGCGACCCTGGAGACGTTGGCGAACCTGCCGAAGCTGGCCGAGGAGCAGTGGCTGCACCTGCCGGTGTGGGGCCAGACGGCCGCGCGGGCGAAGAACGCGGAACAGCCCGGCTCGTGGCTGGTCTTCACGACCGAGGGTGTCGCGGACCGGATCGCCGGCGAGATACGCCGCACGCTGCTGCCCGAGGGCGGCACGCTGACCCCGGTCCGCCCGGGCGAGGCGTACGCGGCCGGTCCGGACGGGTACACCGTGCGCCCGGGCAGCCTCTCCGACAGCCTGTCGCTGCTGCGCGACCTGCGGGCCGCGGGCACGCCGGTCGAGCGGGTGACACACCTGTGGACGCTCGGCGTGCCGGCCGGCGAGGCGACCGTCACGCACGGTCTCAACACGCTGGTCGCGCTGGCCAGGGCAGCCGGTGAGCTCGGCATCGAGGACTGGTCGCTGGACGTCGTGTCGGCGGGTGCCCAGCAGGTGCTGGCCGACGACGTGAGCAACCCGCACGGCGCCACGCTCGCCGGGCCCGCGCTGGTGATCCCGCTGGAGTACCCGACGGTGACCGCGCGCCTGGTCGACATCGACGACTGCACCGACGACTGCACCGACGACCGCACCGACGACCGCACCGACGACTGCACCGGCGCCGGGCCGACCGCCCGCACCGTCAAGGCCCTGGTGGCCGAGCTGGCCGGCCCGTACGACGACCGCGTCGTCGCGCTGCGCCATGGCCGGCGCTGGGTGCCGGAGTACCAGACGATGGCCGCACCATCCGTTGTGGACGGTGACGTCCTTCGCGACGGTGGTGTCTACCTGATCACCGGTGGCCTGGGTGGCATCGGCCTCGCCATGGCCGAGCAGCTCGCCAAGGCGTGCCGGGCCAAGCTGGTCCTGTTCGGCCGCACCGGGCTGCCGGACCGCGAGACGTGGCCCGCGATCGTGACCGGCACGCAGCCGGCCGACGAGAAGCTCAAGCGGCGGGTCACCCAGGTGTCCGCGCTGCTCGAGCTCGGCGCGGAGGTGGAGATCGTCACCGGCGACGTGAGCAGGGCCGAGGACGTCCGGTGGGCGGTCGAGGCCGCCGAGGCCCGGTTCGGTGCGCTGCACGGCGTGCTGCACGCGGCCGGCCTGCCCGGCATGGGGCTCATGCAGTTCAAGCAGCCCGGGGAGCTGGGCCAGGTGCTGGCGCCGAAGGTCGGCGGAACGCTGGCGATCGCCGAGGCGCTGGGGATCGGCGGGCCGGGCGAGGTGGAGCTGGACTTCCTGGTCCTGTTCTCCTCGATCACCTCCGCCACCGGCGGCGGCCCCGGCCAGGTCGACTACTGCGCGGCCAACGCGTTCCTCGACAGCTACGCCTACCAGCTCGCGGCCACCGGCCGCAACGTCGTGTCGGTGGACTGGGGCGAGTGGCTGTGGAACGCCTGGGCGGAGGGCCTGGAGGGCTACTCCGACACCCTGCAGGGCTTCCTGGAGGACAACCGGGCGCGCATCGGCATCGGGTTCGAGGAGGGCTGGCGGTCGCTGCTGCGGGCGCTGTCCTGCGGCGAGCCGCGAGTCGTGGTGTCCACTCAGGACTTCAACACGATGGTCCGGTTCAGCTCGCAGTTCACGCTGGCCGCGGTGACCTCGTCCGCTCTCGCCGAGGGCGGCGGGGCAAGGCACCCGCGGCCGGAGCTGGCGACGCTGTTCCAGGAGCCCTCCGGCCCGATGGAGGAGACCATCGCGGCGATCTGGTGCGAGTCGCTGCGGCTCGAGCAGGTCGGCGCGGGAGACAACTTCTTCGAGCTCGGCGGCAACTCGCTGCTCGGCGTGAACATCGTCGCCGCGCTGCGCAAGGAGTTCGGCCTCGACGAGCTGCCACCCCACGTCCTGTACGAGGCGCCGACCGTGTCCTCGCTCGGGGTGCTCATCGAGGCCGCGCAGAACGGCGGCCCGGTCGGTGCCAAGTCCGAAGAGGACGGCGACAGCCAGCTGCGCGCACAGATGCGCCGGTCCGGTCTGGAGACCGCGGCCGCCCGCAGGCGCCGGCGCTAGCCCGGCGGACAACAACGAGAGAACGGAGGCAAGATGGCGACTATCGGCGTTGTCGGCGCCGGGGTAATGGGTGTCGGAGTCGCCCAGAACCTGGCCCAGACCGGCCACGACGTGGTCCTGGTCGACATCGACGAGGCGATCCTCACCGACGCCCTGGCGACCATCAGGCGCAACTGCCGGATGAGCCGCATGATGGGCGGCCCGGCGCTCGACGCGGACGAGATCCTGTCCCGCATCAGCACCGGGGTCGGCGCGGACACGGTGGCCAAGGCGGACATCGTGATCGAGAACGTCACCGAGAACTGGGACGTCAAGCGGGAGGTGTACGAGGCGCTCGACGCGGCCTGCCAGCCGGAGACCGTGTTCGTCGTCAACACCTCGGCGATCCCGATCACGAAGGTCGGCGCGGTCACGAGCCGCCCCGACCGGGTCGTCGGCGTGCACTTCATGAACCCGGTGCCGGCGAAGCCCGCGGTCGAGCTGATCCCGGGCTACCACACGTCCGAGGAGACCGTCCGGCGCACCCGCGACCTGCTGGGTGCGATGGGCAAGAAGGCCATCGACGTCAAGGACTCCTGCGGGTTCATCTCGAACCGGATCTCGCACGTCTTCATGAACGAGGCCGCGTACCTGGTGTACGAGGGCGTCGCCTCGGCCGAGGCCGTCGACGAGGTGTTCCGCAGCTGCTTCGGGCACCCGATGGGTCCACTCGAGACGGCCGACCTGATCGGCGTCGACACCGTGCTGGACAGCATCGAGGTGATCCACGAGCACTACGCGGACCCCAAGTACCGCCCGTGCCCGCTGCTCAAGCAGATGACCGAGGCCGGCTTCACCGGACGCAAGTCCGGTCGCGGCTTCTACGACTACGACGGCACGAGCGGGGCCGGCGGCAGTCCGGCCGCGACCGGCGGCAAGTAGTTCCACCACCCACAAGAGGAGATTCACTCATGTCAGACACCGTGAAGGACCAGGTTCTCGCCTTCGTGCGGGGTCGTTACCCACAGGTGGAGATCACCGAGTCACAGGACATCTTCCAGCTGGGCTTCGTCAACTCGCTGTTCGCGATGGAGCTCGTCATGTTCGTGGAGAAGACCTTCGGTGTCACGATCCCCAACAACGAGCTGCGGATCGACAACTTCCGGTCCGCCGACTCGATGGCCGAGCTGGTCGACCGCCTGTCCTCCGCCGCTGTCGCCCAGGGGTGACCATGGCTAGCCCGATGCTTGTCCCACCGGACGTCGAGGAGGTCCGCGACCGCGCCACCGCGCGCGCGTTCGTCGACACCTACGTCGCGCCCGGTGCGAACGATTTCGAGCAGAAGGGCCGGCTGCCGGAGGCGTTGCTGGAACGGATGTCCGCGGCCGGGCTGTGGGCTCCGTTCCTGCCGGCCGACATCGGCGGCGCCGGGGTGGACATGGTGACCCTCGGCGAGATCCACGAGGAAGTGGGTCGCGGCTGCTCGTCGGTCCGAAGCCTGCTCACCGTGCACACCATGGTGTCGTGGGCGTTGCAGCGCTGGGGCACGCCGGTCCAACTGGAACGGTGGGCCGGCGCGCTGGCGGCCGGCGAGACGCTCGGCGCGTTCTGCCTGTCCGAACCGGACGCCGGCAGCGACGCGGCGGGGATCCGCACGGCGGCGGTCGAGGCCGAAGGCGGCGGCTGGGTGCTCAACGGCCGCAAGAAGTGGATCACCAACGGCCAGCGGGCGGACCTGTACCTGGTGTTCGCCAGGACGGCCAACAGCATCGGCGCGTTCCTGGTGCCCCGGTCGACCCCGGGCGTGCAGGTGCGGCCGATCTCGGAGATCCTCGGCACCCGCGCGTCCATGCTCGCCGAGCTGACGTTCAACGACGTCGTCCTCGACGAGCACGCCCTGCTCGGGCCGAGCGGGTTCACCGCCGGCATGGTGTTGACCGGAACGCTCGACCTCGGCCGCTACAGCGTGGCCACGGGCTCGGTCGGCATCATCCAGGCCTGCCTGGACGCGTGCGCGGCGTACGCGTCCGAACGCAAGGTCGGCGGCGTGCTGTTGCGGGATCTGCCGCTGATCCAGGCGAAGGTGTCCGACATGGTCACCGACGTCCGGGCGGCGCGGATGCTGTGCGCGGAGGCCGGCCGGCTCAAGGACGCGGGCGAGGCGTCGACGATCATGGCGACCTGGGTGGCGAAGTACTTCGCCTCCACCGCCGCCGCCCGGCACGCGTCCGAGGCGGTACAGATCCACGGCGCCAACGGTTTCGGCTCAGAGTACCCGGTGGCGCGGCTGTACCGCGACGCCAAGGTCATGGAGATCATCGAAGGCAGCAACGAGATACAGCGAATCACGATCGCTGGAGAGGCGTACCGGGAGATGAAGCAGTGAGCGAGCTTGCGAGCGAACCATTAGGCGCGGTGAGTGTTGACAGAGACACCGGCAACGACCTCGCCGGCGGGGTGGCGGTGCTGCCCGAGAAGCCGAAGCGGGGCCGGATCAAGTGCATCGTCTGGGACCTCGACAACACGCTGTGGGACGGCGTGCTGCTCGAGGACGGGGCCGTCGCCGTGCGGCCCGCGGTGGTGGCGCACATCAAGCGGTTGGACAAGATGGGCGTGCTCCACTCGATCGCCAGCAAGAACGACCACGAGACCGCCGTGGCGAAGCTGACCGAGCTGGGCGTGGCCGACCTGTTCCTGTTCCCGCAGATCAACTGGAATGCCAAGTCCGAGTCGATCCAGCGGATCGCCAAGGCGCTAAACCTCGGCCTCGACGCGTTCGCCTTCGTCGACGACCAGGAGTTCGAGCGCGCGGAGGTGCACCACGTCGTGCCCGACGTGACCTGCGTGGACGTCCTCGAGCTCGACACGGCGCTGGCCCGCGAGGAGTTCATCCCCCGCTTCGTGACCGACGAGTCGGCACAGCGGCGGGTGATGTACCAGGGCCAGATCGCGCGGGACTCGCTGGAGAAGGACTTCGTCGGCACGGGTGACGAGTTCCTCGCCAGCCTCGGGATGTCGTTCACGATCGCGCCGGCCCGCCGCGAGGACCTGCAGCGGGCGGAGGAGCTGACGGTTCGCACGAACCAGCTGAACTCCACCGGTCGTACCTACTCTTACGAGGAGCTCGACGAACTGCGCGAGTCGGACGACCACCTGCTCCTGGTGGCGTCGCTGACCGACAAGTTCGGCAGCTACGGCAAGATCGGCCTTGCACTGGTGGAGAAGGGCGCGCAGGTGTGGAAGCTGCGCATGTTGCTGATGTCCTGCCGGGTCATGTCCCGGGGCGTCGGCATGGTGCTGCTGAACCACATCCTGCGCCTGGCCGCGGCGGCCGGTGTCGCCGTGCAGGCCGACTTCGTGGAGACCGGCCGCAACCGCATGATGCAGGTGACGTACGCGTTCGCGGGCTTCCGCGAGGCGTCCCGGAACGGCGACCACGTGGTGCTGCAGGCCGACCTCGGCGAGGTGCAGCCCCCGCCGCCCTACGTCCAGTTACACATCGAGTGAGGTGGCCATGCTGGAGACACTGAGCCGCTGGCTGCCGTTGCGGGACCGGACGGGTGACGACGCGCTGCCGCTGTTCTGCCTCCCGCACGCCGGGGCCGGTGCGTCCGCGTACCGGCCCTGGCAGGGCAAGGTGGCTGGGGTGGCCGTGCTTCCGGTGCAGCCCCCCGGCCGGGAGGCCCGCTTCCGGGACGCGCCGTACCAGCACATCGCGCCGCTGGTGACCGATCTCGCGACGGTGGTGCTCGCCGAGGCGGGCGACCGCCCGTACGCGGTGTACGGGCACAGCCTGGGTGCCCTCGTGGCATTCGAGCTCGCCCGGGAGATCCGCCGCCGGGAGGCGCCCGAGCCCGTGCACCTGATCGTGTCCGGGTGCGTCGCGCCGCACCGGCGGTTCGACGACGGCCCGCCGGTGCGGAACATGGCCCAGCCCGAGCTGGTGCGGATGCTGCGCCGGCTGGGCGGGACACCGGAGTGGCTGCTGGCCGATCCGTCCACACTGGAGCTGTTCCTGCCGGCCGTGCGCGCCGACTTCAGCGTCAAGGAGACCTACACCTATGGCGCCGAGCCGCCGCTGTCGATCCCGCTGACCGTCCTGTCGAGCACCGCGGACCCGCGGGCGAGCCACGAGACGCAGGCGGCGTGGGGCGAGCAGACGACGGGCCCGTTCGAGCTGCACACGTTCGCCGGCGGGCACTTCGCGGTGTTCGACCAGGCCGGCGTGACCCACAAGTACCTCGCGGAGGCCCTGCGTCCTTGGGTGAAACCGCGGCCCTGGGTGGAAACATGATCACGGCGAAGAACCTCAAGAAGTTGTTCGACGGCCGCGCCGCCCTGGACGGGGTGTCGCTGGACCTGCCGGCCGGCGGCGTCACCGGTGTGGTCGGCGCGGCCGGGGCCGGCAAGTCGACGCTCGCGCGCGTGCTGGCCCTGCGGGACCGGCCGGACAGCGGGAGCGTGTGGCTGGACGGGTTGAACACGACGGCGCTGCCGCAGGACCGCCTGCGGCAGGCCCGCCGTGACATCGGTCTGGTGCCGGCGCAGGACGAGCTGCTGCCGGGCCGGACCGTCGCCGGCAACGTCGCGGCGCCGCTCGAGCGGTCCGGTGCGGACACGACGATGCGGCGGCGCAGGGTCGGCATGCTGCTGGACCTGATCGGGCTGACCGGCCTCGCGAGCGCCGACCCGGGGACGCTGTCGCCGGGTCAGCGCCGCCGGCTCACGATCGCCCAGACCCTGGTGATGGAGCCGGCGGTGCTGGTCGCCGACGAGCCGACCCGGGGCCTGGACGCCGAGTCCGCGAACGGCGTGCTGGCCGCGCTGGACCGCGCCCGCGGCGAGCTCGGCGCGACGGTCGTCCTGGCGACGGGTGACCCGTCGGTGGCCGGCCGGATCTCCGACCACGTGGCGATCCTCGCGCAGGGGCGGGTGGTGGACTGCGGCAGCCTGCTGGACGTGGCCACCGACCCGGACAGCCTCGTGGCGGACGCCCTGCTCCCGTCCCTGCGTCCACTCTCGCCGCGCGACACGGCCGCGCACGACCGCGTGGTGGACGTGGTCCTCGTCGGCTTCGCCGCGGTGGGCGCCCTGCTACCGGAGGCGGCCCATCGCTTCGGCGTCCACATCGAGGTGATCGGCGGCGGCCTGACCCGCTTCAGCGACACCCCGGTGGCCCGGTTCCGCCTGGGCGTGTGCGGCACCCGGGTGGACAGCGCGCTGGTGTGGATCGCCGACTGCGGGGCCCTGGTGCGCCACACCTCGAGAGGCCCGAGCGGCATCGCCGCATGACGGCGAGCTGGTCGTTCGGTCCCCGCCGGCGTCGTCCCGGCCAGACCGCGGTCTCCGTTTCCGGGACGCGGTCACGACGCCGGCGGGGCCACCGTTCTCGCGGCGCAGTGATTAGCCGCCAGGGCTGCTGATCTTGATCAGGTTGTGGGTCAGGTGCGTTCCCAGCCGTAGCCGCGTCCTCGACGCGGGTGGTCATCCGGCCTTCGCTGCCGGTTCGCCATTTTCACCGTGCGGCGGAACGCCCGCCGGTGTTTCGACGGCTTGTCGGGTCTTGCCGGGAGTGCCTTTGCGGGGATGACGACGGTGCGCGTCCTCGACGCGTTCCTCGCCGTAGCCGCGGTCGGCGGTGACGTGCGCGGCGTGTGGTCGATGCGGTGGATGACCCGCTCCACGGCGGGGACGAACCGGGGGTACGTCGGCTGGGTTGCCGGGGTTCGGCGGTGTGGTCAGCACGTTGTCGTCGTTGTCCACGACATGGGCCTTGTGGCCGAACGCGATCGGCCTGCTCGGTCGGTCTTGGCGATCGGCCCGACGTCCGGGTCGTGCAGGCTGACTCGTCGGGTGGCGCCGTTTGGGGTGATGCCGGCCAGGCGGTGGCAGGTCTGGGCAGTGATCTGGCGGGTGGCATCCAGCAGCTCGGTGAGGTCGTTGGCCGCGCGGGCCAGGCGACCGCGCCGCCGCCCAGCAGCGGGATCATGCTCACATGCGCCCGCAGCTCGGCGGCCTCCGCCCGCGCGCGGCGCAGCGCGCTGGGCGTTGACCAGCAGCCGCTGCGCATCCTGTACCGCGATCTCGGCCAAAGTGGGCCTGCGCCTCGTTTCGGCCCGCAGCCGCAGTTTCGAGGCGATCTGGTGCGGCCGCTTCGCGGCCGCGCGGGAACGGTCACGCACGCGTGCCGGTCGCGCCGCCCGCCGCCCGGATGCGCTGGCCGGCCGTGGCGATCCGCCGCACCGCCTTGGGCAGCAGGCCCGAGTCGGTTCCGGGACGTCAAGAAGTCGAGGCCGACCTGACAACGCAGGCTCCCGATTGCGAGAAGTCCGAGACGCCCCTGACCGTCCGGGCAAGGAGTTCGTCCCGTCGCTCGGCGAGCCTGACCTCAGTAGATCTCGGCTCCCGCCCAGCGGGCGCGTATTCCGCAACGGTGGCGAGCCTTGCGGTTGTAGACGAAGAACACGTTCCGGATCCCGCGGCATCTCGATCCGGACTTCGCCCGCGGTGTCCGAAACCACCGCGCATCTCGTCACGAGAAGAACCGCTCCGCGTCTGGTCCGCCGAGCAGAAGCCGTCATTCACGGTGCATATTCCACCCGGCCCATGCGTGGCGTGCCGGGCCGGAAACACCGATCCTGGAGCGATTCTCTTATTGGCGGAGGATGTTGCGGCGTGGTTGGCGGGTTGGGTCGATTTCGGGTGGTGGGGTGAACCAGGGGATTCCGCGCCGCATGTGTATTGACCAGGTGCCGTGGTGGATGAGCCGGTGGTGGGTTCGGCAGAGCAGTACGAGGTTGTCGAGGTTGGTTTTGCCTCCGTCGGCCCAGTGCGTCAGATGGTGTGCGTCGGTCCAGCGTGCTGGTAGGTGGCAGGTGGGGAATGCGCAGCCTTTGTCGCGGGTGATGAGTGCGTTGCGTTGGTGGGGCTGGACGAGGCGCTGTGTCCGTCCGAGATCGAGGGGCGTGCTGTTGGTGCCGAGGACGATGGGGATGAGGTGGGCGTCGCAGGCCAGTCGGCGGGCGGTGGCGGCGGGCAGGGTGGTGCCGTCGTCGAGAGTGGCGGTGCCGGTCTGCTCGGCGAGTACCTGGTAGTCCAGGGTTACCGTGAGGTGTGGTTTCACGCCGCCGCGGGTGGGGGCGCGGCCGCTGGTAGCGGCGAGGTGGATGATCGCGGCGAGCCCGTCGCCGTCGCGTTGTTCGGGGGTGCGTGGGTCCGGTATCCCCTCGCCACGGGGTTGAGGTTGGGGTTTGGCGAGGGGGCCGAGTAGCGCGTGCAGGGTGCCGGCGGTTTCGGCGTCGAGTTGGCCGCGGAGGCGCATGCCCCCGCCGGGTAGGGGCTGGTACCGCAGCAGGTTCCCGGTCTCGGCCGGCTGGTCGTCGTGCGGTGCGGGGCCGTCCTGGTCGATGCGGTCGAGCAGGATGCGGCCGTGCTCACGCACTGTTCGTGGTGTCTCGATACGTGCGGTCTCGGCCAGGGTCGACTCGAGCAGTTCGCGGTGTTCCACGGTGGCCCACCCGGGCAACCGATCCAGCGTGCCGAGCACGGCATCGACATGCCGCGGGTCCAGCTCGCCCTTTGTGCAGTACCTGCCGCACCGTGGGGCAGGGTGCGGGACGGACGTGGCCGGTGGGGGTCACGGTCTGGGTGACCTGGGCGGATTGGGCCACCATCCGGCCGGCATCGGTCGTGTTCAGGTGCAGCAGGTGGCTCAGGAACGCGGGCAGGCTCGGGTAGCCGACCCGGTTCGCCACTCCGGCCCGGTCCATCTCGGCGACCACGTCCAGGATGTCGGCATAAAGTTTGCGGTAGGTCGTCATTTTCGCCAGTAGTGCGGCCGGGAGTTCCTGGTCGGGTTCTCCGGTGGTGGCCATATCTCTATATTACCCACGACCACGACGGTTTTCGAACACACGTTTGGGTGATGTAGAGCGCCGCCAATCTCGATTTCGAGGCCGCATGCTTTTGGCCACTTTTCTCGTTCCAGGCTTGGCCTGATCTCCAACCTGTTCGCAGTGGCTTTGTGGTGGGTCGGGCGTTTGTATGCCGTGCCGGACACGTCACACGTCGTGGAGTTGGTGCACCCGCTGGAGAAGGGCCTTTGTGCGGAGGTTCGAAACCCGCGCGGGCCTTCGCGGGCGTGAGCCGCTCCGGCTCGACAGGGTTCCTTCCCGGGCGTCTCAGGTCAGCCGCCGGCGAGGCGAGATCCTGGTGAGCAGCTCGGGGCGAGGCAGGTGACAACCGCACTCAGCTGGGCGACGTCGGCGGCAAGGCCGATGCAGTGGCCGCGGCTGCCTTGCACCGCTGCGGCCCGCGGCCAGCCGTCGACCGACGCCTTGGAGCGGTCGACGACGGTAGGCCGCCTGGAACCGAAGCTGCGAGCGCTACGAGCGCTTGGACACCGGGACGACGTAGCGGCTGAACACCAGGTCCCGCAGCACGTCGTCGCCGCCCTCGACGATCGAGACGTAGCGGACGTCGCGCACGAGCTTGCCGATGACCGACTCGTTCGTGTAGCCGAAGCCGCCGAACATCTCCGAACCCACCGACGCTATGTCCCAGCCCGCCTGGCCGCAGAACATCTTCGTCGTCAGCGCGGACTTCAGCGTGCCGACGCGCAGGAACTCCTCGCCGGCGTCCGGGCGCGCGGCGATCTCGTCGTACTCGCGCGCCGCGGCCAGGCACTGGTTCGCCATGACGTCGATCTGCATCTCCATCTGGCCGAGCTTCGCCGCGAACACCGGGTTGCTCGCCAGCGGCGAACCCTTGACCTGCTTGGTCTTCCCGTAGTCCATGCACAGGTCGCGCACCCGCCGGGCGATGCCGAGCGCGGTGGTGGCGATCAGGATCCGGCTCGCGTTCAGGCCGACCTCCAGCAGCCGCAGGCCGTTGCCGCGCAAGGCATTGGCGGCCGGCACGCGGCAGTCGGACAGCGTCACCTGGTACGTCGCCGACGAGCGCAGGCCGATCACGTCCCACCGCTTGTCGATCGTGATGCCCGGGGTGTCCCGTGGCACCAGCACGGCCAGGAACCCGGACGGGTCGTCCTCGACGCGGGCGATCACCACCAGGAACTGGCCGAAGTCCGTGTCCGTCGAGAACGCCTTCTGTCCGTTGAGGACCAGCGTGTCCCCGGAGCGCCGCACGGTCGTCGTGATCCGGGCCAGCTCGCTGCCCGCCGCGTGCTCGCTGCCGAGCGTCGCGCAGAACCCGTTCTCCGCCACCATTCGCTTGAGGTAGCGCTCCTTGAGCTCGTCGGAGGCGTACCAGTTGACCATGCTCGTGGTGAGCACCGGGATGAACAGCGTGAACGCCACACCGGCATCGCCGTAGGCCAGCTCGGACACCAGCCGCACGCTGTCGGTCAGACCGAGCCCCAGGCCACCGTACGAAGAAGGCAGCCACCAGTTCGCCAGGCCCGTGTCCGCGAACCGCGAGTACAGCGGCAGCGGCGCATCGGTGAGGGAGGCGAGGGAGTCCAGCGACGCCTCCTGGCCGATCAGCTCCCGGCGGACGAACGCCTGCGCGGTCCGGACGTGCTCGGGCGGTTTCATGGGCTCAGGCACCTTCCTCGATCAGGGCCGCGAGCTGGCGCACCGTCGGGTACTCCAGCAGGGCGGTGACGGGTATGGACGTCTGCATCGCCTTGCGGATCCGGGTCGTGAGCTTGATCGCGACGAGCGAGTGGCCGCCCAGCTCGAAGAAGTTGTCGTCCGCGCCGACCGGCTCGATCCCGAGCACGGCCGACCAGATCTCCGCGAGCGTCGCCTCGGTGCCCTCGGCCGGCGGCTCGAACGCCACGTTCAGGTTGGGCCGCGGGTGCCGTTCGTCCGCGTCGGACGCCTCGTCGCCCGCCGTCACGTCGCCGATCACCCACTGCGCGACGCGTGCTTCGAGCGAACCCGTGGAGATCACGATGTGCCCGGTCCGGTCGCCGGCCGCGAGCGTGCGCTCGAAGATGTCGACGGCCTCCTCGGGCACCATGGCGAAGTCGTGCACGGTCGGCCCGTGCGTGTCGAGCCGCTCGGCGTCGACGTTCCACGTGTCCCAGTCGACGGTCACCCAGCGGCCCTCGCCGCGCGTGCGGGCGACGCGGAGGTACGCGTCGAGGCCGGCGTTCGCGGCCGCGTACGGCGCGAGCGTCATGCCGCCGAGCACCGCCGCGAGCGACGACAGCGTGATCCGCCGGTCCGGGCAGTGTCCGGCCAGGACCTCCTGCAGCACGTGGAAACCGCGGATCTTGGCGGCCAGGTGCGCGTCGCACTGCTCGCGGTCGAGCAGGTGCGCGAAGTTGAAGAACCGGCTGTCCTGCACGCCGGCGCCGTGCACCGCCACGTCGATGCCGCCGAAGCGCTCGACCGCCGCGTCGACGACCGCGCGCATCTGCGCCACGTCCGCCACGTCCGCGGACATCGCGAGCACGGTCGCGCCGCGCTCCTCCAGGTCGCGGATGTTGCGGATGTGCCGGGCGGTGCGCTCACCGCCGTCGGGCACCGCGGCGAGGAAGCCGTCCCACTCCGCGCGCGGCGGCAGCGGCGAGCGGCCGGTCAGCACGAGCCGGCAGCCGTAGCGGTCGGCCAGGTGGCGCGCGAGCGTCAGCCCGATGTCGCCGAGCCCGCCGGTGATCAGCACGGTGTCGTCCGGACGGAACGGTGCCCGCGCACCCGTCGGCGCCTCGAGCGGGAACTTGTCGTAGGCACGCAGCCAGGTCTCGCCGCCACGCACCAGCACCGGGCCCTCGTGCGGGCACACGGACGCGGCGAGCACCGTGGTGGCGAACCGGTGCAGCGCGCCGGCGTCCGCTGTTCCGCCGGCTGCCGGGACCTCGTCCGCGTCGATGTGCCGGGCCCGCAGCCGCGGGTTCTCCTGCGACAGCGTCGCGCCGACCGCGGCCAGCGTCGCGTGCTCCGGGTGGCGCACCTCGGCGCCGGTCAGCCCGGTGGTGCCCGACGTGAGGACGACGAACTCGATCGGCGGGGCGACCCCGGTGTCGTCGAGCAGGTGCCGCGACAGGCCGAGCGCGGAGTAGAAGCCGCGGTCCTGCTCGGCGTCGAAGTGGGCGATGGGGTCGGTGCCGGTGTCGCTGCCCGTGTCGCTGCCCGTGTCGCTGCCCGTGTTGCCGGCCTCTGGGCTCGCGAGGCTGAAGCCGTGCACGATCGTGCGCGGGGTGACGAGCAGCGAGTACACCACCTCGGCGAGGTCGTCGGCCTCGCCGGCGCGGACGGTGAAGTCGCCCATGTCGTCCTGGCCGAACTCCTCGCCCGGGCGCACGGCCGCGACCTCGGCGCCTGCCTCCTGCAGCCGGGCCACGATCGCCTCGCCGCGCTCGTCGCCGCTGAACACCAGCCACGGGCCGGCCGCGCGCAGCTGTTCGTCCACATCGGATAATGGGAGCGGGCGTCGGCGCCACGTCGGCAGGTGTGTCCACTGTGCCCGGTCGAAGTTCTTGCCGGCCGGCGCGGGCGCCTCGGTGGTCAGGTCGGCCTTGACCCAGAAGCGGCGGCGCTGCCACGGGTACGTGGGCAGCTCGACCCGCCGGCCGGCGCCGTCGTGCAGCCGGGCCCAGTCGATCGTGCAGCCGGCCTGCCACAGCCGCGCGAGCGTGGCGAGCAGCCACTCGGCCGCCGGCGTGTCACCCTCCGGCCCGGCGACGACCTGCGCCGCGGACTCGTCGTCGGTCAGCCGCACGCCGAGCTCGGTCAGCCGCTCGGCCAGTGCGGCGGGAACTCCGGGCGCCGGCCGGACCTGCGGGTTGCGCTTGGTGGTGGTGCCGTCGATCCAGCGCCGCGGGTCGGCGAGCGCGGCGACCGCGTCCGCGTGGTCGCGGCAGACCACCGCGCGCCGGAGCGCGAAGCCGCCGCGGGAGACCTGCAACGTGTAGGAGACGTCCGCGAGGTCGGCCCCGGGGTTGTCGGTCAGGTACGTGCGCAACCGCTCGGTGAGCTCGGTGCGTGCCTTCTCGTCGGCGGCCGACCAGGTCAGCAGGTACGGGCCGGGGCGCGCCGGCCGGCCGTCCGGTGCCGGTGCCTGCTCGAGGACGACGTGCGCGTTCGTGCCGCCGAGCCCGAACGAGCTGACGCCGGCGCGGCGCGGGTGCGGTCCGGCGGGCCAGGGCTGGTGCTCGGTGCGCACGGCGAACCGGTCCGCGGCGGTGGCGAGTGCCGGGTTCGGCGACTCGTAGTGCGGGACGCCGGGCAGGGTCTCGTTCTCCAGCGCGAGCGCGGCACGCATGAGCCCGGCCACGCCGGACGCGCGGTCGAGGTGGCCGATGCTGGGCTTGAGCGAGCCGAGCACGCACGGCGTCTCCGGTGTCTGCGTGAAGACCCGGTTCATCGCGGCGAGCTCGATCGAGTCGCCGAGCATCGTGCCGGTCGCGTGGCACTCGACGTAGCCGACGGTGTCCGGCTTGACGCCCGCGACGCTGAGCGCGGTCTCGATCACGTCGGCCTGACCGTCCACTCCGGGCGCGGTGAACCCGGCACGCAGCCGGCCGTCGTTGTTGGCCGCCGAGCCGAGGATGACCGCGTGGATCACGTCGCCGTCGGCCAGCGCCTCGGACATCCGCTTCAGCGCGACCACGCCGACGCCGCTGCCCATCACGGTTCCGCCCGCGCTCGCGTCGAAGCTGCGCACCTGCCCGTCGTCGGACACGATGCCGCCCTGCTCGAACAGGTAGCCGGCCGGCTGGGGGAGTGGTACGAACGCGCCGCCCGCGAGCGCGATGTCGCAGTCGTAGGTCAGCAGGCTCTGGCACGCCAGGTGCACGGCGACGAGCGAGGTGGAGCAGAAGCTCTGCACGGTCACGCCGGGACCGCGCAGGCCGAGCTTGTAGGAGACCAGGGTGGTCAGCGAGTCGCGCTCGTTGCCGACACCGAGCAGCAGCTCGCCGCCCGGCTCGGTCGCCACGTTGCGGACGTTGTGGATCATGTAGTGGGGGAACCCGCTGCCGCCGAACACCCCGACGTGACCCGGCACGTCCGTGGGGCAGTAGCCGGCGCCCTCCAGCGCCTCCCACGAGCACTCCAGGAACAGCCGGTGCTGCGGCTCCATCGTCTCGGCCTCGCGCGGGCTGAACCCGAACACGGCGGCGTCGAACATGTCCACCTGCTTGAGCGGGCCGCCCACCCGGACGTAGTTCGGGTCGGCGAGCTGCCCCGGGTCCACCCCGGCGTCGGCCAGCTCCTCGTCGGTGATCTCCCGCAGGCCCTTGACGCCGGCGAGCAGGTTGCGCCACAGCTCTCCGACGCTGTCCGCGCCAGGAAAGCGTCCCGACATTCCGATCAGGGCGATCGCGGAGTCGTACTCGCTGCCCGCCATGTGTCCTCCAGGTCGAGAATTGCGCGAGAATTGCGCGAGAATTGCCGCCAGATTCGCCGCCAGGTCGACGACGGTCAGAGCAGGTCGCTGCGGCCCCAGCCGCGAGCCATGCGCCACACCGCGAAACCGCCTGCGGCGAAGCCGATCCCGAGCAGGACGAGCGCCGGCCCGAACGCGGCGAGCGCGTCACCGCGGACGGCCGCCTGCAGCATCGTGAGCGCCCAGTAGCCGGGCGAGAAGTGGGCGACCACCTGTGCCCAGCCGGGCATGATCGCGACCGGCACGAGCGCGCCGCCGACCGCGCTGAGGGTGATCGCGCCGAGGTCGGACACGAGGCCCAGTTCGGAGTGGCTGCGCAGGATCGTGGCCATCGCGGCGCCGATCGCGATCAGCGTGAACACCCACACCACCACCGCGAGCACGACCAGCCCGGCCGAGCGCGGGAACGGCAGGCCGATCACCAGGCAGCCGTACACGAGCAGGACCAGCTGCTGCACCAGGAGGATCGCGAAGACCGGCACCACCTTGCCGAGCAGCAGCTCGGTGATCGACGCCGAGCTGGTACGCAGCCGGTCCCAGGTACGCCACTCCCGCTCGAGCAGGATCGAGTTGCCGACGATGGTCAGCGTGAAGACGGAGAACATGACCAGCGGGCCGGTGACGGCGTGCAGGATCCCCGACATCGAGCCGGTGTCGAACGCGCGCACGTAGATCGGCTTGAACACGAGCATGATGATCATCGGCAGGACGATGTAGCTGATGACCTGGCCCGGGTCGCGCAGCCGCCAGCGGATGTTGTGCCGGACCAGGACGCCGATCCGGTGCGCCGTGGCGACGGAGGAGGCGAGGGGCGAGCGGGGGGACGCGTCAACGGACATCGGTAACCGCCAGAGACCGGTAGAGATCGTCGAGTGAGGGGTTGCGCAGGTCGATCGCCTTCACCGGCCGGTCGGCCCGGTTCAGCAGCTCGATCAGCGTCGTCGTCGGGTCCGTGGTCGTGGTGCGGATCTCCTCGTCGCCGAAGGACACGCACACCTCGCCGGGCAGCCCGTCGAGCAGCTCGGCCGTGGTGCCCCGGGCGATGATCCGGCCGCTGCGCGCCACCGCGATGGTCGCCTGCAGGTCCGCCAGCTCGGGGAGGTAGTGGGTCGTGTAGATGACCGCCGCACCCTCGCCCGCGCGCTGCTTGACGACGTCCAGCAGCGCCTCCCGGGTCTGCGGGTCGGCGCCCGCGGTGGGCTCGTCCAGCAGCAGCACGGCCGGCCGGTGGATGAGGGCGGCCGCGGCCTGGGTGCGCCGCTGCTGCCCGCCGGAGAGGAACCCGGCCCGCCGGTCGATGAACTCGCCCAGTCGCAGCGCCGCCACCAGCTCGTCGATCGCGGTGCTCAGCTCGGCCCGGCCCATGCCGGCGAGCCCGCCGAACAGCTCCAGGTGCTCGCGCACGGTCGTCCACCGGTACAGCGCGATGTGCTGCGGGGCGATGCCGATGCGGTTGCGCGCACGGCCGGCCTCGGCACCGTCGATGCGCATCGTGCCGGTGTCCGGCCGGACGAGGCCCGCGGCCATTTCGATGAAGGTCGTCTTGCCGGCGCCGTTGTGGCCGACGAGCCCGACAATTTCACCGGCGTCGACGCGCAGGCTGAATCCGTCGAGCGCCTGCACCGATCCGTAGCGTTTGGTGAGCTCGATTGCTTCCAGCAATGCGTCACCTCCTAGGTCGGAATGGGAACATAGGGCTGTGCGCAGCAGTTTCGATTCGCCTGCGCTGCGTTTCAAAAGCCGTCGCAAGGTTAACAACGCGGCGCGTTTATCCGGCAGTGGTGAATACCTGCCGACAACTAGCTGCCAGCGGCTGACCGGCAAATACCGTGATTTCTCCGGTGAGAATGCAGCACCACGCCGCCACGCCGCGCCGGCCGCACCCGAGCGTGACCAATGGACGGGCGGGGAGCGCGACGCCCCGGACGGGCGTGCCGATGCGCTGTTCGGGCCACTCGAACTACGCCGACCGGGTTCCCCCGCCGGACGGCGTGGGCGGGTGCGGGCGGGCGGGCGCGGGCGGGCCGGGGACGCGGTGCGGAGCCGGTCACCATGGACACAGCCTCGGACGGGACGACGATGTCGGACTGGACGATGAGCAGAGCACGATGAACAGAGCGTGGCTGCCTGGTTGTGTTCGGGCGCAACGACTCCGTAGCCACCGAGCTGGTCGCGGCTGTGCCGCGACCAGCCGGGAACCCGGCGGCGCCGGCGGTGCGGTTGCGGCGACAACTATTGGCGCACAGGCGTTTGCGGTGGTCGGCAGGTGGTCGGCAGGCGGTCGTAGCTGGGAGTTCAGCTCCTCGTCAGGTTGTCTATTGTGGACTAAATGGGTCGTGCGGTATGTTCGTGGTAGGCAACCTGCACGGCCAATTGTTTTTCGCCGCAACGAATTGCGGTATCCATCTGGGTTGACTCTTCAACCACTGTCCTCTGTGGCTTCGCTTTCGGGAATGCAAGTTTTGATCTTCTCAAGTGAACGAATCGTGCTAGCGTGCTATTCACACCAGTGCGGGGCCGCCCCTGCGACGACGCCGCGGCTGGCGGGGTCTCGAAGGAGGGGGCTCAGTTGGGATTACGGGTCCTTGGCCCGCTTGAGCTCGTAGCCGGCCGGCGATCGTTCAAGATCGGCGGGCCACGAGAGCACATCGTGCTGGCCACGCTCGCCCTGAAGGCGAACCGCGTGACCTCCGTCGAGCAGCTGATGGACGCGGCGTGGGGCGAGGACCCGCCGTCGACCGCGCGGGGGCAGATCCAGAGCTGCATCTCGGGACTGCGCAAGCTTCTCGGCGACGCCGGGATGGTCGACGCCATCAAGACGCGCTCCTCGGGTTACCTGCTGAGCCTGTCCGCGCCCGACCTCGACTCGGAGGAGTTCGCCAAGCTCGTCGTCAAGGCACACGAGCAGGGCGCGGCCAGGCGGGTCGAGGACGCGGCCGCCACGCTGCGCACGGCGCTGGCCCTCTGGCGCGGCCCGGCCTTCGACGGCATCCAGAGCAACCTGGTGCGGCAGGGCGCGGCGCTGCTCGAGGACGCCCGGCTGAACGCCATCGAGGAACGGCTGCGGCTGGACCTCGAGCTCGGCCGGCACGAGGAGATCAGCGGCGAGCTGCGCGCGCTGTGCGTCGAGCATCCGTTGCGGGAGCGGCTGTACGGCTTCCTGATGCTCGCGCTGTACCGGTCCGGACGCCAGGCCGAGGCGCTCGAGGTCTGCCGCAAGGCGCGGGCGATCCTGATCGACGAGGTCGGCATCGAGCCCGGGCAGGAGCTGCGCGACCTCGAGCGCGCGGTGCTCAACCGCGACTCGCAGCTGGACCTGCCGGCCGCCGACAAGGGCCTGACGGCGGACGCCGAGCCGCGGCAGGCGAGCCCGCGCCAGCTGCCCACGAGCATCGCCGACTTCATCGGCCGCGCCGACCACATCGCCGAGATCCGCCGGGTTCTCTCCGAGCAGCAGGAGACCTCCCGGTACGCGGTGCCGGTCATCGGTGTCTCCGGCCGCGGCGGGATCGGCAAGTCCACCCTCGCGCTGCGCGTCGCCCACGAGCTCGGCGACGAGTTCCCCGACGGCCACCTCTACGTGGACCTGCAGGGCTCGGTCGGCGTCGACACCGCGGCCGCCCTGCTCGCCCGGATCCTGCGCGCGCTCGGGGTGAGCGGCCCGGCCATCCCCGAGGACACCGACGAGCGGGCCGAGATGTTCCGCAGCCGGCTGGCGAGCCGGCGGCTGCTGCTCGTCCTCGACGGGGTGACCAGCGAGGAGCAGGTGATCCCGCTGCTGCCCGGCAGCCCGAGCTGCGCGGTCATCGTGACCAGCCGCGTCCGGCTGTCCGGGCTGCCCGGCGCGCACTGGCTGGGCCTGGAGGCGTTCGACGACCAGACGTCGACCGAGCTCCTGGCCAAGATCGTCGGCGGCAGGCGGCTGGCGGCCGAGCCGGAGTGCACCGCCGAGCTCGTGAAGTACTGCGGCGGCGTGCCGCTCGCGCTGCGCATCGCCGGCGCGCGGCTGGCGTCGCGGCCACACTGGCCGATCGGCGAGCTCGCCCGGCGGCTGAAGAACGAGGTCCGCCGGCTCGACGAGCTGAGCCACCGCGGCCTCGAGCTGCGGTCCAGCATCGCGCTGACCTACCGCAGCCTGCCCGAGCAGACGCAGCGGCTGTTCCGGCTGCTCGCCCTGCTGCGGATCGCCGACTTCCCCGGCTGGACCGCCGCGGCGCTGCTGGACACCGACCTGGTCGAGGCCGAGGACCTCCTCGAGCGGCTCGTCGACGCACAGATGCTGGACCCCGTGCAGAGCCAGAACCGGCAGCTGCGCTACCGCTTCCACGACCTCATCCGGGTCTACGCCCTCGAGCAGCTGATGCAGACGGAGACCGAGGGCGAGCGGCAGGACGCGCTCGGCCGGGTGCTCGGCGGCTGGCTCGCGCTCGCCGAGAAGGCGCACCGGATGGAGTACGGCGGCGACTACACGATCCTGCATGGCAGCGCGCCGCGCCGGCACGTGGCCGAGTGGCCGGACGAGGACCTCGTCGACAACCCGATGGACTGGCTGGAGAACGAGCGCGTCGCGCTGGTCTCGGCGGTCCGGCAGGCGGCCGCCGCCGGCATGGACGAGCTGTGCTGGGACCTGGCGCTGACCTCGGTGAGCCTGTTCGAGGTCCGCGGCTACCTGGACGACTGGCGGGAGACGGCCGAGCTGGCGCTCAAGGTCAGCGAGCGGGCCGGCAACGGCACCGGCTGCGCGGCGATGCTGTACTCGCTCGGCACGCTGCACATGTCCCAGAAGCGCATCGAGGAGGCCGAGGACTGCTTCGCGGCGGCGCTGGAGCGGTTCGAGGCGGACGGCAACGAGCACGGCCAGGCGCTGGTGCTGCGCAACGCCGCGTTCGTGGACCGGCTGCGCGGCCGGTTCGACACCATGCTCGCGAAGTACGAGGGCGCGCTCACCAAGATGCGCGCGGTCGGCGACGTCATCGGCGAGGCCAACATCCTGCGCAGCCTCGCGAAGTTCCGCATCGACGAGGGCGACTTCGACGAGGCGGAGCGGATGCTCGCGCAGGCGCTGGCGCTGTGCCGGCAGGTGCACTACGTCCGTGGCGAGACCCAGGTGGTCAGCCGGTTCGCCGAGCTGTACCTGCAGACCGGCCAGGTGCTGCAGGCCAGGCAGGCTCTGCACAACGTGCTCTGCACGGTCCGGGACATCGGCGACCGGACCGGCGAGGCACACGCGCTCTACGGGCTGGGCATCGTCCGGCGGCGCGAGGGAAGGCTGGACACCGCCGAGGCGACGCTCGCGCACGCGGTGTCGATCGCCGAGCGCGTGGGGGACCGGCTGATCGAGGGCCAGGCCCTGCACGCCCTCGGCGAGATCGCCGTGACACGGGGGAACACCGACGCGGCCGCGGCGCATCTGGCCCGGGCGAAGGAGACGTTCACGAGCCTCGGTTCGTGCGTGTGGCTCGCCAAGACCTTGATCCTGCTGTCCGAAGTGCACGAGACCGGCGGCCGGGTGCCGCAGGCCCGCGAGGCACTCGAGCAGGCCTCGCAGCTGCTGGCCGCGGTCGACTCGAAGGAGACGGCCCGGATGCTGGCACAGCTGGGCGAGGCCCGGTCCGCGTTGTG
>NZ_DATBKY010000233.1:0-10510 GCF_036555685.1 Actinophytocola sp. | reverse complement strand
CTCGTAATGAGCAGGTCGTCGGTTCGATTCCGACAGGCGGCTCCACTCGGCCGGGTCCACGTGATCGCACGTGGGCCCGGTCTTTGTCTTGAGCCGGTCTTGAGCCTGGTTCTTTACCGTTGAGGGATATGCGAGCGTTGTTGTACGGCTTCGACGGGTTGCTGGTCGACAGTGAGGTCGCCGGGCTCGCGTCGTGGCGGGCGCTCTTCGAGCGGTTCGGGCAGGCGCTCGACACCGAGCACTGGATGGGCGAGGTGGCCGCCGGTCGGCCATGCATGCCCGTCGCCCAGCTCGAAGACGCCCTTGGGCGCACCCTGGACTGGGACGACCTCGAGCCGAAGCGGCTGGCGCACCGTGCCGGGTTGATCGTCGCTCGGCCTGGGGTGCGGGAGCACCTCAACCGGGCTCGCGAACTCGGGCTGCCGTGCGCCATCGTGGCGGGGGCGCCCGGGCCATGGATCGACGAGCAGCTGGAGAACACCGGGCTCGATCGCGACCTCTTCGCCGCCATCGTCTCCGAGGCAGGCAAGCCTTCGCCCGACGGCTACCTCAAGGCCATCGACGCGCTCGGCGTGCGGGCCGCGGACGCGCTCGCCTTCGAGGACTCGCCCGTCGGCGTCGCGGCGGCCAAGGCGGCCGGGGTGCGCTGCGTCGCCGTGCCCAACGAGGTCACCGCCGGCCTGCCGCTCGACGCCGCCGATCAGGTCCTCGACTCGCTCGCCGACGTCACGCTCGATGAGCTGATCTTGAACCGTAGGTGACGCGCGTCCGGGGAACCGGTGATCGCGCTCGGCGTCAGCGCGAGCTCGCCCTCGCCGAGGTGCGCCGCCTCCTTCGCAGGCAGCCACTGCCCGTCCGCACTGCCCACCCACGCGGCTCCGCCGGCGCCGCGCGCTCGACAGTCCGGCCAGACTGGTCGGCATGAGCGATGAGGAGATCCGCCGTTCCCTGGTCGACTACGCCCACCGGCGGCCGGCCGCCCTGCTGCGCGACCTGGCGAAATGGCTCCCCGAAGACGCCGTGGCCCGCGGCGACGACTCCGTGACGGCGCAACTCGAGCGAAAGCTCGCCGACGTCCTCGGCAAGCCACGCGCCCTGTTCTTCCCCAGCGGCACCATGGCCCAGCAGGTCGCACTGCGCATCCACGCCGAGCGAACCGGCCGCCGCGCGTTCGTCGCGCACCCGCTGACCCACCTGGACCTGTGGGAGGAGCGCGGCTACGCCGCCGTGCACGGCCTGCGCTTCCTCCCCGCCGGCGACCGGCACCGGCTGCTCACCCTCGACGCGCTGAAAGAAACCGGCGAGCGGCCCGCCGCGCTGCTGATCGAGCTGCCGCAACGGGAGATCGGCGGCCTGCTGCCCGAGTGGGACGACCTCGTCTCACAGACGAGTTGGGCACACGACCAGGGCGCCGCGGCGCACCTCGACGGCGCCCGCATCTGGGAGGCCCAGCCGTTCTACGATCGCCCGCACGCCGAGATCGCCGGCCAGTTCGACACCGTCTACACGTCGCTCTACAAAGGACTCCGCGGGGTGCGGGGCGCGGTGCTGGCCGGGCCCGAGGACGTCGCAGCCGAGGCCGGCGTCTGGCGGCAGCGGCTCGGTGGCGGGATTCCGGACGCCTGGCCGCTCGCGGCCGCCGCGCTCATGGGCCTCGAGACGCTCCCGCAACGGATGCCGGCCTTCCGCGACCACGCGGTCGCCATCGCCCGCGCGCTTGCCGAGGACGGCGTCGTCACGGTTCGGCCCGACCCGCCGCAGACGCCGCTGTTCCACGTCCACCTCGATGTCGCACCGGAGGACGCGGAGCGCGCCGGCAAGGAGCTGATCGCAGCGCGGGGCGTGCAGTTGTTCGGCCGGATCCAGTCCGACACCCTGCCGGGCCGCTGCAAGTTCGAGGTCAGCGTCAACGAGAGCGCGATGGAGCTCGCGCCGGACGAGGTCGCCTCGCTGGTCCGGGAGCTCGTGCGCCGGGCCGGTTAGTCTGCGGGCATGGTCGAGGTGAACGGCACGGTCGCCCCCGGGTTCGAGCGCGTGCGCGAGGTGTTCGAGGCGAACTTCGCCGAGCGCGGCGAGGTCGGCGCGGCGTGCAGCGTGTGGGTCGGCGGCCGTGAGGTCGTCGACCTGGTCGGCGGGGTCGTCGCGCCCGGCGGCGAACCGTACACGCGGCAGACGCTGCAGATGGTGGCCTCCGCGACGAAGGGCGCGATGGCGATCTGCGCGCTGCGCCTCGTCGAGCGGGGCGAGCTGGACCTCGACGCGCCGGTCGCCGCGTACTGGCCGGAGTTCGCCGCCGCGGGCAAGGCGGAGGTGCCGGTCCGCTGGCTCCTGAGCCACCAGGTCGGCCTGCCGTACGTCGACCCGGTCATCCCGATGGCCGAGGTGTACAAGTGGACGCCGATGGTCGAGGCACTCGCGGCACAGCGGCCGGCGTGGGAGCCGGGCACCGCGCACGGCTACCACGCGATGACCTACGGCTGGCTGATCGGTGAGGTCCTGGCGCGGGTGACCGGCGTGACGCCGGGGGAGATCCTGCGCAAGGAGGTCGCCGACCCGCTCGGTGTCGACTTCTTCGTCGGCCTGCCAGAGGCGGAGTTCGGCCGGGTGGCGCCGCTGATCCCGGCCGCGCCGCCCGCGCCGGGCACGCCGCCGGACCCGCTGACCGCGCTGATGCTCGATCCGACGCAGCTCGCGCACCGCGCGTTCTTCGTCCCGAACGGCCTGCTCGCCTCGATGAACGACCCGGCCGCGTGGACCGCGCAGATGCCCGCGGCCAACGGCATGGCCACGGCCCGGGCACTGTCCACGATGTACGCCGCGTGCCTCGGCGAGGTCGGCGGCGTGCGGCTGCTGTCGCCGGACATGCTGGCGGCGGCGACCACGCCGCAGGCCGAGGGGACGGACCTGGTGCTTGGCGTGGAGAGCCGGTTCGGGCTGGGCTTCCAGCTGTCGTACCCGCTGCGGCCGATGGCCGGGGCCGGGTCGTTCGGACACTACGGGCTGGGCGGCTCGGTGGGCTTCGCGCACCCGGCCCGCGGGGTGTCGTTCGGGTACGTGGTGAACCAGATGCTGCCCGGCGGGATGGTCGACCCGCGCTCGTCGGCGCTCATCGAAGCGGTGTTCGCGGCGGCCTGACCTACGGTTGAGGCATGCCGCTGTTCGCGTTCGAGGGCAAGAGCCCCGTCGTCCATCCGTCCGCGTGGATCGCGCCCACGGCCACGCTGGTCGGCGACGTGACCGTCGAGGCGGACGCTTCGGTGTGGTACGGCGTGGTCATCCGCGCCGACTTCGGCGCGATCGTGATCCGCGCGGGGGCCAACGTGCAGGACAACTCGGTGATCCACGTGGGCGAGGGCGTCTGCGAGGTCGGGCCCGGAGCGACGATCGGGCACCTGTGCATGATCCACCACTGCACGATCGGCGCGGAGGCGTTGATCGGCAACAGCGCGACTGTGCTCGACGGGGCGGTGGTCGGCCCGCGCGCGATGGTGGCTGCGGGCTCGACGGTGACGCCGGGCTCGTCGGTCCCGGCGGAGAGCGTGGCGTTCGGGTCGCCGGCCAAACGGTTCCTCCCGCTCGCCGGCGACGCGAAGGCCTGGGTCGACGGCAACCCGACCATCTACCGCGAGCTGGCCCGCCGCCACCGCGAGGGCATCGCCGAGGCGTGAGCTGTCCACAACCGCCGTGGTTGTCCACAGCACGCGGCTGACCACCCCTTTTGTCAGCCCTCCCCGGTAAACTGACGGTCACGAGGGGTGCCCCCGGAGAGGGTGGGGGCTTACGTTTCTTGTGTTCTGCACGCGCGCGCGAGCGTTCCGGGGGTGGGTCAGCGGCGTACGAATGGGATCGTCGTGCTGATGCGGGTGAAGCCCAGCTTCTCCAGGATCGGGCGGCTGGTCGGCAGGGCGTCCGTGCGCAGGTAGGTGAAGCCGCGCTCGGCGGCGAGCTTCGTGCGGTGGCAGACCATCGCGCGGTAGATGCCCCGGCGGCGCCACTCCGGCAGCGTGCCGCCGCCCCACAGGCTGGCGAAGTCCGTGCCCGCGTGGAAGTCGACCCGCGACGCCGACACCGGACGGTCGCCGGCCAGCGCGAGCACCACCGCCAGCGCGTCCGGTGACTCGCGCAACCGGGCGTGCATCGCCGCGATCATCGGGCCGTGGTCGCAACCGAAGACCTCGTCGTGCACGCGCCGCGCCAGTTCGAGACCCGCCGCGTCGGACACGCTGCGCAGCGAGATGCCCTCCGGCACCGGCGCGTCCAGCGGGATGTCCGCGACCGCCGCGACCATCAGCGCCTCTTCCGCCTCCGGCGCCAGGCCGGCCGCGCGCAGCCGGTCGGGCAGGTCCGCCGGCTTGTCGTGCGTGTAGTACTTCCACTCGAACGAGCGCCCCAGCCCCGCGAAGTACGCGACCTGCTCGGCGATCGCCGCGTCCGCGGTCGTCTCGTCGAGGTCCGACCAGTCCACGCCGTTCCACCCGTCCGGCGTCGGGCTGACGCAGCGGATCACGTCACCCACCCGCTCGAACCGACCGCCGCCCAGGCCCGGCCGGACGGTGTTGCGCAGCTGCTCGTCGAACGCCGCCAGCGCTTCCTCACGAATCATGCCGACAGTCCAGCACATCACCGGTGCGCGGCGACCAGGACGTGCGCGGTCGCGCCCAGCGTCGACGGCTCCCGCTCGGTGCGCGCGGCGAGCTCGAGCACCAGCGCCCGACCGTCCGGATCGGACAGACACGTCGCCAGGTCCGGCATCCACTGTGCCATGCCTTCGACCGCGTACAGGTCGTCGAGGCGCAGGCCGGCGTCCGCGACCTCGCCCGGCAGCTCGTCGGGCCGGTGGAAGTACACCGTGGTGAAGCCATCCCCCAGGTGCAGCGTGTCCCGGCGGATGCCGGTGTCGAGGCTGCGGCGCATCGCGGCGACGAACTCCGGCGACCCCGCCATCCCGTTGAGCAGTACCTCGTAACACGGGGCCCAGCGGCTGATCGTCGCGCCCAGCACCACACCGCCCGGCCGCACCACGCGCCGGGCCTCGGCGTACGCGCGCACCCGGTCGGCCCGGTCGAGCAGGTGGTAGAGCGGGCCGAACAGCAGCACCGCGTGCCTGCTCTCGTCGCCTTCGGGAAGCGAACGCGCGTCGCCCTCGACAGCCACGATCCCGTTGGCGCGCGCGGACTCCACGTGCAGCGGCACCGGGTCGACGACCTTCACGTCGTAACCGCGCTCGGCGAGCCACGTGGCGTAGACGCCGAAGGCGCCGCCGACGTCGAGCACCGACGCGGGCGCGGGAGGCAGGAGGCGTTCGAGCAACACCCTGGTACGCAACAGTTCCAGCGAACCGTCGAGCCGCGTGCGCTCGCCGCCGCGGTCGTAGTAGGCACGTATGTCCCCGTCCAGCATGTCCCCGGACGGTACCGATCCGCGGCGAGAATGGCGCTTGAGTTTTACGTAACGTCAATCCATAGCGTCGGCGTCATGCCACCGAAGAAGCAGGCGTTCCGCGTCACGATCGAGATGACCGCGGGCGACGCGCCGATGATGGACCTCGGCAAGATGCTCGGCCAGACCGGCGTGAACCTGGTCGAGGTCAAGCGCGACTACGACGCGGCCACGGCCGGGCAGCGCGGCGAGCTCGTGCCGGCCGTGATCACGGTCTTCGAGGACCGCACGTTCGAGCTGCGCCTCAAGACGCCGCCGACCGCGTTCCTCATCCGCAAGGCGCTGGGCGGCAAGGGATCGCCCGCGCCCGGCCACAACAGCGCCGGGCGGCTCACCCGGGACCAGCTGCGCACGGTCGCCGAACGCAAACTGCCCGATCTCAACACGACCGACATCGAGGCGGCGATGCGGATCGTCGCCGGCACCGCCCGTTCGATGGGGGTGTCCATCGAGGACTGACATGCGACCCGCCGCGGTGCCGCCGTTCCGCACGCTCGACCCCGCCCTCGCGGCGGCCGAGCGGCTGCTGGCGACCGGACTGTCCACAGTGGTGTACGCGCTGCCGGACGAGCTGCTGGCGGCCGCGCGGCTCAACACCGTACTGGCCGGCACCAGCCCGCGGCTGACGCTCACCCGCCAGGGCTGGCAGGTGATCCACGTCGCCGCGGGCGGGCGTGCGGACGAGCTCGCCGTGGCCGCGGGCGGCCTGGCGACGCTCGTCGCGGTAGCCGGCTGGAGCAGGCTCAAGCGCTGCGAGACGTGCGCGGAACCGTTCCTGGACCGCACGAACGGCCGCACCCGTCGCTGGTGCACCCGCCACCGGCCGAACCACAGGCCGCCGGCGTGATCAGGGCTCGAGCTCGCCGCGGGGCGCCTGCTTCAGCTGCTCCTCGTCCTTCTGGGACAGTCCGCGCTTCACCGAGTCCAGGATGGACAGGCCCTGGCCGACCAGCCCGGCGGCCATCTCGCCGAGACCGTCGGCGCCGCTCAGCACGTTGACGTTCGCGCCACGCAGGCCGCTCGCCGCCTCCTTCACGATCTGCGGCAGCTGCTCGATGATGAGCCGGTCCAGGGCGACGCGGTCGTTCGACGCGGCCGCCGCGGCCTGGATCTCCGTCGCCTCCGCGTCGGCCTTCGCGAGCACGCGGACGCGCTGCGCGTCGGCCTCGGCCGGCTTCACGACCTCGGCGATCAGCTGCTTCTCCCGCAGGTCCGCTTCACGCAGCGCCAGCTCGGCGCGCGCTGCCACGACCTCCCGCTGCGCGGTGGCCTCGGCGAGCGGGCCGGACTGCGACGCCTCGGCCTGCGCCTTGTCGATCTCCGCCCGGTACTTGGCCTGCACGACCGCGGTCTCCCGGGCGAACTCCGCCTGCCGGCGGGCCGACTCCTGCGCGGCCTCCGCCGCCTCCTGGTCCGCCTTCGCCTGCGCGATCTGCGCCTCCCGCTGGATGGCGGCGTTGTGCGGCGCGGCCATCGCGGAGATGTAGCCGAGCTCCATGTCGTCGATCGACTGGATCTGCAGCGAGTCGATCGTGAGCCCGATGCGGGCCATCTCCACGGCCGACCCGTCGAGCACCTCCATCGCGAGCTTCTGGCGCTCGGTGATGATCTCCTCGACGGTCATCGAGCCGACGATCGAGCGCAGGTGCCCGGAGAAGATCCGTCCGGTGAGGACGGCCATCTGCCCCTGGTCGGACAGGAAACGCTGACCGGCGTTGACGATGCTCTCGGTGTCGTTGCCGACCTTGAAGGCGATGACCGCGCGCACCTTGAGCGCGATCGCCTGCTTGGTCACGCAGGTCTCCGACACCTCCGCCTCGATCATCTTCAAAGACAGGAAGCGGACTTTCCGGAAGAACGGCATGATGAACGCGCCGTGTCCGGTGACGACCCGGAACGGTGCACCCCCTGCCGCCCTGTTACGCCCTCCCGAGATGAGCATCGCCTCGTCGGGCGAGGGCACGCGATAGCCGAACATCATTGGTCTCCCCACGGATCCGTCCACGGCGTGACGCCGACGGTGCGCGCGCCACGCGTGTCGACGACCAGGACGGTCGTCCCCTTCGGAAGCGGCTCGTCGGAGAACGCCAGGAACGCCTCCGACCCACCACGAATCTTGACCAGCACCTCCCCGGGACCGGCGTCGCCCCTCGTGCCGACCACCAGCACCCCGGTATGACCAACGGGAGATGTGTCGGCCGTCATTGCCGCTTCACAACCCGAACGCTAGCGCAACGCGGAGTGCCGCAAGGCGGGATCCGCATCACCTTTCGTGTTGCTTTGCGAAATCCTTGCGTGCGAGGACGTATGCCTGCGGTGTCCGTTCGGGAAATTCGCCCTCTTCGTCCCGTGCGCGCCACAGCTGCGCCCGCACGTCGAAACCCGCCGTCTCGAGCAACTCCGCCACCCGCGCGGGCTGCCGCCGGTGGAAGTCCAGCGAGACCTCGTGCCCGCCGGCGGACGTCAGGTGCATTGGCTCGTCACCGACCTGGAACGCCAGCTGCAGGTAGCCGCGCGGCGCGAGCACCCGGTGGAACTCCGCGAGCACGGCCGGCAACTCGTCGTCGGGCACGTGGATGATCGAGTACCACGCCACGAGGCCGCCGAGCGAACCGGACGCGATGTCCAGCGCCAGCATCGAGCCGACCTCGAACCGCAGGCCCGCATGCTCCCGCCGCGCCGCGGCCACCATCCCCGGCGACAGGTCGACACCGAACGCGTCCACCCCGAGGCCGGCCAGCGCTGCGGTGATCCGGCCGACCCCGCAGCCGACGTCCGCGACCGGACCGGACACGAGCGAGGCGAACACGTCCAGCACGGCCCGGTCGAACGGCTTGGCCGCGAGCTCGCCGCGGATCCACACCGCGAAGTCGTCCGCGGTCGCGTCGTACGACTCCCGCGTGCGCCGCACGAAGTCCGGTTCCGTCACGATCGGCACGCTAGCGCGTACGTTTTCCACATGGCGTCCTGCTTCATTTGCGACAAGCAAAGCGACCCCGGCTTCGACCCGGTCGGCGGCGATGAGCTCGCCGTCGTCTCCCACGTGCTGCCCGGCGCGCCCGGGCGCGGGCCGGGGCCGGTCTACCTCGGACACCTCGTCATCGAGCCGCGTCGCCACGCGCCCGGCCTCGCTGACATCACCGATGCCGAGGGCGCCGCGATCGGGACCTGGGCCGCGCGGGTCAGCCGCGCGCTGCGCGCCGCGGGTGCCGAGCACGTGTACTCGATGGTCGCCGGGCACCAGGTCGACCACCTCCACCAGCACCTCATCCCGCGCTACCCGGGCACGCCGCGTGAGTACTGGTGGCCGCCGCGGATGGACGAGTGGTCCGGCGCCAAGCTCGGCGGGGTCGACGAGATCACCCAGGTGGTGCGTGGCCTGCGAGCACATCTCCAGGCGGATGGCAGATAGTGTGCAGTGGGTCGGATCCGACAGCGTTCTCGATGGAGGCACCCCCCATGCACCAGCCGGCGATTCCGCACCTGGCCGCGGCCGACCCGGAGCTCGCTGAGCTCGTCGAAGGCGAGGCCAGGCGGCAGTTCGAGAAGGTGCGGCTGATCGCGTCGGAGAACTACGTGTCGACCGCCGTTCTCGAGGCGACGGGCACGGTGCTGACCAACAAATATTCCGAGGGCTACCCCGGCAAGCGGTACTACGAGGGCCAGCAGCTCATCGACAAGGTGGAGCTGCTCGCGATCGAGCGGGCGAAGGCCGTGTTCGGCGTCGACCACGCTAACGTGCAGACCTACTCCGGCTCGCCCGCGAACCTCGCCGTCTACCTCGCGCTCGCGAAGCCCGGCGACACCGTGATGGGGATGGCCCTGCCGGCCGGCGGCCACCTGACGCACGGGTGGAGCGTGTCCGCGACGGGCAAGTGGTTCCGTGCGGTGCAGTACGGCGTGCGCAAGGACACCGGCCGGGTCGACATGGACGAGGTGCGCGAGCTGGCGCTGGCCGAGCGGCCGAAGCTGATCTTCTGTGGTGGCACCGCGATCCCGCGGACCATCGACTTCCCCGCCTTCGCGGAGATCGCCCGCGAGATCGACGCGGTGCTGGTCGCCGACATCGCGCACATCGCGGGCCTGGTCGCGGGCGGCGCGCACCCGTCGCCGGTCGGCCACGCGCAGGTCATCTCGACGACCACGCACAAGACCCTGCGCGGCCCGCGCGGCGCGATGCTGATGTCGGACGCCGAGCACGCAAAGGCCATCGACAAGGCGGTCTTCCCGGGTCTGCAGGGCGGCCCGCACAACCACACGACGGCGGCCATCGCGGTCGCGCTCGCCGAGGCCGCGCGGCCGGACTTCCGCGAGTACGCGGCCGGCGTGGTGGCGAACGCCTCGGCGCTCGCCGACGCCTTGCTGGAACGCGGTTTCGACCTCGTGTCGGGTGGCACGGACAACCACCTGATCCTCGCCGACCTGACGAACAAGGGCATCGGCGGCAAGCCGGCGGCGCAGGCGCTGGACCGGGCGGGCATCGAGCTGAACTACAACACCGTGCCGTTCGACCCGCGCAAGCCGTTCGACCCGTCGGGCATCCGCCTCGGCGCGGCGGCCATCACGACCCGCGGCCTCGGCGTGGAGCAGATGCCGCAGATCGCGGAGTGGATGGACCGCACGATCCAGGCCGCCAACGAGGGCGACGATGCCGCGATCAACAGGATCGCCGCGGAGGTCTCGGAGTTCCTGTCGGCATACCCGATGCCCGGCTGGGCCTGACCTGTCCACAACCGCCACAGTTGTCCACAGCACGCGGCTGACCACCCTGTTTGTCAGCCCTCCCCGGTAGACTGACGGTCACGAGGGGTGCCCCCGGAGAGGGTGGGGGCTACGTTTCTTGCGTACTGCGCTCGTACGGCTGGATCGATTCCCTGGACCGATCATGGGCAGGGGGCCGAAAGTAGGTCGAAAGCCCAGTTGGCGGGACGCCTCGCGGAGGTCGCAAGTCCAACCAATAGACTCCGCCGACGTCCCATCAATACCTGGTGGCGCAATCCGTCCCGATCAGGGATGAAACCGTGGCTTGGTCAGGCCGTCCGGTGTCGCGCCGACATCAGGCAAGAAGTAC